>SYKU01000210.1 GCA_005808865.1 Acidobacteriota bacterium
ACCGCGGACATCACGCTGCAGGTGGGCGCGACAACCGAGAGCGTGGAAGTCAGCGCATCGAGTGAAGTCCTCCAAACTTCGTCCGCGACGCTCGGCAATGTCGTCGAACAACGGGCGATCGTGAGTCTGCCGCTGAACGGCCGCAATCCGCTCAACCTTCTGATGTACGAACCGGGCGTTACGCAACGCTCCGGCAATACGGTCAATGTAAACGGCGCGCGCTCGACCGCCGTGAATGTGACCATCGACGGCATCGACGCCAACGAGTCGACCAATCCGAACCCGACCAACAACATCTTCCGCCTGAATCCGGATAATGTGCAGGAGTTCAAGGTCACGACGTCGAACCCCAGCCCCGAGGAAGGCCGCAATTCCGGCGCCAATGTGTCAATTGCGACGCGTTCGGGAACGAACCAGTTGCATGGATCGCTTTTCGAGTTCTTCCGCAACACCGCGCTGAACGCTCAGGAGTTTTACGCGAATGCTCAGGGACTTACGAAGCCCGTCATCAACTTGAATCAATACGGATTCGAGTTCGGCGGCCCTATCCGGCGCAACAGGACGTTCTTCTTCGTCAGTTGGCAGGGCCAGAAGGTGAACTTCGCCGATCCCGTCGATAAGGCATTCGGAGAGAGCGTGGACCTTTATACACCCGCTGCGCTCTCTGGAATCTATCGCTATTGGGTAGCGAATCCCGCGAACCCCCAGGTAATCTCCGGGCAAAGGACCATACAGAATTCCTCGCTTCTCGTGAATCCGGGAACCGGACAACTCGCGCCGGGAGTGCGGAACTGCGGCTCTCCCACGGATTCGAACTGCGTCGCCTCCTACAACATCTTTGCAAACGATCCGGCGAGGATCGGCCTCGATTCCGCGGTGAAGTCCGTACTTGGCGGCTATCCTGCGCCGAATTCATACAATGGCGGCGATGGGCTGAACACCGGCATCTATCAGTGGAACTCCCCGTTCCAGGTACGCGGGCCACAGTATCTTTTTCGCGTGGACCACACGCTGAACTCGAACCACTCCGTCTTCGTGCGGTACCTTGGCGCGAAGCAGAGCACGCTGAACGGCGACCCGTTGAACGACCGGCCGGTTGTAATCCCCGGTTATCCACCGCGCGGTGAGGTGTTCCGGCCCTCTAACAACGTGGCTGCCGGTTTCCGCAGCGTCCTTTCGGCGCGCCTGGTAAACGAACTGACTATTGGATTCTCGCGATGGCAATTTCTGTTCACGCAGGGCGAGGCGAATCCGGTGTTCCCCAACGCACCACGATTCACGTTTAACAACTCGGATGTCGATTACACCGCGAATCCCCACACCTATCGCGCGGTGAACACGCCGCAGATCGTCGAGAACCTGAGCTATCTCACGGGCAAGCATGTGATGCGTTTCGGCGGAAACTTCCGGTTCTACCAGCACAACGATCAACGGGGCGACGTCGGCGGCACGAGCCTTACGCCCGCGATTTCGCTCTCGCGCATTACGCGCCCGCCGGCCGGATTCACCCTGCCCGCCGCCGGTTCCGCCACGGTCCCGGGAATCCACGCCACGGACCTGAACCGCCTCCAGGGCACGATCAACGATCTGTTGGGAATACCGGCAGGTCTGACTCAGGTCTTCATGGGAGACCTCAAGCACGATACTTATGCGCCATTTCTATCGGGGCCGAAGACCGTAAACGTGTGGGCGCAGGGCCAGCGCGCGCGACAATTCAACTTTTTCGTTCAGGACGAATGGAAACTGCGGCGAGACCTCACGATGAACTACGGTGTCCGGTGGGAAGTCAATCCACCGGCGACCGAAGCCGGAGACCGGGCCTACGTTCCAGACAAGGCGATCGACGGCAGCCAGGGGCCGGTGACGTTCGTCCACGCGGATCGCTGGTGGAAGAACTATAACCGCGCCGCGCTCGCCCCGAGGTTGGGCTTCGCGTGGTCGCCGGGCGGATCGTCCAGGATGGTAGTACGCGCGGGCTATGGCATCGCGTTCGACCCGGTGGGCACGTTCCAGGTCACGTCGGTAGCGGCGTCCGTTCCGGGCCAAACCTATATTTGCCGGGCAACCTTCAGCGGCGCCAATGGCGCGCTGGCCACAACTCCCGGGTGCGCGGGCGTGGCCGACATCCGATTGGGCGCGGGGTTCCCCAACAGCCTCCCGCCTCCCACCGCGAAGCCCACGAGTTTCCTGAAGCCGCCCGCGCAGGTGCGAAGCAACGCTCCAGCCGTACGGGTATTCGATCCGAACCTGAAACTGCCCACCGTCCACATGTGGAATCTCACTATCCAACGCGAGTTGCCGGGGGGGTATGTCGTCTCGGGCGGTTACGTGGGACGTCGCGGTACGCGCCTCTACCGCGCCTGGGACGTGAATCAGATCGACTCCGCTCCGATTCTGCCATCGTTTCTTGCGATGAAGGGGAACGTCGGTCTTGGCGGCGGCTGCCGTCCGGATGGCACCTTGGCAAGCGGGAGTGCATGCGCGGGCGCGGCGCCGGTCGCGATCCTGCAACGGGGAATCGTCAACCAGACATTCATCAACTCTGCGACCACGGTGACGGATCTGGACCAGAACGCAGCCGGCAACTTCGCGGGACGCGTTGAGCAAACGACTCTGCTGGCGGGGCTGCGGCCGAATCCGCAGTTTGCGCAGATTCTTCAGATCGACAATGGCGGCGACTCCAATTATCACGCCGCGCAGTTCACGTTCCGAAAACGCTACGACAAGGCGGGCTTGCTGGTTCATGGGGCTTACACACTGTCGAAGTCGATCGACGACCTCTCCATCGATCCGGTGGCGGCTGCGGTCGGCGGTGGATTGACCACGACCAATGCCCGTACTCCCGCGGACGGCCGCAACTATCGTAACGAGCGCGCGCGCAGCGATTTCGATCAGCGGCATGTGGTCAACTTCACCGGAATCTACGAACTGCCGTTCGGCCGCGGCAAGCGCTTTTTCGACGCAGTTCCCAGGGCGGTGAACGCCCTGATTGGCGGATGGAGCCTGAACGGGCTCTACACCTATCAATCCGGCGAGCCGTTTACAGTGCGCTCCGGCGTGCTCACGGCGAACTTTACGGCGCAAAGCCGCGCCGCTTTGAAACCTGGAGTTCCACTTCCGCAGGCACAATTGCAGTCAAAGGACGGGGTGCGGGGACCGGTTTACTTTCCGAATGCGGAGGCATTTACGTTTCCCGCGCCCGGAGAGCTTGGGATTGGCCGTAACGTTTTCCAGGGACCGAGCTACTGGAACCTGGATGCAGGCGTGACCAAGGGTTTCCAGTTCACGGAGCGAGTGAAGATGGTTTTCCGCGCGGAGTTCTTCAACGCCTTGAACCATCCGAACTTCCGCAATCCGCGCGACGCGAGCGTTGGCAGCCCGGCGATCACGTCCGGCCTATTTGGGCAAGCGTGTTGCGTTACACTCTCGACAGCGAGTTCGGCAACCACGAACCAGAACGGCGAGAGCTGGCGAGTCGTGCAACTTGCACTGAAGCTTTCGTTCTGAGGACGACGGCTTCCTTCAGCGCAAGCAAGAGCGCCGTTGCCGTCCCCGACGATCCCCGGTACTTCAACGCCCGAGTACGTTCACTCACCGCAAAACCGCCAAACGAAACACAAGCCAGATAATCTTGATTCCCGCGAGGACGCTCCCTTTCAAATTGCCGGACACCTTACTAACACCGATGCGGCAGTGGTAAGTCACAGGCACCTCCATCACGCGCAGCCTGTGGCGAAGGGCCTTGATCTGCATCTCGACGGTCCACCCGTAATTGCGGTCGCACATGCCGAGCGTCCGCAACGACGACGCGCGGATCGCCCGGAACGGACCCAGATCCGTATACCGGTGGCCATAAATGATGCGCATCAGCAGCGTCGCCAGCCAGTTTCCAAACCTCTGGTGCGGCTGTAGAGCACCGGCGTCCGCGTTCCCCAGCACCCTGGAACCGATCACGAAATCCGCGCGTCCCTCCATGATAGGAGCGATCAACAGGGCAGCCTCGGCGGGTTCGTCGCTCGCGTCGGCATCCATGAAAACCACGATTTCGGTATCCGGCGAGGCCGCACCGACGGCGCGCAAGCAGGCCGCGCCGTATCCGCGTTCCGCCTCGAAAACCACCGTCGCGCCATGCGCTCGCGCCACTTCCGCGGTCCGGTCGGTCGAACCATTGTCGGCTACGAGAATCTGGCGGTACAGGCCTTTGGGAACCCGGTCGAGCGTACGCCCGATCGCCGCTTCCTCGTTCAAAGCCGGTAGCACCAGAACTGTTCGCGGCGCTTCGGATGGCATAAGATGAGAAAGGCACATCAAAGTGGAACAACCCGGCCCTGAAACATCTTCGGCATCCAGATCGGCGGTCTCAAGCTTGTTGTTCTGGCTGCGCGACCTGCTGCTGTCCGTCCTTTTGGCGTTCATCCTGATCGTCTTCGTTTACCAGCCGGTAAAGGTGGAAGGCACCAGCATGATGCCTTCGCTCACGGACCAGGAACGAATCTTCATCAATAAGTTCACCTACCGCGTCGGAGCGATCGAGCGCGGCGACACGGTGGTGTTCTGGTTTCCGCTCGACCGGTCCAAGTCCTATATTAAACGTGTTGTCGCCGTACCAGGCGATACCGTCGAAATCGATCTTGGCAGGGTCCTGGTCAACGGCCGAGAAATCGACGAGCCGTACGTTCCACAGGAATACCGCGACCGTGTCTCGTACCCGCCGACGGAGATCGGCGAGAGGCAATACTTCGTCCTGGGCGATCATCGCAGTTCTTCGAACGACAGCCGGGCCTGGGGGACCGTGGAGCGCGGTTTCATCTACGGCAAAGCCGTCTTCGTCTACTGGCCGCTCCAACACATGGGCCGTTTGCGGTAATCATCAGCGCTTCCCGAACAGCCACATCCCAAACGTCAGCACGGCGCTCACCACGAGACACGTGACAACGGGAAAATAGAATACGGAGTTTCTGCCGCGGATCTCGATGTCGCCCGGCAGCCTACCGAGGCGCACTGGCCACTTTTCTCCGATGGTCATAAATAACCCGATGCAGACCAGCAACAACCCGGCGGCGATCAGACTCCGTCCCATCTCAGCGGGTGGCAACCCGATCCGCCGACGGCAAATCCCGCAGGAGTTTCTGCTTCACTTTCCCTGTGGCCGCCCATTCGGTTCCGCGCCGCAGAGTTACCATGAATCCGGTGCAGTTCATCGCTTCCATGTCGTGCCCAAGCATGGTGTGAAAGACCCGCCCGTTTCCATACTTGACGGTGAAGAGCAGTGGTTCGTGCTCACCTGTGCCGCCGAATTCGGTTTTTGACAGCGCTGTTCCAAGGACGTGCATGTTCTCCGCGGGACCGCGCATGCTGTCGTACAATTCGTCCTTCGCGTGCATCCAAAGCCGAGGCATTCCTTTCATGATGGGATGCTGAGCGTCGCGGGTCGCAATCTGGTATTCATGCCGCTGTCCGTGGTGGCCGCCCTTTCCCGGCTTCGCCTCCACCACCAGCCTGCCGTCGCGGAAACGGGCCATCGGCCCCGATTTTTCGTCGCGCCCGCCCCATCCGCCGAGCGCGATCATTTGATTGAACGCCTTCCACTCGGGAAATGCGTTGTCGGCCGCGTGATAACTCACGAAGCCGCCGCCGTTACGGACGAACTTCTCGAAGTTGTCCATGACGGCCTGCGGCCAAGGCTCGCCGTTGTAGTTCGAAACCACCACCGGATACTTCGCGAAGTCCGGGTTAAAGCCGCTGAAATCGCCCTTTGCGGGCGGGGATGTCACGACGTCGCACGCGAACAGTCCTCCCTCCTCAAGTTGTTTCTTGAGGATCGGCGTGGTCTCTTGCCATTTGTGATTGTTCTGTCCATCGATAATCAGGCACTCTAGGGGAGCGGCGGCGAACACCGACGCCGCGAAGAAAATCGGAAGTGTGAATTGAAGTGTTCGGAACATGGCGGAATCCTGTGTACGAATGATACTATCACCCTCATGATACGCCGTTTCGCCGCACTCGTCCTGGCAATCTCAGTTTGCACGCCGCCGCTTGCCGCGCAGGGAAAGAACACCGATGGCCAGAAAAAGAAGGGCGCGAAAAAGAGCGCGGAGCCGAATCCCGAAGCCGCGGTAGTGCTCACCCTCGCGCCCGCCGCGATCGCCGGCGAACTTCCCGGCGAACGCGCGAGCGATCCTGGCAAGCAGTCCGACTGGCCCTCGATCGCTTACGCATCCGATGGCGCGGCCTTCGCCGCATTCATCGAATGGAACGACAAGGACGCCGACCGCGTGCTCGTGCGGCGAAAGCCACCCGGCGGAGCCTGGAGCGCGGCCACGGAACTCGCGGACGGCAACTGGGATCACTACTCTCCCGCTGTAGCCGCGAGGGGAACCGGCGCGCTGGTGGTATGGTCCGGGCAGTCCGACGGCAACTTCGAATTGCATGCCACCGAAGTATCGGCCGACGGCAAAGCGTCGAAGCCCGAGCGCCTGACCCGAGCCCCATTCGGCGATTTCAACGCTCGCGCGGTGTCGGACGCCGCAGGCCAGGTAACCGTCGTCTGGCAATCGTTCCGCGACGGTCAGTCAGACATCTACCTGCGACGCCTCACCGGTAAGCGGTGGGGTCCGGAAATAAAAGTTTCGACCAGCGGCGCGAACGATTGGGAACCCGCCGTTGCGCTCGACAGGCGAGGCGTCGCGTGGATCTCGTGGGATTCCTATCAGGCAGGCAACTATGATGTCTTTCTGCGCTCGTTCGACGGACGAAAACTGAGCGCGCCCGTCGCCATCACCACCGAAAGCGCGGCGCAGTTTCATTCGACCGTGGCCGTGGACGGCGAAGACCGCGTCTGGGTGGCTTGGGACGAGGGCGGAGAGAATTGGGGTAAGGATTTTTCGCGCTCAAGCGCCGCACCCGGCAGCATGGGTCTGCACCATTCGCGCAAACTGGGCCTGCGAACGTACGCAAACGGCCGCGTGCAGAACACCGCGGCCGATCTGGCTCCGGTCCTGACCGGCCGCATGACGCGCTACGCCGAACTGCCGCACCTCGCCTTCGACGGAAGCGGCGCGCTGGTTCTGGTTTTCCGGCATTGGACCTCCACGCGGCCCAACGAAATTTATCATTTCTACGCAACGCGCCTGAGCGGCTCCGCATGGTCGCTGCCTTACCGTTTCGCGCAAAGCTCGGGGCACAACTCGCAGCATGCGTCGCTCGCAAGAAACGCATCGGGCGCGATCGAGACTGCCTACGCGAGCGACGGACGATCCGAAACCAACGTCCCCACCGATCAAGCCCATGCGCTCCACTACAACGTCTACGTTTCCACAATTCCGAAGGGGAGCGCGCCGCCGGCTCCCGCGTTCGCGGACGCCGCGCTGCCGTCACCGGGTTCGCGCCCCGCTCAGCGTCCGCGCCACTCGATGACCGTCGCGGGCAAGACCTACAAGCTGTTGATGGGTGACGCCCACAGGCACACGGACATCCGTGGCCACAGCGGCGTCGATGGCTCGGTGCTCGATACCTACCGTTACGCCATGGACGCCGCGCAACTCGACTGGCTGGGCACGGCCGACCACAACGAGGTCCTTGGCGGGCGTTGGCCCGACGGGCTTCGCGACTATCAGTGGTGGACGGTTCAGAAGACGGTCGATCTGATGACGCACTCGCCTGTGTTCACCGGCGTTTACAGCTACGAGCACAGCATGCAGAGACCGGCGGGGCATCGGAACATTTTGTTCCTGAAGCGCGGCGCGCCGCTACGCATGATCGACCGCGAGAGGAAGAGCGACGACAACCTGCCGCCTGAGTTGTGGCGGTGGATGGAGGCGAACGTCTTCACGCAGAAGGGGCAAAAATCCGTGATCGTTCCGCACACTTTTGGAGCGGGCCCGCTGGCGGATTTCAATTGGCCGAACGCGCGCTTCGACTGTTTGCTCGAAATGTACCAGGGCTGCCGGGGCAGTTACGAATCCTTCCGTGCGCCAGAGAAAGAGAAACGCGGACCCACGCAGGTGGACGAGCCGGGTCACTTCGCGCAGGACGCGCTCGCCAAGGGCAATGTCTACGGGTTTGTGTCGTTCAGCGACCACGGCTCGACGCACAATAGCTGGGCGGCCGTCTGGGCGCTCACCGAGGACCGCGCAGGAATCCTCGATGGCATGTACGCGCGCCGGACGTACGCGGCAAGCGACGAGATCATTCTAAAGGTCACGGCGGATGGACACATGCCCGGCGAGGAGTTCGCCGCGCCGGGCGGCAGCGCGCCTCTTATTGAAGCGAGCGTCAATGCGCCTGACACGATCCTACGGGCCGACGTCATAAAGGATGGCAAGTATGTGTTCACGACGCGTCCGATGAGCCCCACGGCCACGCTGAAGTTCCGCGACAACGATACGAAGGCGGGAAGGTCATACTACTACGTGCGCGTATTTCAGCGTGATCCGGAGAATCCCGATGGCGATCCGGAGATTGGTTGGGTCTCGCCGTTTTACGTGACGTATCCGTGAGCTTGAACATGAAGCGGCGTTCGTTCCTTTCGGCTGCGGGCGCGGCCGCGGTCGAAGCGGCATGCTCGAAGTCCACGGCCGATTTTGAATTAGACGGCATCAGCCTCGCCGACATCGCCGCCGGTCTCAACAGCGGGAAGTGGACGTGCACGCGCCTGGCGGAGTTGTACCTCGATCGCATCGAGGCCGTGGATCGCAAGGGTCCGCAACTCGCGTCGGTGATTGAAGTGAATCCGGATGCGATGGCTCTCGCCGCGCAGTTGGACCGGGAGCGCAAGGACGGCCGTATCCGCGGCCCGCTGCACGGTATTCCGATCCTGGTTAAGGACAATATCGATACCGGCGACCGCATGCGTACGTCGGCGGGATCCCTGGCGCTGGCGGAATGGCGCGCTCCTCAGGACGCATTCGTGGTGAGGCGTCTGCGCGCCGCGGGCGCTCTCGTCCTCGGAAAGACGAATCTCAGCGAATGGGCGAATTTCCGCTCGACTCATTCGAGCAGCGGATGGAGCGCGCGCGGCGGCCAAACCCGCAACCCCTTCGCGCTCGACCACAGTCCCTCGGGATCGAGCTCGGGTTCGGGCGTAGCGGCAGCCGCGAGCCTTTGCGCCGCGGCCATCGGGACCGAGACTGACGGATCCGTGACGAGCCCTTCCTCGATCAACGGCATCGTGGGTATCAAGCCCACGGTGGGACTCCTTAGAGGCTTGGGAATCATCCCGATCTCCGCCAGCCAGGACACCGCCGGTCCAATGTGCCGCACGGTTCGCGATACCGCCCTTGTGCTCAACGCCATGCTTGGCCCGGACATACCTCAGGACTATACGCGGTCTCTCGACCCGCGCGGCCTTCGCGGCGCGCGACTGGGCATCGCACGAAGATTTTTCGAGAGTAATGCGCCGCTCGATCGTTTCCTCAACACTTGCGTCGACATACTGAAAAAGGCGGGTGCGGAGGTCATTGACCCAGCCGACCTTCACACACACGGCCAGATGGAGGGCCCTGAGATGGAGGTGTTGCACTACGAATTCAAGGACGGGCTGAACCGTTATCTGGAGCGACTGCCGGATGGCAGTCCGGTGCGGTCGCTTGGGGATCTGATTGTGTTCAACGAGAAGAATCGCGATCGTGAGATGCCGTTCTTCGAGCAGGAATTGCTCGTGCGGTCCGTAGCGAAAGGTCCGCTTACGGAGGCGAGGTATCTGAAGGCTCGCGCTGATTGCCTCCGCTTGTCGCGAACGGAAGGCATTGACGCCGTCATGGCGAAGCACAAGCTGGACGCGCTTGTGACGCTGACGTCCGGACCCGCGTGGTTCATCGATCATGTGAACGGCGACCGCGATACCGGCGGATGCACGACGCCGGCCGCGGTCGCGGGCTATCCTCACATAACCGTGCCGGCGGGATTTTACCGCGGCCTTCCGGTCGGGCTGTCGTTCTTTGGATTGGCCTGGAGCGAAGCGACGTTGTTGAAGCTGGCTTTCGGCTGGGAGCGGGAGTCTGAGGCGCGGCGAAAGCCGACGTTCGCGGCGGGTTGACGCTCGGAGTTGATGTGGTCAGGCAAAACCAAAATCGCCGGCATCAAGATCCACGACACCCGGATGATGCGACTGATGGATGTACTGCTATACGGAGGCACGCAACTCAACGGATGGCGTTCCGCCGAGATCCATCAAACCATCCTCGCCACCTTCGGCCTGTCCGCCGGTGCCTACACCCTCACTCAAACTCCGCTACGACCTTCGCAAGATGAAAGCCCATAGCCTGCTCGAACGGATCGGACGAAGCTACCGCTACCGCCTCTCCGACAAAGGAGCCAAAGCTGCACTCATATGATCAGGTACTTGCGCTTTAAGGTGCCTGGAACTTCGGTCTAGAAGCGTGAGGGAAGAACGGGGCGAATAGTGGCGACGATTTCGTGGACTGCCCGCAGATCGGATGCAGCCTTCGAGGCAGCGTCGCGCGATCGGAATGGGCCGAGGCGGACGACGTGCCAAGTGCGTTGCCCGCGGTCGATCTGGTCCGACAGGGTCGCCTCGTAGCCTCTGTTCCGGAGCACTCCTGCCAGGCGCTCAGCGTTGCCCTTTTTCGAAAACGAGCCGGCCTGTACGGTTAGTTGAAGGTTCGTCGCATTTGCAGCGGCAGACTCAGTTGGATCCGGCGTAACAGCAGAAGCCGGCGCGGGCGTGGAGGATTCTTCCGTCTGTTGCTCCACTGGCGGAGCAGGGAGCGGGGTGGAATCGACGGGCGGTTCCGGGCTTGGCGATGTACGCGCCAGATCGGGAGGGTTCGGAACGGCGGGCGTTTCCGGCGCAGGCGGCGCCGACGGAGGCGCTTTCGTGGGCGGTTGCTCGTGTGGCCTGCCCGCAGGGTCTGATTGCGAAAGCGGCACCAGGCTCTCAAACGGCATGGCTTCCGCCGGCGCTCGTAACGCAACGGACCCGGTGATAGCCATCCCGGGAGTTCTCATCTCCCTGCCCGTGTTCGGTTCGAGAAACTTCTCCGGGTTCCGCACACCAGGAACCGGCTGCCCAGCCGGGATCGGGCGAACCAGTTCGGGTGTAACGATCACGATCAGCTCCGTGTTCTGCTTTCTCTCCGATTTGGACTGGAATAGCTTTCCTAACACTGGAATATCGCCGATAAAAGGGATCTTCTCCAGCGTTTGGCTCAGTCTGTTATCGATCAGGCCCCCTATTGCGAAGCTCTGACCCTCGCTCAATTCCACCTCGGTGCTCAGTTTTCGTACGCTGAGTGCGGGGACGTTGAAGCCGCTCACAGACAGGCCGTTCGTGAAATCGAGCGCGCTAACCTCGGGCGCGACCTGCAGGTTGATGGTTCCGCGGGGAGTGATGGTCGGTAGAAACTTGAGGCGCACTCCAAACTCGCGGAATTGAATGGAGACCGTGGGACCGGTCCCCGCGCTCGCATTTTGTACGGTGGGAAAGGGAAACTCTCCACCGGCCAGAAAGTTGGCTTGCGTCTTGTTCAGAGTCAGTAGATTTGGCTCGGCGAGTACCTGAAGCAACCCTTTCACCTGCAGCGCTTCGATCACGGCGCCCAGATTCAGGTCGGGCCTGAAGAAGAAAAGATTGAGCGCGTCGGAGAGCGTGGCCGTGCCTTTGCCCTGAGTCACCGACAACGCCGGCGGTGAGAACTGTTGCGTGGTGATCGATCCAACGGTGTTGGTGGCGCCGGTACTAAATATATTGACTCCGAGTTGGGTGCTGACGCTCCGGTCGACGCTCGCGAACTTGACGCGCAGCAGGATCTGCGCTTCGGGTGGAGGCACATCCACGTACAGCAGATTCACGAACTTCCCCATTGTGGTAGCGATGGCGGCAGCGCGATTCGCGTCGGTCAGCGTCTTCACCCGCCCGCGGAGGAACACCACCTCTCCCTCGAAGCTCACATTCACTGTCCCGCCTGGGAGTTCTCTTGATATTTGGCGGGAGATGGCTTCCACCTGCCGCTCCATGGCTTCCACGCGGCTAGCGGCCGCGAAACGGCTGGGCTGAACGGTAACGTCGTAGAACAGCCTGCTTCCGTCCTCAAGCCAAAGAATAAGGTTGGTAGCTCCGGGCGCCTTTCCGTTAAGCAGTACCTCCTTCGGACTGATAGCAGTCGCCTCCGCCACGGCGCTTGAACCGACGGAGACGCGTTGCATGGGCGCGACGCTGCTTATGAGCCGCGACAGCCCAACAGTGATGGAAATGGTCTCCGGATCCTCGCGGCTGCTCTGTATCTTCGCAGCAGGGCTCGCCGCACCCGGCAGCTCCGCCCCATAGGCCAAGCAGGGTCCAAACAAACAGATTGCGGCGGCTGACAGATTCCTTCGCGAACTGGCTCTCATGGCTTTTCCGTGACACGCTTGAATAGAGTTTCAGTGCGCTTGGACCCATTGAATACCTCAATCGCATGAGGCATTCGAACGATGTCATCTTGCCCTCCCGCGGGCCCCTTCTCCCTTGGGTGCCTTAAGGGCGGTCTCCTCACGGGCCGGCCATCCGATGGGCTTGCGGTCTCACCCGGAATCGGCGCCCTCAATTCGCCGTACAGTTCGGCCATCATAGTCCCCGGCGGTCTTGAGATCTCTCGATCCATGGGATTCCGTAATACCAATTGGACGTGAGCTTCGCTCGCCAAACTGAGAATTTCGGCCTGGCTTGGCGTGACCATGAGGTTTACGACCTGCACTTGTTGCGGCTTCCCCTGGTCGTCTTTCTGAAAGTTCGCGCCGGCGGAAAGGACCTGAATATTCTGGAGAAGAGTCCTCGCCTCCGGTCCGCGTGGGACGGTTGTACCTGGCCTTACTCCTGTGATCAAGACATCGACACGCATGCCTGGTATCACAAATCCCGCAAGGCCCGCGACCTCGTTCACCCTGACCGCGCACGCTCTCATCCCGGGAGGGATCGTCACCGCGAGACCGGCCCCTGAACCTATCGCGGCGACCCGGTCCTCCGTTATCGGCTCCCCTTCGTAGATCTTGGCCACAACACCCCGGCCTACAGAGTTGGCCCTTTGCAGAATGGCGCGCTTCGGTATCGGCACGGTCCAACTCGCGGACTTCACGTCAACCTCCCGAATAAGAGTGCCGGTCTCAAGGTCCCGGGCGGCGACAACAACCTGTACAACTGGCTGGGCCGCAGCCGCGGAGGGTTGACCGCTCACCATCCGGTAAACCAGGTAACTGACGCAAACAGCGGCGAGGAGCGCACAGGTGAAGACCATCAACAATCGCCGGTTCATATGGCTTTGCGTGGCAATTCGATGCCCAAACACGGGCACTTTGAAAAGAGCCACTTATCACACTGGACTGTAAGCTCCGGTGGACATGCGCCCCAACGTTGTACGACTGGCTTGACACTTGGGCTCCATGCGGCATTCGCAGGGCTATTTCACCAGAGCTGCCGATCTGGTATTCAACCACGGCGCTCCAGCAAGATTGAAAGTAACATTAGCCGTGCCGCCGGTGGAAAGCGTGCCGACAACAATCAGCCCGTTTATCTGAATGGTAGAGTTCCCGGCCAAGCTTAGACCTTGGTAGTGGCTGGCATCGGCGAGCATGGTGGCGGCCGGGTTGGTCAGATAGAGCGATCCGGTGAGGACAATTCCACCACCACCGCTTAAGGCGTGGGTTTGCGCCACAGCGTTTCGGTCTTCGAAGAACAACAGTCCTTTGTAGACGGACGCGTTGGCGGATCCGACCAGGTTCGCCGAGCTGTTTGCACCGAAATCGAGTATTCCAATGCCAGTGTTGTAAACAACCATGCCCTGCCCCGTGTCTGGGTCGTCGGCAAACCCGGTGGACATGACCGAGTGCCCGTTAGCGTTATGCTTGAAGCCGCCACCGTCAATGTAGTAGAGCCCGGGCTTGAATACGGCGGTCTCGTTCTTGACGTCGATACCACCCGTGTAGAGACCCGGGGAGTAAAGTTTGCATGCCTTCTTCGGGGCCGCCGGACATCCGCTAACGCCGTCTGCCAGAGCTGTTATCGCCGGGTGGACCGCAGGCACCGCTGGAGCGGCGACGCCGGCATATGGATCAGTGACCGGTGAAGAGGGCTGACGATAGTGGCCCGTTGAACCCAGGGAAATACCCGCTTGTGCTGCCGCAGGTCCCCCAAAAACGCCGAAATCAGCGCCAGTGCCGGCAGAGCAATCACCGGAATCGGCGGGCCCTGCGTGGCTCAAATCCGCTTCGGCGGACGTCGCAGCCGTTGCGCTGCTGGAATTTATCTGAATACTCCTGTTCGTGCCGCCGCAAACCCTCAGCGAACCGGCTCCAGTAGAGATCGCGTCCGCGAGCGTCGGGTGAGTTACCAGTAGTGGGATAGGGCCAACAGTACTGGCGATACCTCCATTGGCTTTTGCCGTAACGCTGGACGTCGCCGGTCCCAGAAAGCGGATCAAGCCTGTTTGACGCGTCCGCTGCACGGTGACCATGATTGCCGGTACGAAGTCGGAAGAAAGCGAGGCGCCTGCCACACTGACCGGGAAGCTCACGGTAACGGTATCGGCGGCGGTCGAGCCGAATCCGTTGTTTCTCACGTAGACACAGGGAGTTCGGCTATCGGTGGTAGAGCAGGTGAAGGAAGCGGTCGGACTCCCGGTTCCGAACGGGTAGGGGGAGGTGGCGTTGGTCCCATTCATGATGCTCATCATTCCGGCGAGCGCGCCTGCATCCGCCGCCGTCTGAGCCATCTGCCAGTGTGCGTACATTTGCGCGCCGTCAATCGCAAGCCCGAGGGCCCCCATCAGGAAGATACTCATGGCGACAACCAGGACGGTGACCATCTGCCCCGCCTGTCGATCTCTTCTTCTGGCGGATGCGATCAAAAGACAATGACCCCTTGCGCCTTACTCCCGAGGCGTACGTTCAGTGAAAAATATCTCAAGAAGCGATCGTACGGGTACACAACGGTTACATCGACGGTTTTGCCTGGAGCGTTTGATGCCTCAGGATAAGCCACGGCTATTTCCAGGTTGTTCGTATCCAGCAGTCCGGTGCCTGCAAAGCTTTTGATCACGGTCGAAACCTCAGGGGGATTATTCGCCGGACCGCTTGGGCCATCAACGCCCGAACCGGTCCGGCTGCTGCCGTGAAGGGTTGCGTAACGGACGCCGGCGCCCGCGGCGTTAGCCACAGCCACATAGACGAGTAACATTCGACACATTTCGGCCACACCCAGGAGCATCACGAGCGTTAGAAGGGCAACCAGGCTGAACTCCACGAGAGCTTGGCCGCTTACCGGCCCGAAACGCTTCCCGGCCTTCATTGCAGCATTCTCATCACGCTCTTCCGATGAATGGCGGTTGGCGGAAGGGTGGCGTGGATTCCGAGGCTGGGAAACTCAAACAAGGGAATGTAGGGTTGGTATGTATAGGTCACATCAATGGCTGCCAGAACATAAGACAGAGGCTCCGGATCCGCCGGCGTCAGACCCGTTCCCGTTCCCGTACATGCAATCACGGAATTCCTGTTCGTGCAGACGCGGACTGCCAGGGTGGCCTTGTTCAGGAGAGACGAAATGTTATTGGCGACAACCGCGGATATCTGGGCGTGCGTCGCGGGCGATGGAGAGCCAATCGTGGCGCCCGCCCTGGTACCGTACTCAGCTCCGGCGCGTGCCGCATTCGCGACGGTAATCCAGGCGAAGAAGAATCCCCCAAAATTGACAATGTTTACAACTAGAAGAAACAGCAGCGGGACGAGCAACGCGAGCTCGACAAGCGCCTGGCCGCTTTCCGGCGCATCGAGCCGGGTTCTTTTGCGCTCATTCGGTATCGCCTTAACGAAATCGAGCAGGTTCGTCTTCTCCCCAGGCGTTGTGAACACAAACTCAACCCCCACGCCGTCGTCGCCATGCCGCACAACGCGGCACGGAATGCATGCGGACCGGTCCGGCGGACCGCTCGCTTCCTCCGAATTCGCAATCCCCCGCCGCCGTAGCATCAGTGTGACGATCTCCCCGATGTCCCAGCGTTGCCGAGTACAAATATAAGCGCCTGTCTGGCTGATGTCCCGCACCCCGTCGCCCTTCGGAGCGGAGCCGTCCCAATAGTAAACAAGCGACGAGGGGTCGGCGGCCCTCGCCGCACGCCGCGGGTCCTTCGGATTTGCGCCCCGCAGCTTGACAAGACCGCTCAGCAAACGAATCAAGCTCCCTCCTGAACTCCATATCTCATGAGGAGACACCGTCTTTGGGCCTGAGCCCGATGCCACGTTTCCATGTCTTCCGCTGCGCAGATCAGTAATTCATCGTTAAGCTGAGTGTGAGAGTAATGGATTGCGCGGAGTGGAAGCTCAAGAAAGCTGACGCAGCCAGGCCTGACCGGCAAGACACGGAAGGGCTGAATATTCTCCACAAGTCCGGTCACGCGATTCATGCCGTCCAGGCAGATTAAGTCGATCGGAAACAACGTACTGACCGTACGAATGCGTGGCAAGGGAGTCATCCACAGGCCGTCACCGGACTTCAGTCTTTCGCAACTCAGCAACCCCCTGAGACGCCTCAGAAGTGTATCCGCCGGCGTGACTGACATTCCCAGGAAGGACTCGCGTGTGCAATTGAAAGCGCAGAGCGCTCGCTTCGGCTTCCTTCTTTCTCCCAATGCTATTGGCTCCACTTGCACGGATTCCTCCGCTCCGCTGCTTTGCTCAACCGTCCCTACTAACCAGCATGGGACCCGCCGGGGCGCGAAGCAGCCGCTTCCGTGCCGCAACCCGCCCCGCCGCTCCCGAAGATTCAAGACGCTTTCTTGCGCCGGCGCTGGATTAGCACACCCAAAAGCATGGCAAAACAGATACCCGCGATCATCTGAATCATAGTTGTATCAGTCATAGTCTTCTCCTTTTTTCTAAAGTTGCTTCCCATTTGAAGCGTTCGTTAATTCAAGAACTTCGCGAAACCTTCGAACATCACGATCATTGAAGGGCCAAGCGTAACTACGAACAACGAGGGGAAAATGCACAAGACCAGCGGAAACACCAATTTCACGGTGGTCTGTGCCGCCTTCTCTTCCGCGTCCTGGCGACGGCGTACGCGCAACGATTCGGAATGAGCCCGTAGAGTCTTTCCGACACTGCTGCCAAACTTATCGGCCTGAATCAGAATTACTGTAAGAGAGCGAATTGTTTCGACGTCGGTTCTTTCGGCAAGAGTCTTCCAGGCATCGGCGCGCGGACGTCCGGCCCGTTGCTCCAGGCATACGAGGTTCAGTTCGTCGGAGATGTCCGGCTGACTCAGGCGGAGCTCTTCAGCGGCGCGCAACACCGCTTTGTCCAGACTCAACCCCGCTTCAATGCAGATCACAATCAGATCCAGTGCTTCGGGCAGTCCGAGGGCAAGTTCCATTTTTCTCCTCGAGATGAGACGGTCCAGGCAAAAATCAGGGAGGAGAAAGCCAAGCCCTAGAACGACGGGGTACACAAACATCGGGCCTATCGTATAGACCCGTGTAATTGTGGCCAATAGACACAGCAGCAATGGGACCAGGACTTTTGCGCCGTAGAAAATATTCACGTACGCCTGTTCGCGATAGCCTGCTCGAATGAGCCGCTTCTGGAGCGCCGATACTTCCTGTGGGCTCCGGGGAAGTATTTTCTGAAATGGCTCAACAAGTTTCTCGATTCTTGCTCCAGGCTGCTCTACCGAGATACTGCGCAGGAGCCGGTCGTTCGAACGGTTCAGAACTGCATTCAGCAGTTTGTCGAGCGTGTCCTGGCGATAAAACACCAGAAGGCCCACGCTCGAGATCAGCAGAAAGGCCGCTATGAATGCGAGAAGAGCAGGTGCCATAAAGCGACTCTCAAACTCGAATTTGGACGATCTTCCGTATGGCGAAAGACCCGACGGCTTCCATAACGATTGCGGCTCGCAGGATTTTCCGGCCGATCGGCCGCGTCCATAGAACGCTGATTCCTTCCGGGTGAACGGCGTACATAGCCAGCCCGAGCACCACTGGAAGAAGAGAGAGCACCCAACCGGTTGCCCGTCCCTGGGCCGTGTGGACCATGATCTGCTTCTTCATTCGAAACCGCTGACGGGTCGTGACAGCTACCTTTTCCAACACTTCGGCAAGATTTCCCCCGCTTTCCTTCTGTATCAAGACGGCTGCGACGAAAATACGGACGTCCTGAACGGGGACTCTGCCGGCGAGATTCAACATGGCGGTCCGCAGGTCAATACCAAAGGTTTGTTCGTCGAAGCACTTACGGAATTCCCGCCCAACCGGCCCGGCTACCTCCTGGCCCACCGAGTGAATCGCCGTGATCAGACCGTGCCCGACCCGAAGAGCGCTGACCATCATGTCGAGAGCCTCGGGCAGTTTTTGCTCGAACTCGAGAAATCGCTTTGCGCGTTTCCGCAGAACATAGGCAAGCGGCAGCGGCAGGGCAGCCGCCGATAGGGCGAGTGAGGTCAGCGCCTCTTGTGTCCGCAGGTACAGGACACAGCCTGCTCCAGCCCACGCCGCGAGCGACACCATGACTAGAGTTCCGGGCGACGATTTCACATCCGCCTGGTAGAGAAGCATCTGAAATGCCGCGACGTTTATCTTGTTCAACCACGGGTTCATCCAGGCGATCCGGCTGACGCGTTCCTCTCGTCGAATGTCGGCGGGCAGTTGTTCGTCTGACCTCGGTGCGCTCTGAGCCTCCAGAGCGGAAAGCCTTGCTTGCACCTTCTTCGAACGGCGGTCGGTTTTCGCCGTGATTACTAAAACGGAGATGGTGAAGACGCCCAGGAAAACTGCCGCGATCGTAAGCCACATATTTCTGCCTCCCCCAGCCGGATTACCTCTCCGAGCGTTCAAAAAGCTCACCCGGCAGATTGATGCCGGCCACGCGTAATCGTTCAAGGAAATGCGGCCGGATGCCGCTCGGTTGGAATGATCCGATGACCTTCCCGTCGGGCCCAATGCCTTTCCTCTCGAAGTTAAAGAGATCATGCATCGTGATAACGTTTTCCTCGAGGCCGGTGATCTCGGATATATTGACCACCTTCCTCGATCCGTCCGTCATACGCGAGACCTGGACGATGACGCTGATGGCGGAGGAAATCTGCTGGCGAACCGAACGCTCAGGCAGGTTTACGCTTGCCATGGCCACCATGGACTCCAGCCTGGAGATGGCGTCCCGCGCCGTGTTGGCGTGGATGGTCGCCATTGAGCCTTCGTGTCCTGTGTTCATGGCTTGCAGCATGTCAAATGCTTCGTCACCGCGAACTTCGCCGATAATGATCCGGTCCGGCCGCATTCGTAGACTGTTGATCAAAAGCTGTCTTTGACGAACCGCGCCCAGCCCCTCCACGTTAGGCGGCCGCGTTTCCAAACGCACCACATTCTCCTGCTGCAGTTGCAGTTCGGCGGCGTCCTCAATCGTCACCAGCCGCTCGGTTTCAGGAATGAAGCCGGAGAGGATGTTCAGGAACGTGGTTTTTCCGGCTCCGGTGCCACCGGAGATCAGAATGCTGATGCGTGCCTTGACGGCAGCCGCCAGGATCTGCAGCATTCCGGGAGAGATGCTGTTCAGCTTTACCAGCGACTCCGCCGCGACGGGCCCGCTCCCGAAACGGCGGATGGACATGCACGGTCCGTCAAGCGCCAGCGGCGGTATGATTGCGTTGACGCGAGAGCCGTCCGGCAGCCTGGCATCAACCATGGGCGACAATTCATCAACTCTTCTTCCCACCCTGGACACGATGCGATCGATCACCTGCATCAAATGACGGTCGTCGCGAAACATCGCGGACGTCTTCCGAAGCATGCCTCTCGATTCCACGTAAACCGTACGCGGATTGTTGACGAGAATATCGGAGATCGTCGGGTCCTTCAAGAGCGTTTCGAGCGGGCCCAAGCCGAAGACTTCATCGAGCACTTCGGACTCAACCCTTTCCTTTTCGCCGGCGCTCAGCGGCACCCTTTCGCTGACGACGATTTCCTGAACCATGGTTGCTACGGCCAGCCGGGCCCTTCCGCTGTCGACCGAGGCCAATTTCTCAAGATCAATCTTGGAGATCAGCGTCTTGTGCAGCTTTGCCTTAAAATCTTCGAAATCGAGAACTTCCATTTCAGGACCTCCCATCCTTCCGTGCCGGCGGGAATTGCTTAAGCAACTAGCCGAAAAAGCTGAACTTCTTCTTGATCTTCTTCTCCGGTTCGACAGCCTTGCCGCAAGCTGCCCGGGCCATCTGGAATAAGACTCTCGATACCGGCGAATCCTCCTTGGCGAGCGGGTCGCCGCTGTTCTGAGCCCGGCGGACGGCGACATAGTCGTTCGGAACACTCCAGTTCACGGGCTGAGCGAGCGCGTTTCTGCTGCTGTTCTGATCGATCTCGACGGCTCGGGAATCGAACCGGTTCAGGATCACTTCCAAACGGCGATTCCCGAACTTCGCCGTAACGTATGCAGTTATGCGCTTGGCGTTCCGCAGCGCCGGAATGTTCACTTCGGTCACAAGATAAATCGTTTCCGCCAGATCGAATGCGGCATCCTGCATCTCTCCAGCGCCGTTACCGGCATCTACCACCACATATTCAAATTGCTCTCGCAGAAGACTCAGCACCTTGGCCGCATTCTTTCCCCGGGGGTCGAAAGACTGGTAAACGTCCGGCGCCGCCAGGACCGTCAGGCCGCTATCGTGCCGGATCAATAGCGTGGAGAGGAAATCCGAGTCAAGGCGGTCTGTGTGGGCCATGGCGTCCATGATCGAAAAGGTTGGACTAACGTTGAGATTTAGAGCCACTTCGCCAAGCGCAAGGTCCAGATCCACAATCACAACCTTCCCCGCGGATTCTTTGGTGAGAGCCACGGCGAAATTGGTGGCGATCATGGTAACCCCGGCTCCGCCTTTGGCTCCGATAAAGGTGACCAGCTTACCTGGGGCCTTCTTATGCTTAGGAGTCTGGCAGCGAGCCGCCGCCCTTGCAAGGGCCTCGTCAATTGTTCCCGGGAGCACGGGTTCGATCAGAAAATCGCGTGCGCCGGCGCGCATCGAACGGACCAACAAGGCCGCGTCGTTCTTTCCGCAATAGGCCATCACGGTAGCGGAAACGTTTTGGCAAATGGCCTCGATCAACTCGAGCGCCCGCTCAGCATTGGTGTCCAGTTCGACGACGACTACGTCGAAATCAGACAGCTTCAATTCCGAGAGAGCCTGGGGACTCGGGTACTCGGCAACGGTGCGGGAGAGGGTCGCGAGCGGGCCGTCGAGCAGTTTGCAGAGCGTCTGCCGCAATTGCGGATTGGGCGCGATGAGGACAACAGATAGAGCGCCGCCCGGAGTGGCGGGATGTTCTAGCTTCGTCGAATTGTCAAGAAGGTTGGGCATCCTGTCCGCGGTTCGGATTCAAAGCGATAGAAAAGAAAATAAGGTTCCGATGGCAATGGCCGGCGCATAGGGCATGGCACGCGCCCCGGGTGTGTCGAGACGGGGAACCGGATGCCGGATGCCTTTGTTCCACCTCCAGATGAGATCCCCCGCGCCATCGAACGAGCTCTTGAGGGAACCGTGGCTCGCAGCCCAGATCAGCGCCATTACGCCTCCGGCGAGACCGGTCGCTACCAGGGCCGTGCCCAACTGAGCCGCTCCAACCCAGGCGCCCACCGCCGCGCACAGCTTCAAGTCGCCCATACCCATCCCGCGAAGCCAGCACGGAATTCCGGTTACCAGCACGGCGAGACCTATGCCGGCAGCGCTCTGTCCAAGCCCTGCCAGTCCCAACGTTGCGGTCGAGACAATGATCCCGGCAAGCAGATAGGGAATGACCAGCCAGTTCGGTATCCGGCGGCTGCGGATGTCGATGACTGTCGCGATTGCGATCAACAGGAGTATTGGCCACCAAGTGATTGAGCGCATGTGTTGCCCGTTGGGACTGGAGCGGATGCGACCTGTCAACTCGTATACGTTTGCATCTTCGTGCCGATGCTGGTGAAGCCGGCGTTTATTTGCCCAGCGATGCCACTCATGCCTGCTGTGGCTGCCAGAGCGATCAGGGCTACGACAAGTGCGTACTCGATCAAATCCTGTCCGCTCTCGGACGCGAATAGATCTCTCAGGCCGTGAGCCTTAACGCACGTTTTCAGATAAAGGTCTTTCATACCCGCGTTCTCCTTGAGCGCGTATCTTGCATGTCGAATGCCGTTTGGAGAAGCGAGCGTAAATTGAACGGCTTGCACGATACAGGCGTGTCAATCCGGAGAATATTTCAGCCGGAGTGTAAACGGCTCCTTACGATTGGCGGCGAGCGGAGACCTGAGGGGTGGACACCAGGCACCCGGATCGCCACCTCATAGAGGATACCTGCACTGGCTTCCCAATTGCAGCGCCATTCCCATGAAATACCGCGCTTGGCTGGACTACGTTGTGCTGGTTTCGCTCATGGCGATCACCCGTGTCGCCTTCAGGAGCCATTACCTCTACGATGTCGATTCGGTCAATTTCGCGCTGGCGCTCGACCGGTTCGACCCGAGCGCTCATCAGCCGCATCCGCCGGGATACTTCCTGTACGTGTGTCTCGGGAGGCTCGCGAACGAGATCTTTCAGGATGCGAACACAGCGTTTGTCGCGATCAGCATTCTCGCCGGATGTGGCGCCATGGCGATGATCATTGCACTGACACGAAGCTGGTTCGACGCCAGCGCGGCCCGATTCGCCGGGCTCATCTTTCTGTTGTCGCCTCTGGTCTGGTTTCACGGCACCGTTGCGCTCACCTATATCGTGGAAGCTTTCTTCTCCGCCCTCGCCGGATACCTGTGTTGGCGCGTCAATCGCGGATCGGTGGAGTTCATCGTACCGGGCGCGATCGTGGTTGGCATCGCCGCCGGCTTTCGGCCGTCCTCGATACTGTTCCTGGGGCCTCTACTGCTGTTCTCCTGCCGCGGGGCCAGTCTCGGGCGGGCGCTAGCCGGTCTTGGAACGCTGGCGCTGACGGTGCTCGCCTGGCTGGTTCCGATGATTCGGGAGAGCGGTGGGCTCGCCATCTACACTTCTTCGCTGTTGTCTTTGTGGCAAGTGGCCGGAGGAAGGCAGACCGTCTTCAATTCCGCAGCGGCCACGTCAATTGTCAGATTTTGCTGCATTGCCGGCATCTATCTGCTCTGCTTCGGATGCGCTGCAATGCTCCCGCTCCGGACGCTCGGACGGGCCCGTCTCGTGGACCCTCGTATCAAGGCGTTCACGTGGGTCTGGGTCGGGCCTGGGCTCTTGTTTTTCACATTCATCTTTCTGAGATTCGTGAACAGCGGATACCTTCTGATCCTGTGCCCGCCCGTTTGCGGTTGGCTTGGTTACTGGGCTTCCTCGTGGTATGCGGAGCTGGAACTGCGGAGGCCGCTTAAGCTCGGCATCGCCGGCGGGCTGGCACTCGTGAATTTCCTGGTCTACCTTTATGCACCCGTGTACTGTTCATTCACCGAGGTGCGCAAGTTCGAGGCGGAACTCGAGAGCGTTCTAAAAGCCGTGCAGGAGGCCACGATTCCTCTGGATACTCTAATCGTTGGATTTGATTCGCATTTCCTGGGATACCGGCACGCCGGATACTATCTTCCCCGCTACCGGACGGTTCAGTTTCCGGAAGTTCAACTGCCAGAAGGCAGGCACGTCTTTGCGATGCAGCATCGGAACACCGGGATCGAGCGCAGGCTTCCTGTAAGTGGTTCGGAGAACTTCATCCTCTTTCCCCTGCCCACGGGAGCGGGCGAATACCGGAACTTCATGTCGGAGATCCAGGCGCGCTTTCCCGAGGGCACGCTGCTCACCATAGCGAGCGGAGAGCGGCGGTTCGTCACCGGGCGGGCGCCTGACCTGCATTTCCTGTTCCCACAGGTCAGCGGCCTGCCGCTCAATGTACACGAAGACACACGCCTCGATGCGCCCATTGTAAACAGCCGTTTACGCCCGGGCGCTCCATCAGGTGGCCAACTGGCGCAAAATACTGATTCGCAAGGTCAACCTTGAATGGCCGCCGACGTGCTTTTGGTATCAGCGGAGGAAACAACGCATGTACAACTTGTACTTGAAGGTATTCGTAACACTCGACGGCCTCAAGAGGTCATTGACGGACGAAAGCGGCCAGGATCTGATCGAGTACGCCCTCGTCGGAGCCTTGATCGCCCTGGCCGCGACTGCGGGCATGACCAGTGTCGCCACGCAAATCGGCGCCGCATTTACGAGCGTCGGAACGAAACTGGCGACTTACACCAGCTAAGCCGGCCAGCCACGATCATGAACCAATCCGCGCCTGGTGTCTTGACGCCAGTCCCCCCCTCCTTGATCGTCAGCGAAGCACCAGCGGTTGCGGTTGCGGGCCGAATCATGCCGCTTTCAGGCACGGCGAGACCAAATCGGCGGAGTTTCGATAGACGCCGCTTCGAGCAGTCTATTCGATCCTCCGCGAATCATCCCCGTGTTTTTTGCCGAGGCCGATCCACATGATCGAATCCTCAGGGCTTACGGCATCCGCCGGGCCGTCTTTGTTTATCATTGAGACGGGCGCTTCGTTGATCGCTTTCGCCGCCGCGTTGTTCTGGCCGCGCGCCGGCTCAAGGTGGTTCTCAAAAGCTGAAGTGTTCCTTGGACGGTTGGCGCGGAGACGAGGCCTCTCTGTCGCGGTTGTCGCCCTGGCCGCTGTTTCGATTCGCCTCGCAATTCTTCCGCTATCTCCCATTCCCCAGCCATTCATCCACGACGAGTTCGCCAATCAATTGGCCAGTAACACGTTCGCCACCGGCCGGCTGACAAACCCGACGCATCCCATGTGGGTGCACCTCGAAAGCTTCCACATTACGCAAAAGCCGACTTACATGTCTATGTATTTCGCGGCACAAGGGCTGGTTCTGGCCGCGGGGGAAGCGTTGACCGGCATGCCCTGGTTTGGCGTGGTACTTAGTACGGGAATCATGTGTTCGGCAATTTGCTGGATGGCGCAAGGATGGGTGCCTCCAGGATGGGCGCTTTTCGGCGGTATGCTCGCGGTCGGGCGTTTGGCGCTATTCAGCTACTGGGTGGACGGATACTACGGCGGCTCGGTCGCGGCCGTGGGGGGCGCGCTCGTGCTCGGAGCGCTGCCGCGAATCAGACGCACCGCACAAATTCGACATGGCCTGTTGATGGTATTGGGCGTGGCGATACTCGCCAACAGCCGCCCCTATGAAGGACTATTGGTTTGCATACCGGTAGCGTGGGCTTTGGCCAGGTGGCTGCTCAAGGATGCCCACCCGCCGCCGGCAGTTCTCCTTCGCAGAGCCCTCGCGCCCGCGACTTTGGCGCTCGTTGCCGCTGCGATGACGGGTTACTACAATTACCGAGTCTTCGGAAACGCTCTCACGCTTCCTTACCAGGTGAATCGAGCGACCTACGCGTCGGCTCCGGTCTTTCTGTGGCAATCGCCGCGGCCCCAACCCGAATACCGCCACGAACTGATGCGCGAGTTTTACGTCAAGTGGGAAATGGGTGACTTCCGGGAAGCACGCTCGTTGGCCGGATTCGGGAGGAGAACCGCACAGAAAGCAGGAGTCGCGGTGCTCTTCCTCTGTGGCGTTGTCCTTCTGGCGCCATTGGCCATGTTTCCGCGGGTGCTGCGGGACCGCCGAGTCCGATTCCTGGTCATTGCCGGCGCCGTTTATGCAGCCGGTCTGACTGTGAATGCTTGGCTTTTCGCGCATTATCTCGCGCCGCTTACCGCGGCAGCGTACGTACTCCTTCTTCAGGCGATGCGCCACCTGCGCGTGTGGGGTTCCGACGCGCAGCCATGGGGTAGGGCCTTGATGCGTGCGATTCCGGTTGTCTGCCTGATCCTCATCGGAGTCCGGCTGTTTGCAGCGCCGCTCGGCATCGCGATTCCGCGCTGGCCTACCATGTGGTATGGCACCGAACGTTTGGGCCTTCCGCGCGCCGGCGTCCTGGATGATCTGAAGAGCCGTCCTGGAAAGCAACTTGCGGTGGTCAGGTACGCGCCGGGTCACCCTCCCTTCGACGACTGGGTCTACAACGCCGCGGACATAGACAAAGCCCAGGTAGTGTGGGCGCGCGAGATGGACGCCCAACATAATCGGCAGTTGCTTCGGTATTTCGACGATCGGCAGGTTTGGCTAGTTGAACCCGATCAGACTCCGCCGCGCATCTCGCCATACCGCCTGGCAGCACAGTGAAGTGCGATCGAGCCTGATTTAGGCGACATGGATACCGTTTTCGACGGCTTCCCGGATGAGCTGGTGCAGGTAAGCCCGCGATATGTTCAAACTGCGAGCAGCCAGGGTCTTATTGCCGTTGCATTTTTCGATTGCAGACCGGGCGAGTTTGATCTTATAGTCGCGCAACTGCTCTTCGAACGATGGTTCGGAAGGAAAATCACCCACGCAGGAAAGGTCTGGGCACTGGAACGCCTCCGGGAGGTTCTCCGGGGCTATGTGGTCGCTGTCGGCAGCAACGATCGCGCCCTGTATTACGTTCTCGAGTTCACGAACGTTCCCGGGCCAGTGATATGCAATCAGTCTGGTCATCGCGTCCGGTGCGATGCCGGTAACGGATTTCTGAAAGGCCTCTGAATACGTCCTCAAAAAGTGATGCGCCAACAATGGAATGTCTTCAGTGCGGTCGCGAAGGGCAGGGGCTCGTATAGACATCACGTTCACACGGTAATAGAGATCCTGCCTGAAACTTCCCTGGGCCACCATCTGCTCGAGATTGCGATGCGTGGCGCATACTACGCGTGCGTTTAGCGGGATAACCCCGTGATCGCCCACGCGGCTGAATGTTCTTTCCTGGAGCACGCGCAAGAGCTTCACCTGAGTATTGAGACTGAGTTCGCCGATTTCATCGAGAAACAGGGTTCCATCGCCGGCGTGCTCAAGGTATCCTTGCCTTCTTCCCACTGCCCCGGTAAATGCACCCTTTTCGCACCCGAACAACTCCGTCTCAATAAGAGTCTCGGGAATTGCCCCGCAGGAAACCGCCACAAATGGAGACTTCTGTCGATTCCTGAGATTGTGGATCGCACGCGCAATCAGTTCCTTCCCTGTTCCGCTTTCCCCGGTGATCAGGACTGAGACGTTCAAGCCCGCGACGCGCCGGATCAGGCCGTAAACCGCCTGCGACCTTGCGCTGTTTCCGATCATTTTGTCGCACGTCGATGCAACCCGGCACAGATCTCCGTCTTCGAACTTACGCCTCAGAATGCCGTGTTCGTGGGCCTTTCGAACGATGGCCTTTAGCTCCGGCAGGAACGGAGGCTTCCGAAACTGGTCGTATACACCTCGCTCCACAAGCTCTAGAACCGTAGACCAGCAGTCGTCGTTTGCCATCGCAACAACGGGTACGCGCGGATTACGGATTTCCTGCAGGAAAGCAAGCTGCCGCTCCTCAAGACCAACCTCGAGATCCAGGATGAGCACGTCACAGAGTTCGGCCGCCACGAGCGCCTTCACCCGGTCCTCTCTTGATTCAACCGCCACCTTGAATTCGCTCCCGAGGGTCGGCCCCAGCAGAAATTGGAGCTTTGCGTCTTGCGAGAAAATCAGTAGACGAATCATGGAAATCAGAAGCACCCAGCGAACGCTTCGCTTCCGGCGATCCCGATGCGATCCGTTCTCGAGACCTCCGGCTCACGACGTCTGCGATACCACGGAAAGGAGTGACCAGCTTGCCGGAGCAGGCGCATGGAGATCATCGGGAAAGAAATGGGTTGGAATGGAACCATGCTTATGTAGACCGTATCGGCTCGGAATGTCCGGATTTTAGGGAATTCAGCAGAAGCTTCGGCGGGAACGTTTTCGCCTTCGCAAGGTTGGCGTATGGTATGGCAGTCGTTGGGTGTTGGGCACTTCGAGACAATCTGGTCGATATATAGGACGATTGCCGCGACTGGTCGTGTCGTCTGTCCCGCCCGGCACTGCTGCCGCCGGCGCGCCAAGCGTTCGCCACGCCGTCGGAAAACCGGTCGCGGCTTTCGGCGTGGATGGGTTTCGAAGCAGACGAGGCCGTGGTGGCCGGGTTGCGCGAAGCCCGCGTGCCGGGCTGTCGCGCAACGTAGCGATGCCGGCTAAAAAGTGAGCTTGAGCGCGCCCTGCCACGACCGGGGCGGATCCTGTCCCGTGATGGTTCCGAACGCGCCCGACGTTACGGCAGTGTTCGGGTTCGCCAGGTTGGCATAGTTTGCCACGTTGAAGCTTTCGGCGCGGAACTGCAGGCGCCAGCGCTCGGTGATCATGAAGTTCTTGATCAGGCCGAAGTCCCAACGGGCCTGGATGGGTCCGCGAATGCCGCCGAAGCGGATGGGGAATTGCCGCAGGTTCGAGGCCAGTTGCAGCGCATTGTTGCGCTGAAAGCCGGCGTTGACGTTGAACCACTGGTCCACGCTGCGCTGGCTTTTCGGCAGCAGCACATCGTCGAGGTCGCCGTTAAAGATAGCGTTGCCAAAGCCGAGCGGTGCGCCCGATTGATACTGCATAGCGCCGTTCAACTGCCAGCCGCCCGCTACGCCATCCACCCAACGGTTCCAGTTGGCGCCGAAGCGCCGGCCCTTGCCGAACGGGAGTTCCCAAATGCCGGAACTGGTCACGCGCAAGGTGCGGTCGAGATCAGAAATCACTTCGTAGGGCCGGATGTCCTGATCGTTCAGCATCTCGGTGGCCTGCATGTTCTTTGACCACGTGAACGACGTCTGGCTGGTGAAGCCCTTGCTGAAGCGCTTTTCAAGACGCATCTGCAGCGAGTGGTACCAGGCATAGCCAATCGGCTCGTAGATGTTCACGTTGCCAAACTGCGGAAACGGGCGCAGCAGGCTGTTGCGGTTGGTGTTCGCGCCGAAGATCGGGTCGGTGCCCCGCAGCGGATTGGGGAAGTTCTGACCGAGGAAGTTAATGGTGGCTTGATCGCGCACCGGGCTGGTGGAGAGGTACTGCGCTGGAATGAAGTTCATGTTGCGCAGGACATTTAGGCGGGTGGAACGGTTGCCGACGTAAGAGGCTTCCAGGAGGAAGCCGCCCAGGAGCGTCCGTTGCAGGCCGAAGCTCCAACGTTGCGCGTAGGGATTCTTCCGCGAGTTCGGGAAGCCGTTGACGCCTTGGCCGATGTTGGTGAGCAGTCCGCCGGCCGGACCCAGCGGCCGCGACAGGCCAGTGGGTAGCGGATTCGCCATGGTGGCGACGTAAGTGAGGCCGTTGTCGAGCGAGGCTTGAATGGGAGTGTTCAAGCTGAAACCTGCCGGTTCAGTATTGGTGTAGAGCGTGCCGAGCGGCGCTGTGTAGAAGCCATAGCCGGCGCGAAGCACGGTCTTGGTGTCGAACTGATAGGCGATGCCGATGCGCGGCATGAAGTTGTTTTTGGCCGGCTCCCAGTAGCCGCGCGGATTGCCATTGGTGTTGGTGAAGGTGAGTCCGCCGAGCACACGGAACTGGCTGACGGGCAGTTCGGGAATGGGCGAAGCGGCGTACTGCGCCCGCGCCTGCGCGTCAACCGGATTGGGAGTGGTGCTGTCGAAGTTGCGTACGGCGCGGTTGTAGCGCTCCGTAGTGGGCGATTCCACTTCGTAGCGCAGACCGATGTTCACGGTTAGCTTTTGGGAGACCTTATAGTCGTCCTGCACGTAGAAGCCGTAGATGGAGTTGCGCTCGGCATACGACGCGTTCACGCCCATGTTGCCGCCCGGAATGCCGAGCAGGAACGAGGCGATTTCACCACCCACCTGCGGCGGCGCGGCTGTATCGAGCGGGCCGCGGGTAAACACGGAGCTAAAGTTTAGGTCGGGTGCGGTGCTGGTGGGGAAGCGATTGCGATTCTCGCGCAGATTGCGCCAGTCGAAGCCGAAGCGGACATTGTGCTTGCTCTTGTTCCACGTCAATGTCGAGTTCAGATTGTGAATCAGCGAGGCCGTGGTGCCGTCGCCGGATTCCCAGTTGGACATCGGCGACCAGGGGGCGACTTGCAGGCGCGGGAACGTCGCGGTCGTCTTGTCGACGGAGCTCACCAGTGCCGGATTGAAGCCCAGGGTCGAGAGGTCGAAGCCGCGTGAGACACGCTGTTCCGGGAATTCCTGCTGCGTCAAACCATAGCGGACGTTCAAGAGCAGCGACGGGTTGATGACGTAGACATCGTCGAACGCCGCACCGCGGTTGATGCGATTGAGAATCACGCCTTCTGGAGCCTGCGGGCCAAAGAAGCGTCGCTTGTCCTCCTGCCAGTAGTCGCGATGCAGCCGGACGAAGATGCGGTGATTCTCAGAGAAGGCGTGGTCCACGCGGCCAATGTTGGACCAGTAGGTTTCGAGCGCCTTGTTGGCGAGAAAGAAGTTCTGGCGGAAGTCAGCCGTGCCCGGCTGATTCGGCAGCGGGAAAAACGAGACCATCTTCTGCGCCACAGGATCGAGCCGCGAGGCCGGAATGATGTTGCCGGGGATGGGCATGCGCTGGAAGCGTCCACCGGCAACGGCCGTGGTGGAGGCCGGGTCGTAGACCTGATTGTTCGCGCTCAGCCGGAGCAGTGGCGAAAGGTCGCCACGGCGCGCCTCGGCGGTGGGTACGGTGACGATGGCCGCGCCATTGGGGTCACCGAAGAGATTGACTTCGAACGCGTAGAGCCAGAACGTCCGGTTCTTCCCCGAGTAGAGCTTCGGCAGCAACAAGGGGCCGCCCGCGGAAGCGCCAAAACGATTGTCCTGGTAGAGCGGCAGCTTCTGGCCGACGCGATTCTGGAAGATGGTGGGCGCATCGAGCTTGGAGTGGCGCAGCCACTCGTGAAACTCGCCATGAAGCAGGTTGGTACCGGACTTCGTGGTGACGTTCACATTCGAGCCGAGCGAAAAACCAGCCGAGGCATCGAACGAGCTGGTTTGTACCTTGAACTCGGCGATGGAAGTTTGCGGGGGCGAAAAGGCGACACGGGGCGCGGTGCCATCGGAGTAGACATTCACCACGCCGTCGATGGTGAAATCGTTATTGTTGTTGCCCGTACCGTTGGTGCCGAAGCTGCTGGGCGCGGCATTAAACGGCGCTTTGCGCAGGCGCAGGTTGGTGCCGTTGACGGTGCCGGGCGCCAGATGGACCAAGTCCATGGCGTTGCCGGCGAAGAGCGGCAACTCTTCAATCCGGCGCTGGTCGATCACCTGGCCGAGCGTGACGTCGGCGGCATTGAGGAGCGGCGTCTCGGCTTTCACTTCGATGGACTCGCTCACCTGGCCGACCTTTAGTTCCAGGTCGAGCGTAACGGTTTCAGTGCTGCGCACCTGGATGCCGGGGCGCAACAGTTTGCTGAAACCCTGCGCCTCCGCCTCCACGCGATACTCACCGGGGTTCAGGTAGGGCGCACGGTAGTCGCCGGCGCCGGTGGAGGTGGCGGTGATCGCAAGGCCCGTCGCCTCGTTGATCACCTTGATCGCAACGTTGGGAATGGGGCTGCCGGAGGCATCCGCAACGCGGCCGAGAATGGTGCCGCGCGGATCCTGGGCGAACAGAGCCAGAGTGAGCAAGACCGATAGAAGCAGCTTTTTCATGGTGCTTCCAGTTTACTCCGATACGGTCAGTGCGCCTTGCGGGCGAGCCGGAAGGTGCGATTGCCCCGCCGCGTCAGCAGGTCGTTGAAGAAGGGTGCGGCGGGGCATGGCGTTACGGATGACCGGGGCGAGTTCCGGGTGGCCGGCTTGGCCGCTGGTAAGTATCCGGTCTCCTCGAATAAGAGTAGCCCGCAGATGCAGAGAAATGCGCCTAAGTTCCGGCAAATGAAGCAGCGGGCCTTTATCTGCGCGCGTTTTGGAAATCGTTACTCGCTCAAGGCCACGTCGCTCCGTCTCACGCGTGAATGTGTCCCGCACGACTTCGGTTATGCTGCTTTCGGAGAGGCGGTCTTATCTAACCGCCGTTTGAACTTCTCTCCCGGGTTTTCTTGCCCAGGCGGCGGAACTGGACTCACCCAGAACTACCTCGAAACTACACCAGCGCCTCATACCACTCCATCCACGCACTGCCGAAAAAAATCACCCCCAGTGCGCCGATGCCGAGAAACGTCCCGAACGGCAGGTAGTATTCCCTGCCCTTGCGCGCGATTGCGATGTACGCAAGCCCGACCAGAGATCCGACGGTCGATCCCACGGCCAAGGCCAGCAGCGTCTCGCGGAAGCCCAGGAACGAGCCGAGCATCGCGAGCATTTTGACGTCGCCGAATCCAAGCCCTTCTTTATGACGCAGTTTCTCGAAGAGCCACCCGCCAGACCACAGGATCCCGGCCGGCACGGCTGCGCCTAGCGCGGCCTCCGCGAGCGAAGCCGTTTGCCTGCCTGCGTCCAGTCCGGCTAGTGACAATATTGCCTGCGCTGTCCCATCCCGCACCGGAACCAGCCACGCGAATGCGAACCCGGCCGCCATGCCGCCCAAGGTCATCTCATCGGGCAGAATGCGGGATTCGAGGTCGGCGACGATCAGACCTACTACCAGCGCGCACAATAGCGCCGCCTTTGCGGCAATCAGCGTGGGTCCCCACAGGATTACGCAGGCGGCGAATAACGTTCCCGTGAAAACTTCAACCAGAGGATACCGCAGCGGAATTAGCGCCTTGCAATTCCGGCAGCGGCCTCCGAGGAGCAGGTAACTCAACAGCGGAATATTGTCGAACCAGGCAATCCCTTGCTCGCATCCGGGGCAGTAGGAGCGTGGCCGCACCACCGAAAGATCAAGCGGCAAGCGATAAATACAAACGTTCAGAAAGCTGCCGGTCAACAGTCCAAAGAGTCCGGCGAGCAGCTCCTCGGTCATTTCAAAATCCGCCGGTAGACTTTGATTGTGCCGTGAACCATCGCCTCCACCGAAAAGCGTTCTTCCACCATGCTACGGGCGCGCGCGGCGCATGCTTCGGCGAAAGGGCGGTCGTCAAGCATGCGGCGGATCGCGACCGCGATGGAAGCGGGATTGTTCGCTGCGAGCAAGCCGGTCTCGCCGTCGCGCACGATCTCCGGAAGGCCGCCAACGTTGCTCGCCACGACGGGCACACCCGCGGCCATCGCGAGCAACACTCCCGACCCCAGTCCCTCGGCGTGGCTCACGTAGACGAACAGACTCGCATCCTTAAGGTCCCGTTCCAGGTTTGTGACCGTGTGGACTTCGACGCCCAGTTCACGGGCCGCAGCCTCGGCCAGCCCGGCGTGCTTACGGGGGTCGTTGACGAGTATTCGTCCGGCGGGATGAAGCCGGAAGCCGCAAAGCGGAACGCCATCGCCCACCACCGTGATCTTGCGAGCCGGAATCCTCGCTTGCAGGAGCATTCCCTTCACATGTTCCGACACCGCGATATAGTGCGTGGCGGCTGCGTACTTCAACCGCGAGACCGGATCCAACCGGATCGGAAAGGCGACCCGCCGGGAGACGACAAGCTTCGCCGGAAACGCCAGAGCCGCCAAGGTGTGCGACCGTGCGTCGTGCGCGTGGACGATGTGCGCTTCGCGGACAAAGCGCACAAGTCTGGCGAACGTGAGCGGGAACGTTTTCACTCCGCCGCGCTGCGCTTCCTTCATCAGCGGCGATCCGGAGCGCGCGAGCAGCGTCCCGCCGTTCCGCTCCACAAGGCGCAAAACCTGCCACTGTCCGCCGCCCATCTCCCGCCCGGTATCGAGATGAAGTACGTGCACGTTAGCTCATGTTCCGCGCCTTGACGTACTTAAGGAACGTGTAGAGCGCCGCCATGTGCGCGATCGTCAAACCTTCGAGGCCATCGAGGAAGCCGCGTTGGATGAAATACGTACGCACGAACGCCCACGCGGGATCCGCGATCAGACGCCGCATCCCGACCTTTTCCTTTCGCGCCACGATCTCCTGCGCCGCCAGCGTGGTGTAGCGGTCCGTGGTCTTAAGATGTTCGGAAAGCGAGTCGCAAGTGAAGTGCAGCAGGTTCGACTGCAAATGGCCCACGCGTCCGCCGGTCTTGACGCTTTCGTGAACGAAATCCCCCACCCAGCGCGCTTTGTGGCGGTTGTAAAGGCGGATCTTCCGGTCCGGATACCAACCGCAATGAAGGATCCAGCGGCCCAAATATTGGGCAAGGCGCGGCATGGTGTAGGCGTCATAGAGCGGCCCCTCTTTTTTCAGACGCCAGATTTCGCCTTCGAGACTCTCACTGAGCGCCTCATCGGCGTCGATCGAAAGTACCCAGTCGTGGGTGGCCTGTTCGGCTGCGGCGTTCTTCTGTCCTGCGTACCCGCGCCATCCTACTTCGACGACTCGCGCGCCCAGTTTCTCCGCTATCTCCACGGTGCGGTCGGTAGACCCGCTGTCGAGCACGACAATCTCGTCGCAGCAGCGGAGGCTTTCGATCGCCCTCGGGATATTGCGTTCCTCATTCAGCGCGATGATGGTGGCTGAAATCTTCATGAGGCGTCAATGGGCACGAAGGTGAAACACAACAAAAAAACCGCCAGCGCGACCAAGCCCAACTTGCGGCGGCCGGAACCGAGGTCGGTACGGTCGAATAGAGACGGATGGCTTCCGAAAAAGAAAAGCGCCACTGCCCAAAGCAGCCAGCCTTCCCAGAAGATCAGGCCGATGGGCACCAGCAGGATCGAGAAAATCTTCGACAGCCTTCGGTGGCT
>SYKU01000017.1 GCA_005808865.1 Acidobacteriota bacterium
CGGAACGCGATGCCCTTCGCGAGAAGCGGATCGAGGCCAGACAAAAACAGGCCGCCCAACGCGGCTACAAACTTGTGCCGTTGGAGGCTGCCGCCTAACTCATTGACAACGCAGTGTAACCGGAGAGGTTCCTCAAAAGAAGGATTTAATGGCGTCGAAGTCAGCCTGAAAGGTCTCGATCACCATGGGAAGGTGCGCCCCGAGATCGAGCTTCTCAAGGGCCTTCGCGGGATCGGACTCCTCGGGCAGGGGCACGTTTGCGACGCTGAAGCCAGCCGCATTTACGAAATCGTCGGCCGCGCTGATCACGTGAGCGAGATGCATTTGGCGGCTATCAGCCTCATCCGGTGAGTGGTGCATCGCGACCGCCCGCTGGATGGGCTTCGGGATCTTCCACCGTTCCAGCAGTGCCGCCGAAATCACCGGGTGCGAAAATCCGAGAATTTCCGCTTCACTCTCGACCGGAGCCATGCCTGTTTCGATTCGCTTGACGACTGTCTCGTATTCCGCGGGCGCAGCGATCGCGATCAGCAGTTTTCCAATATCGTGCAGCAGCCCGCCCACGAAGGCGCCTTCGCTATAAGGGACGGGCAGGTTGCTGGCCAGCAGGTCCGCCATGATGCCGACCGCAACCGAGTGCAGGTTAAACCTCCCGGACGACCAGTTGCTCGGTAGCTTGAGCGACGACCAAGTCTTCGAAATGGACAGGCTCAGAACCATGTTCCTAATCCGGACCATTCCTATAATCGACACGGCGTGCCGTATCGAGTTGATCGTGCCGCTCCGGCCGTAGTAAGCGGAATTCACCAACTTGAGCACGTTTCCGGACAACACCGTGTCCTTCTCGATCAGAGAGGCCAGTTCGACGAACGACACGTCCTCATCCGCCAGGGTCGCCATCAATTTCGACAGCACCGGTGAAAACGGGGGCAGTTTATCCATCCTTGACAGAACATGGTCCTGTCCCGCGATACCGGAAGTCACGAGTGCGCTCATGCTCGTACTATCGGTCCGCCGCCGAAAAACTTTAGACGGGTTCGCTAGGATGGAATTCATGGAAACCGCCATTGCGGTGCGTGACCTCCGGAAAGTTTATGGGGCGAAAGCCGCGGTCGACGGTTTGACTCTAAGCGTTCCGCGCGGGTGCTTTTTCGGATTCCTGGGCCAGAACGGAGCCGGAAAATCGACAACCATCCGGATGCTGACCGGGCTGATTCCGCCGACCTCCGGTTCGATCGAGATTCTCGGCCTGTCCATGCAACCGAATCACGCGAACGAGATCAAGAGTCGCATCGGCCTCGTGCCGGACGAATCGTTGCTCTTCGACCGGCTCACCGCCGCGGAATTTCTGGAATTCGCCGGACGCATGTACGGCCTGGAACGGTCTCTCGCGGCGGAGCGGGCACGTGAGCTGCTCGCGCTATTCGAACTTGACGAGGACAGGCGTAAGCTCATCGCGGACTTCTCGAAGGGCATGCGAAAGCGGACCGCCATGGCCGCGGCTCTGATCCACCGTCCCGAGCTATTCCTGATGGACGAACCGTTCGAGGGCGTCGACGTCGTGGGCGCGCGGCTGATGAAGGACATTCTTATTGGGCAGGTGCGGCGCGGAGCGACTATCTTCCTGACATCCCACGTACTCGACGTGGTCGAGCGCCTGTGCGACCGTGTCGCCATTATTCACGACGGGAAAATCCTGCTCGACGGAGCGATGGACGGTTTGCGAACCGGCGCGGAAACGCTCGAAGACGTCTTCGTCCGGGTGGTGGGCGGCGGGCGGTCGTTCGAGCGTCTGGAATGGCTTTGATGAGATCGGGAGCCGGCGGATCGGGCATCGGAGCGATTCTGCGGGCGCAGTGGTTGTCGCTGCGCAGAGGAACGCCGGGCGGGCTGAGCGGCGCGTTATTGACGTTGATTCCGGCGGTGCTCTGGTATGGTTTCTGGAGCGCGCTGGCCTTCGCGGTTCATTTAATCGCCCGGGAAATGGAACCTCGCGAGCTGATCGCGAAGTCGCTTTCGGGCGGGTTGATGCTCGGTTTGTGCTATTGGCAACTTGCGCCCGTCCTCTCCGCGAGCCTCGGCGCCTCGCTCGATCTTCGAAAGCTGCGCGTCTATCCGATTTCAGACAACCGGCTGTTTGCGCTTGAAGTCCTGTTGCGGCTGGCTTCCGGCGTGGAAGTTCTTCTAGTGCTGACCGGAGCGGGTTCGGGACTGGCGCGAAACGTGGCTGCCGGCGGGTTGAGCGCCGCGCCCCGTATCGCCCTGGCTCTGGCAGCGTTCGTGGCACTCAACCTTGCGCTCGGCGCAGGGGTAAGATCGCTGATCGAAAGAGTCCTTGCGCGAAAGAGGGTTCGTGAGGCCGCCACGTTCCTGATCGCGATGCTCGCCGTACTCCCGCAACTCCTGATCGCGACGCGAGCCGTATCGCGGCAGACGTTGGATCGATTTCTGGATTTCTCAAGCGGCGGCTGGTCGCCGTGGGAAGTGGCGGCGCGCGTGGCGATGGACGATCGAGGCGGCCCGGCTTTTGTGGCGCTCCTCGCGTGGACCGTGGCCGCCTACCTGTTCGGGCGTCAACTGTTCCTCTTCAACCTCCGTCTTGATTTGCAGCCAGGCGCCACGGACGCACCTTCCTCCCGGGAGGGCCTGATAGACCGCTTTTGCCGTCTCCCTTCGTTGTTGCTGCCCGATCCCGAAGCCGCCATCGTCGAGAAGGAGCTTCTCACATTGAGCCGGACGCCGCGCTTCCGGCTGGTGTTCGTAATGGGCTTCACGTTCGGGTTGGTGGTGTGGCTTCCAACCTCGCTTGGAGGGGAGGGGAGCTCGGTCATGCAGCGGAACCTGCCGGTATTGGTCAGTGTCTATGCCTTGCTGATGCTTGGGCAGGTTTCCTATTGGAACGCGTTCGGGTTCGACCGGGCAGCCGCGCAGGGCTGGATTTGCTGGCCTGTGCCGGCCCGGAAAATCTTCATGGCGAAGAATTTCGCCGCCGGCGTCTTCGTGCTGCTCGAGATGATTGCGGTAATGCTCGTGTGCATCGCCGCTCAACGGGAGATTCGCTTCGTAAAGCTCGCCGAGGCCTTCGTCGTGACGCCCATCGTGGCGCTCTATTTGTTCAGCGCGGGCAATCTCAGTTCCGTCCATTTCCCGCGCGCCATGAATCCGGAGCGCATGGGCCAGAATCCCGGACGATCGCAGAGTCTTCTTTTACTGCTGTTCCCTCTGATGCTTTTTCCCGTCCTGCTGGCGTACTGGGGCCGCCGGGTGTTCGAAAGCGATGCGGTGTTTGCGGGGTTGCTGGCGTTCGCGGCGGTTCTCGGGGCAGTTGTGTACTGGATCGCGATGGATTCAGCCGTGGGGACGTTGGACCGGCAGCGTGAGGTGATCGTGTCCGAACTCTCCCGCGGCAGTGGGCCGGTAGCGCGCGAATAGTCTTTCGAGGTCCTTTACAACTATTGCTTTCGCCTTTCCCCTAACCCGGCGAAGCCGGAACCAAACAGACCCAAACGCCGAAAGTCGGAGCCTCTCCAAGAGCACACCAAAGGCCTATCAACATTGGCTCCGGCGCATGCGGCGGAAGGTTTCCTGCCAGAAACGTGCAGAATCTAGATCTAGACCGAAGTTCTTGGGGGCTCTTGGAGCAAGTGGTGCAGCGCGAGGAACTTAGCAGAATCTTCACGACACCTTACTGACTACGATTGAGTCGGTTTTGATCGGAGCGAATCGTGGGATCAATTGAGGCGAATGGTGAGGCCGAGTAAATCGAAGGCACGCTGCTGAAGCGGGGTCGGTTGGGTGAGCATATCGAAGGCAGCGATCTTTTTGTCTTTGGGTCGAATTCTGTTCTTGACGATAGTAGCCAGATCGCCGAGCAGGGTTTGAAAGCTATGGAC
>SYKU01000211.1 GCA_005808865.1 Acidobacteriota bacterium
CGGCAAGTGCGGCAAGCGATCGACGACTTTGTTGAAGTCTACAACGAAAAGGCAGCGCCGTTTGAATGGAAGAAGGCAGTCGTGTTCCCTTCCGGCCCCAAAGCCAAGTACTCTGACTTATGCAACTAGGTACTAGCGCAAATCGCAGTCGATCTTACTACAAGGCAGATCGCGCTATTCAGGAGGCACTTGGGCGGTTTTCTATCTTGCTGGCCTGTGAGATTCTTCAGGCGAGTGATGGAGCAGAAATTCGCAAGCAGTCCGCAGACTCGGCGGCGATGCAGGCTGGACATCAGGGCAAACCTGAACAGCTTGGTGGATACCGGCCGGGCGCCATCCGTTGAGTTGGCGCAATACAGCAGCACCTTCATGAGCCGCATCATGCAACTGTCGATGAACTTGATGCCGGCGATTCTGGCCTTGCCGGAATTGGCCCGGCAGCGCGAGTTTTTGAAGCAGCGGAAAGTCGACATAGGCGTTGTGCGACTGGGCTTCAAGCCGGCGAATCGCCCATTCAATACCGGTACTCAGCGATCAAGCTTTTTGTAATAATCGAGCGCCCGCTCGAACAGCGCCACCACTTCTTCGCGGCGCGCGGCTGTCGAGAAACGCCCACGCTCCTTCGTCCGGGCAATCAGCTTTTCCATCCAAGCGATATAGAAGCGCACGTCTTCCTTCACAGCGAGTCGCTCGCCTCCCACCTGCACATACACCGGACTTGTGTGCGCATAAGCCCCCGCGTCGTTCAGGATCATCCGGTTCCACGGTCCTGTCGCGCGCACCGCGATCCACGAACTTCCCTCGATCGGTATTCGCTCGTCCATCGCGCCGGCGCCGTTCCGCGACGCCGCCACTTTGCCGTTGACGATCACGTCCACCTTGTCCACTGGCACCAGTGAACTCACCGACGTCCGCACCCGTACCGTCCTCGTCGCTCCCGACGGGAACTGCAATTCTTCGCCTGGCTCCTTGCCGTCTACCGTCATCGAAATCATCGGGCCGTTCGATGCGAAGGAGCGCCCCTGCTTGTATCCCTGAATCCAGGCGGCGTAGTTCATCTGTTTTCCGCCAGTCCTGACGTAGACGCGCCCGCCGCCGGGCGTGTAGTGATCCGCAACGTTCGTAAATGCGTCCGTGCCAGCCGAAATCGCCAGGCGAAACCCGCAATTCAGCAACCGGTGGTAGATTTCCGTGGTCGCCGGCTCGAAGTTGTTGCTCAACACGTCCATGGCGTCGACGGCCCTGCCAAGCGCGAGGTCGGCCGGCAGTTCGCGCGCGCTCGCTCCTTCGAAGGTGGGCTCGTAACCGGGATGCGCGTACGTCACAGCGCCACCCTGCGCCTGTGCCCCGGAAGCCTGCGTGTAATTCGGGGGATAGTCGTCCGCTTGAGGCGTGTCGCGAAACCCGGTATACAGAGGATGTACCAGGCTCTTCAGGTTGAAGAAGCACATGTGCCCGTACAGACCGGCGTTGCGCATTTCCTCGTTCCAGTACAGCAAGTGATTCGGGCCGCTCAGCGAGTGGGGCTTACCTTCAAACAGCGCAGGGTCGTGAATGAACGCGCCGAACGAGTTCGCGACCATCATGTTGGCGTTGTTCAGGTCCTCGGCGAGCGCTTGCAGTCGAACGTCTTCCGGGGTAATCACCTGATGGTCGGCGGCGGTGTAGTTGGCGTGGATGTGGGCGTCCGCGGAATACCAGCCGCGCCGCGCCATGTTCTCCCATCGCTTAAGCTTTAGTGTAACTTCGGCGGACCGTCCCGGAACCAGATCCACCTCCCGCTCAGTCAGCTCGTATTCAAGACCGCGCGTCGCTTCAATCAGTGTCTGGCCGGCGGGAAGCTCCATCTGGAATGAGTTCTCGGCGTGGAAATAATATTCCGCAGGCATGGCGGCAATGCGGCTGATCGATCCCTTCGGAGCGTAGGCGAGGCCATCCGATCCCGTCAGGTAAATTCGCGCGGCGGCTGGCTTTCCATTTTCGTCGATGAGGCGAACCGTCAGTTTTACCAGCGGACGAACCTCGACGGTGGCTCCATGCTGCACGAACGTTCCCGCTTCGCCTCCGGCGATTTTTCCGATGCGCCCACCGCTCTGGAGCAGGTTGTAGATTCCTCCCTCGCCGAGCACGACCCGCGTTGGCTGATCGAGGAGCACTTGACCCAGGTCCGCTATGTTCTTTGTCTTGAACGTGAACCGGTCGCGCAGTGCGCGCATTTTGGGGGCGTTAGACCGTCTACGGATGAGAATCCGAGCCGCATCACCGAATCCAATCTCGCCTTCGACGTCCAACTTATTCAATCCATTGTGGTTGGCCCAAAACGTGAGATCTTCATGGCCGGGCCGCGAGAGCGACACTGCGCCTTGACCCCCAAGGGCTCCCGGTATCCTCCAAACGGCGAAAGACAGGAGACTTATGCCGATTACGGCTGCCAGAGTTCTCCCTCCCCAACCCCGAAATTGCGCCATACAACCTCTAAATATGACAGTTCGATTCATTTCTAGTCGCATAGAGCCTCAAAATTGACTATACTTCCATATTTGGCCGAGTTGTACGTTGAGGCCGTGGTGTCTTTACCACGCCAAGGAGCAAACGCAAACATGCATAAGCCTATCAAATATGTCGAAAAAGCACTAACCTACACTGCGAAAGCGGCATGGGCGGTTTTCGACCGCGTGAACCAGATCAACCAGGCACCGGCATTCACCCCAAAGTGGTCGGACAAGCCGATGCTGAAGAGCTATCAGAAGACCAAGCCCCCGCTTGGCTGGCCGCGAACGACCGACTCTCTTTGCCCCCGCTGCGTGCCGGAAATCCGCAAGGAAATCCTCGACGGGAAGCTCGACTACAAGATCCTGCTAAATGAAAAGGTCGGCGAAATCAAGGCCCAGATCATCGAGCGTGACGGCAAGATTCTGATGGTCAAGGACTGCCCTGTGCACGGGCACTTTGAAGACGTGATGGCAATCGATCCGGCGTTCTTCAAACACCTGGAGGATGTCTTCCCGGGCCGTGACATCCGCGCGCACAACGACGAGAAACTGCACAATCACGGCACCAGCACTATCAAGCACGGTCGAGGATCGGTCCTCACTGTCGACCTCACCAACCGCTGCAACATGATGTGCGACCCCTGCTTCATGGACGCGAATCAAGTGGGCTTCGTGCATGAATTGTCGTGGGAAGATATCCAGACCGTTCTGGACAACGCCATTACGATCAAGCCGCGCCGCCAGCTTTCGGTGCAGTTTTCGGGCGGCGAGCCGACGATTTCGCCCTTCTTTCTGGACGCTGTCCGTTACGCCCGCAAGGTCGGCTACAACAGCGTGCAGGCTGCGACGAACGGAATCGAATTCGCGAAGAACGCCCCGTTCGCAAGGCAGGCCGCGGAAGCGGGTCTTCGGTACGCCTACCTTCAGTTTGACGGCATCGGCAACGCGGCGAATTCGCACCGCGCGGTCGGCAACCTGTTCGACGTGAAACTTCAGGCCATCGAGAACCTGCATGCCGCGGGAGTCGCAATCATCCCGGTTACGACGATCATCAACGGCGTCAATAATGAGCAGGTCGGCCACATTGTTCAGTTCGCTCTCGACAATCCGAAAAAGATTCCCTTCCTTGCCTTCCAGCCGGTATCTTTCACTGGCCGTGACGAAGCGGTCACCGATGAGCGGCGTTTCGCGCAGCGCTACACGCTGTCGCACCTTGCGCACGACGTGAAGAATCAGACCGGTCTCGGCGAACCCGTCCGCGACTGGTTCCCGATCTCCTTCATGGGCACTTTCTCCGACTGGGCGGATCTGGTGCACGGGCCGGAAAAGGACTGGGGCCAGGTGAGCTGCGGGTGCCATCCCAACTGCGGTATCGGCATGGCGATCATGGTGGACAAGGAAACCAGGGAATCGGCCCCGGTGACTGCGTTCCTGCACGCCGATCAGTTCTCGAAGGATGTGGCCCGCGTAAATGACGCTGGGCGCGGAAAATGGCTTTCCGTAGCGGGCATGGCGCTCGCGGTGATGAAAAATTACGATCCGTTCAAGGCACCCAGGCACTTCCGCCTGCTCGACCTGTTGAAGAAGTTCGACAAGTCGTTCGGCGCGACGGGCAGGGACTATGGTAGCGTCGCAGGCGAGAATCGTTTGAAAGACATCGAGAAACGCCGCGCCGACCGTTGGAATTTCCTGTTTGTCGCCGGCATGTGGTTCCAGGATTTGTTTAACTACGACTTTCGGCGCACCGAGCAGTGCATCATTCCGTACGCTACGCAGCAGGGCGAGATCTCGTTCTGCGCCTATAACACGGGGATCGGCTGGCGGAACATCATCGAGAAAATGCACATGACCGCAACCCTGACCAAGTGGTACGAGGAGCACGGTCGTCACGAGATCTTTGCGGGCAACAAGAGCGTGGCGCTGCCCACGGTTCAGCATACGCTCGACCTGAATCCTGAGCACGTAGCGTGGAAGAAGCAGACGGATCTGGACGAGGTCGGGATCGCCAAGACGGCGCGCGAGGAGAAGATCCGTGCGAGGGCAGAACGGATCAAGAAGGAAGAAGAGAACGAACGCATGGCGAAGTTGTACCGCCAGCACGTGCTAAAAGAGGCTCCCGCGGATGCGGCTTTTGTGCCTCTGGGAACAATCTCCATTGCGCCGGCCGCGAACGGCAAGGCGAAGACGGAGCGGATAGAAGAACGAGAAGAAGTCGGCTCGTTCGGCGATTAGTTGCGGGCTCAAAAGACAGGCATAACGGGCCGCCAGGGGCAACTCTGGCGGCTTTTTTCACGCCCGCGCCGCGCATGCCGGTAATTTAAGGGCGAAAACTCCCGCTGGAGAGATGCCGGAGGGAAGTTGAAGCATCGCGCAAGGGCGTTGGCTGGGGCGGGGTCAAAACCTTAAGTTAATCTCGCCATCCAGCATGCGATTTTTCTTGCCTCTCCCCCGCATTTTCCGTATCGGGCTAATCTCTGAGCCGGCGGCCGTTTCTTTGAACGGAATTTTGCTGGACTACTTGACCAGGCTATCGGCCAGTATACGACCGGCCGCGCGAGTCATGAGCACGCGAGAAGTTCCCGTGCGGGAGCCTGCCCCAGTGCCACCCGGATGGCCAGTCCGGAGGCCGCGTGGGCAGTGACAGAGAGAACAAGCGGCATTTTCGCGCTGAAGTGTGGCAGGCTGGTTGGATCGAGGCCGAGATTAACTGTGATCGCAGTCCCCGGCCGCTCATGACGACCGGCTAATAGTTTGGCGGCGCTAACTAAAATTAAGAAAACTAAACCGACAGATCCCTGAAACTCACGATCTGAACCCCGGAATCCCGCACCGCTTGCCGGACTTCTGTAGCTGTCAGGGCGGCTAACTCCAGCGCTCTTGATTCCTTGAGGCGCGTCGAAGCCTGCCGCAGCTCCTCGCCGCAGAGGCCGGGATGGCACATGAATTCGGTCACGCCTTCGGGTAGGTTCTGAATCAGCCGCGCAAGTTCCGCCGGGCCGTAGCGTCCCGTTATCTGAAATCCCGCGAAATGATCAGTCGACCTGCATCCTCGGGCCTTGAGGACGCGCCTGGTGTGGCCCTTCAACATCCGCAGCATGAGGGTGATTCTTCGCGTGCTCGCCGGAATTCGGAATACGGCCGCGTCCATGGGGATGTCGAAGGGACGCCGCACCCACCGGATACCGGACTCCGCCGAAATCCGCGCAACCGCCCTAAGCACGGGTGGCGCGAGATGCGTATGCTTGTGCGTGTCCAAGTGGGTGGGCCGAACACCGGATTCGCGAATGCGCCGAACTTGCGCGGCTAGCTCTTCGTACACGCGAATCGATCCGCGCATCAGCCGTTTCAACAGATCGGGAACGTTCGCGGGCAGCGGTTGGCCGTCAAGCAGGGACCTGCCGCCCACGAGCACCAGATGGCACCCCACATCCAGAGAAGGATTCTCGTGAGACAAACGTACCGCGTGGTCGAAGGCACCGCCGTTCGCCATCAGTGTGGCCGAGGTCAGAATGCCGTTGCGGTGAGCGTCGAGGATACCGTGGTTCACGTCCGAGGTAAAACCGAAATCATCCGCATTTACCACGAGTTGCTTCGACGCTGCGAGGCCGAGCCGCATCAAAACAGGCCAAGCTTGATCCGCAGGAATTTCTTTGGGTTCGCCCGGATGTCCTTCGCAAGCGACTGAAATTCCCCCATCGCGCCGTTTAACGACTCGTACATTTGCGGGTTCACCAGTAACTGCCCCAGCGTGCCTTGCCCGGAATTCAGCTTGTCAAGCGTCTGGTCGACCTTGGCGATGGTCTGATTCACTTGCCTGTAAAGCTGGCCGTCCTTGAGCATCATGCCGACGGTGCCTTTGCCTGCGTTGACTTCCTCGAGCATTTTCCTCGCCTCGGCCAGCGTCTTGCGCGCTTCGTCGTAGATGGCGGGGTCCTTCAGGAACTTACCGGCCGTTCCATTTCCAGCCTGCAACTCGTCCACCATGTCGTTGATTTTTTTGATGGTGGCGCGAGCTTCCATGTACACCGAATCGTCGTATAGCAGCTTCGCAAGCGTGCCGTTGCCCGTCCTGACGGCGACGATTGTTTTCTGTGCTTCGTCGGCGAGCGAGTTCATGCGGTTGTACAGTTCTTCGTCGCGAATCAATTTGCCCAAATTACCCTTGCCCGCTTCGATATCGGCGAAGAGCAGGTCGAAGCGCTTCACCATCTTTTGGAAATCGCCAAGAATGTTCGCGCTCTGGTTCATCAGCTCCGGAATGTCGCGCGCTACCAGACTCCTGATTTCCGCGCCATCCTTTACGACCACCGTGGCCTTGCCTTTTTCGATGTTGATGAACTTGTCGCCAAGCAGATTCGAAGCGCTGATCCCGGCAAGGGAGTCTTCCGGAATTTGGGCCAGCAGTTCCCGCCTCACGGTCATCTCGATTCTGACGAACCGCTGCGGATCCTTTTCTCCCGAAAGCGAGACGTTCTCGATCGTCCCGATCAGTATCCCGTTCAGCCGAACCGTCGCGCCCGTTGCCATCCCGGCCGAGTCGTTCATGAAGGTCAAGAGGGTGGCGGTACGTGTAAACAGGCCTGAACTGCCCGTGAGGAGGAAAATGAGCACACCCAGGATCACCATGGCAACGATGGCCATGATTCCGACTCTCAACTTCGCCCATGAGACTGTTTTTGCGGCAGGCATAGACTTTTAGTCCCGCTTCAGCACAAATTTCGAAATATAAGGATCGCTCGATTCTTCGAGTTCCCTCTGAGTGCCGTCGAAAACCAGACGGCCCTCCCTGAAAACCATGAACCTCGTACTTGCGTCGAAACCGGGATCGCGTCCGGCCACGTGCTCCAGCCGTCCATCTTCCAGATTGTAGCGGAATTTCGCCACCAGATTCCCGTCCTGGTAGCGATGCGTGACCATCAGCGTAGTGGTCCTGCTGGCGTCGCGCGCTTTCACGATCAGCGCGATGATGTTGTTCGCCGTGATGGGATCGAGACCCGCCGTCGGCGAATCGTAGAGCAGCAGGGGCGGTCCCGTGACGACTGCCCTCGCGATGGCCGCCCTACGCCGCATGCCTCCGGACAGTTCGCTCGGGAACTTCGCAAGCGTATTCTCCAACTCGACGAATCGTAGCGCGTCGACTACCTTCTGGCGGCCTTCCGCGGCTTCGCAGTGAATCGCCTTCTGGTTAAAGAGCGGATACGCGACGTTTTCCTCGATGGTCATCGAATCGAAGAGCGCGCTCTCCTGAAACAGCATTCCAACCTTGCTGCGAATGTCGGAGAGTTGCGATTCCTTGAGCAGGGTGATGTCCTGGCCAAACACAAAAATACGCCCGCTGTCCGGTCTCGTGAGACCGAGAGACGCTTTGAGCAGTACAGTCTTACCGCTTCCCGCGGCTCCAAACAAAATGCGGGAATCACCCTCGCGTACTTCGAAGGAGACGTCGTCGAGCGCGACTTGTCCGTCGAAGGAAACGGTGACGTGTTCAAATTTCAGGACCGGCGGCGAGTCCGGCGTCATTTGTTGCCCGTCATAGGTTGACCACGCCGCTCACAAAGATCTTCGTGATGAAAAACGTCAGAACAAACACGAGCACTGAAGCAACCACAACGGCCTGGGTTGTGGCGCGGCCGACGCCCTGCGTGCCGCCCGTCGTGCTCAATCCGTAATAACATCCGACAAGGGCAATCGCGAATGCGAAGCAGAAGGGCTTCATCAGACCCTGCACGACATCGCTCCATCCGAGAGCCCGCCACACGCTTGTCCAGTATTGTGTCGCCGGGATATTGATCATTGCCGCGACGACGGAACCGCCGAACATGCCGATGAAATCGGCGATCACGGTGAGGAGCGGGAGGACGGTGCAGGTCGCGATCAGGCGCGGTGTTACCAGCTTCTGAACCGGGTCCGTTCCGAGCGCGCGCATGGCGTCGATCTGTTCGGTAACTTTCATCGAGCCCAACTCGCTCGCTATGCCCGAGCTGTTGCGTCCCGCGACCATCAGAGCCGTCAACACTGGACCCAATTCGCGCACGAGCGTAATGGCGACCACCTGGCCCGTCCGCCCCACCTGGCCGTACTCTGAAAGCGCCCGCGACATCTGAAGGGCGAGAACAGCGCCGCTGAAAAAGCCGGTGAGGATCACGATCGGCAGGCTGCCCACGCCGATGATGTCCATTTGCAGAAAAATGTCCTGAGAGTAGTGCGGAGTACGGATGATGTTTCGAAGCGCCTGTCCCGCAAGTATAAAAAAGCCCTGGACCGTCTGAATGGGAGATTTCAGAAATTCTAACAAGGTCGCTATCGCCTCTGCCCCTCGATGCTACCATACTAGTACTTGTGAACGGACTTACCGACATAGCCGGAATCCGCGTGGGTCATGTATCGGACTACGAAGCGCTGACGGGTTGCACCGCGGTGCTGTGCGAGTGCGGCGCGGTGGCGGGAGCGGACATACGCGGGTCTGCCACGGGCACGCAGGAATTCGACGCTCTCTCGCCTGGCCATGTGACGCCGCAAATCCACGCCGTCGTTTTCGCGGGCGGCAGCGCGTTCGGTCTCGAGTCGGCGTCGGGCGTCCGCCGGTACCTTGCTGGACGCGGCCTCGGGTTTCCAACGTCGGGCGGACCCGTGCCGATTGTTCCGTGCGCTATTCTCTACGATCTCGCGATTGGGAAGCCTCACGTGAGCCCCACGCGCGAGATGGGTGAAGCGGCAGCGGCGGCGGCCACCACGGGGCCCGTGAAGGAGGGCTCTGTCGGCGCGGGGACCGGGGCGACGGTCGGCAAGGTCTTCGGCATGGGGCGGGCGATGAAGGGCGGTGTCGGCTCTTTCACGGTCCAATTGGAAGAACGCTACGCCGGAGTGTCGGTATCGGCTCTGGTGGTGGTGAACGCGTTGGGAGACGTAAGGGACCCTGAAACGGGGAAGTTGATCGCAGGCGCGCGCGTTGCGCCGGGAAGTCGCGAATTCGCGAACACCGAACGGGCAATGAAGCGCGGTGTAATGGGCGGCTTCAGGGGCGGCAATACGACCCTTGCAGTAGTGGCAACGAATGCCAGGCTAAGTAAGCTTCAAGCGACGAAGCTCGCTCAGTTGGGCCAGTTGGGGTTGGCGAGGACAATTTACCCGGTACATACAATGTCTGACGGGGATATCGTGATTGCGCTGTCGCTGGGCGGGGAACAGGCGGACGTCAATGCCCTGGGCGTCGCCGCGGCCGAAGCCGTTGCGCAGTCCGTGCTGCGCGCGGTGAGGAAGGCTCCGACTCTTGGAGGCGTGCCTGGCCTCGCGTGAAGCTCGGGTCAGGCGGGATAGGGCGGTTGGACGAGAGCGAATCTTCCAAACAACTGGTCGACCGGAAGCGGGCAGATCGCCTTTAGA
>SYKU01000212.1 GCA_005808865.1 Acidobacteriota bacterium
AGCCTACGGTAGAACAAGCCCCAACCTTGGGGCGCATCATAAAACCATAAACCAAGAAAAGCGCCGACTGCGTCGGCTCTTAATAGGCAGGGACATTTCTAACGAGGTAACGATGGGGACATTTCTAACGAGGCTTGACAGCAGGCGGAGCGTGTGGTGGAGCGTGTGGGCAACAATGGGTCCTCAAGGTGGCGGATTCGCATCGGAACAAATCGCAACCTGAAGTTTTGCGGACCATAGCGACGACAGCATCGCGTTCAGCGATGTCAGCCCGTATCAGGACGTACCTACGAATCAACTATACGTTTTTCGCGTGCCCGGCCTCGCGGCGCAATAGCTCTAGCGGACCGCGATACGGATCACGCGCTTCGCATCATCTCTTCCCAGGTGATCTCGCGCCGGCGGTCGATCGCCATCTGACCCAGGATCGACGTCAACGTGCTTTCGGCCGCGCGGACGCCGACGTTTTCCGGCTTGCCCCCGGCGATACGTTGGACGAAGGCTTGCAGTGCGTCAATGGAGATGTCGTGCTCTGCCTTCTCCGTCACCGGCGCGCCGCCCGTGCTGTAGGTCCAATACTCGCGCGCGGTTTCGATGAAGCCGTTCTCGCCAATGTAACGCTCCTTGTTCGAGCGGAAAAAACGTGGCGTCATCTGCGATCCGGCGAAGGTCATCTGCACATTGGCCGGGTAATCGTAGGTGACGCTGAGATGGTCGAGCAGATCGCCGCGTTTCTCGACAGTACGTCCGCCCGTCCCGATTGCCTTCAACGGGTGTGCGCCCAGGAACCAGTTGATCGCGTCCAGATTGTGTACGTACGTCTCGACGATCACCTCGCCGAACGTCGACCGCCACAGTTTCCACTGTTCGAGCTTTTCTTTCTCGTTCCTCGGCGGCGGCTGCACCGGCTCATCGCCCTTCAACGCGAATTTCAGGAACTCACCGTGCACCTCGCGCACCTTGCCGATCGCGCCTGCATCGAGCAGTTGCTTGGCTTTCACATAAACGCCGCCATAGCGCTGCTGGAAGCCGAACGTGATGTTCACCTTGCGGTCGGCCCCATCGGCCGCTTTCATCACGCGCTTGCACCCGGCCACATCCAGTCCGGCGGGCTTCTCCATATAGATGTGCTTGCCGGATCTGACGGCCGCCTCGAAATGATCCGGATGCAGATATACCGGCGTTGCGATGATCACCGCATCGACATCGCTCGTCAGGACGTCCTGAAAGTTCCTGTACGCTTTCGCGTCCACGGCACCGGTCTTCGCTTTTGCTTTCGCGATGTTCTCGTCAACGACGTCGCAAATCGCGGTGAGCTTCGCCCCGGGATTCCTGGCAACCATCGTGCCGGTATACGTCCCGCGGCCCCCCGCGCCGATCAGTCCCACCTTGATCGCGCTGTTCTGCGCGCTGCCTCTTACGGCTTGCGCGGGGACAAGGGCCGCGGCTTGAATGAGAGTCCGTCGATTGATTTGGTTCATGTGAGCATTCCACAGGCTTTGAGCAAAACTTCGTGCGTCATTAGATCATGCGCGGCTGAATACGCGGGTGCGGTCTCCCCGCGAATCACCGAGGCCATCTCGGCGAAGTCCGGTGTGTAGGCAAGCCCGGGCGGACCCGGAGGCTCGAGCATCTGTTCGCCCGCGCGATACGGTCCGGCGGCCGCCTTTAGTTCCACCTTCAGGCGGACCGGCGCAAACGGCTGCGCGATGGCCGATCCATTCGTGCCGAAAATCGCGACGAATCGATGCTGGTTGCCGAGCGGGTCGAAACCGGCCAGCGAAATTTCGGCCAGCGCATTCTGGTATTCGAGAATCACCAGGGAATTGTCAGCGAGACCGTCGTTGAGCGGCGAATGATGGCGGATGAAGCCGGTCACGCGCTGCGGCTTGCCGAGCAGCGCCGTCGCACGATCCACCAGATGACACCCTTCGGAAAACATCATGCCGCCGCGATACTTCGCCAGATGGCGCCGTTCGTCCACGTCGATTGGCTTGTCGATCGAGGCGCGAAAGCGGTACACGCGCCCCAACCAGCCGTTGCGCGCCGCCTCCATCGCCGCCTGCATGCCCGCGTGGTAGCGCCACTGGTAGCCCATCTGCACGATGCGCCCCTGGCGTTTCGCCTCGTCAAGCAACTTTCGCAATCCAGCCAGCGATGCCCCCGGCGGCTTGTCCAGGTGCACGAACTTACCGGCATCGATCGCCTGCTGCGCATAGTAGAGATTGCGCGAGGCGTCGGCGCACTCGATCGCCACCAGCTCGATAGACGGATCCTTCAGGACAGCGGCGACCTTCAGCCACTCGATATTCTGGAACACATCTTCCATGGCCGGATCGTCGGCATCCGGGCGGCAGACGCCCACAAACTCATACTCCGCCATGCTGCGTAGCGCGCGCACCTTGCTGGCCGCATGGCCATGGCCGGTACCGATCATCGCCGCGCGAATCTTTTTCGGCTGCGCTGCCAGCGTCGCATGGCTCGCCAGTGCGCCAAACGTGCGGCGCGTCAAGGCGCATCCACCTGAATGATTTCGGTCAGTCCGTCCTGATCGCCGGTCACTTCGAGCTCGACCGGGCCGTTGATGAACACGGTGTCACGCTCACCCGCCGTGTAGGCGTTCGTCGCGTCCTTCACGCGGATCGCGCCTTTCCACACAAACAACAACTGCTCGCCTCCTGACGCCGCTTTCGTACGGAAGGACCGGCCCTTCTTCAACGTCCGGCGTGAGCCCCTCGCGCGATGGGAACCCAGCTTGGCATTCGTAAATTCGCCGTTCTTCTTGCGGAAGTTGACGAACTTCACCGCGCCCGGTGTAATCTCGCCTTTCGGCGCGGCGGCTCCCGGACGCTTCGAGTCGCGGGCGCCCGTGTAGAGAATCAGGTCCGGCGGATTTTGAAAACTGATCATCACGGTGTCGCCTTGGCCCGCCGTCACCGTGCCGTGAATCTGGCCGGTGGGGACGAAGGCGCATTCGCCTGCTTTGAACAGCCGCATGGACCCGCCCTGCCGCAGGTTCACTTCGCCTTCGAGCACGAGAATGGTGTCGTCGGAGTAGTCGTGCACGTGTTGCGCAAACTCGGCGCCCGCCTGCGAAATCGAGAGATTGAGCGTGGTTTTCTTTGCCCCGATGCCGGGATGCACAATTCGCCTTGACGTGACTTCGCCCATCTTGAAAGGGATGCTGTCGGCGAAGCGGACCACGCGCACCGGCTGGGCGTGAGCCGCGCTCAGAAGGGCGGCGAAACCTGCCAAAAGTCGAAAGCCCGGCATTTGGCCCAATGATATAACAGATTTGATGCGCCGTCGCACTCTGCTCACGCTTCCTCTCGCGGCCGTTCCCGCGGCCACCGCCCGGCTGCCGCTGAAGCTGTCGGTGCGGGTCGAGCCACTCTTCCCGGGACTCACCCTCGACGCGCAAATGCGTAAAGTGGCCGAAGCCGGCTATCAGGCGTTCGAATTCGGCGATTGGCGCGCGCAAGATTCCAAACAGATCACCGCGCTCAGCAAGCAATTGCCACTCGAGTGCGCCTGCATTGTCGGGAACCGCGGCGTCAATCCAATCGGCATGGGTCTATGCAATCCCGCTGAGCGCGAGGGCTTCCTTGCCGAGATCCGCGCGTCCACCGAAGCCGCCAAGCGTTTTGAAACGACCCGAATCGTCGTGCTCAGCGGCTTCAAAGTGCCCGCGCTTTCGCGCCAAACGCAGCACGACAGTATTGTCGAAGGACTCAAGCGCGCCCACGATATAGTGGCTCCGCACGGCGTCACGATGATCGTTGAGGTGATCAACACGCTCGCCCCCATTGAGCCGCTAAACCCAAAGGGCAACAATCACGCCGACTATTATCTGGACCGCACTCCCGAGGCGTTCCAAATCGTGCGCGAAGTGGGAAGCCCGTTCGTGAAGATCCTCTACGACATCTATCACACGCAGATCATGGAAGGGAACGTCATCGAGACTATTCGCAAGAACATCGCCGCCATCGCGCATTTTCATGTGGGCGATGTCCCCGGCCGGCACGAACCCGGCACGGGGGAGATTCACCACCCCAACGTCTTCCGCGCCATACGCGATACGGGGTTCAAGGGCTTCGTAGCCATGGAGTATGTTCCCTCCAAGGACGCTATGCAGACCCTCAAAGACGTCCGCCGGATGGTGGAGCGCCTCTGAACCCGGTCAGGCTGTGGACTTTGGTTAGGTTCGCCTCGCGGCTGCTTAGCGCCACCTTGGTCCTCTCCTCTTTGTCCGCCCAGGACTGGTGCTACAACGGCGGCGACTCGGGCGGAAGCAAGTATGCGCTTCTCAAACAAATCGACAAGGCCAACCTCGCGAGGCTACAGCCGGCCTGGACCTATCACCCGGGCGACGTAAGCGACGGGGATGTGTTGCATCTGCATCCGGCCGACTGAAATCTTCCCGTCGGAGGCCGGGACCGCCGCCGTCCTACCTCTATTTTGAGAGTTGATCGATGAACTGATTCTGCCGGCGAATGTCGCAGCCGCCCAACCACCACGCTTGCCGATCAGGCCATTCAGTGCCCGAGGCGCCATCGAATGCACGCAGAGCATCCAAGTCAGGCGATGGGATATGCTGAGAGGGTCCGGGAAGCCTGAACGGGCAGTTTCCGGTCAAGAAGGAGAATCTCGCCGGGTATGGCTGGCGCAGTTGCAATCCGCCTGATTTCGAAAGTGCCCGTATCGCTTGGCCTATTACTCATCCTGGGTCTGGCCTCGCCTTCCCAGGCGATGGCCGCCGATCACGAAGCGCTAAAGGCCGACGCCGAACAGTTCTTTCGCGGCAAGGTAACGCCGTTTGTCACTACCTATTGCTTGCCCTGCCACCAGAACAGGCGCCCCACGCGGGCGGGCGTCAATTTCTCCCCGGCGCTCAAGGCTCCCGGCCACGCAGCCTTCACCGAACAGTGGAAGAAAGGCGCCGCACGCGTGAAGGCGCACGACATGCCGCCCCAAGGCGCCGCGCAGCCCGGCGAAGCCGACCGCCAGATGTTCGTCGATTGGCTGGCGAAGCTCAAATACCTCAGCCACAAGGATCCGGGACGTTTCGTCATCCGGCGGTTGACCAAGACCGAGTACGGAAACACTTTGCGGGATTTGTTCGGGGTGGAGCCGTCGATTGCCGATGGGCTGCCGGATGAAGTCAGCGGCGAGGGTTACCTCAACTCGCTCTCGCCCCTCCAACTCGAGCATTATCTGACAGTCGCCGACAAGGTGCTGCGCCGGATCGTGGCGCCGGACGGCGCCCCACCCACTGCGGTACAGAAACGGCTGTTCGGAGAACCTGCATCGCCGAAGGCTGCCCCACGGACAGCAGCGCGAAACGTCGCCCGGTCTCTTGCCAGGAAAGCCTACCGCCGGCCGCCCACGGAGGCGGAGTTGGATGTCCTGATGGCGACGTTTGACCTGGGAACGCGTAACAACCTGGCCTACGCGCAGGCACTCCACTTGATGCTCAAGGCCATCCTCGTGTCTCCTCAGTTCCTGTTCATCACTCCGGCTCGAGGAGCCGAAACCGAAGCCGGATCAAGCACCGGGATCATTCCGCTGGACGACCATCAACTCGCTTCCCGTTTGTCGTATCTGCTATGGGCCACGATGCCCGACGAAGAACTGATGGCGCTGGCCGAGAGCGGGAAGCTGCATGAGCCGGCGGAGCTGAAGGCGCAGGCGAAGCGTTTGCTGGATGATCGCCGTTCGCGGGCATTGTTCGACGGCTTCGGCGCGCAGTGGTTGAGCGTCGGCGGGTTGAAGCGGCAAGTCTTCGATTCCGCGATGTTTCCGCAAATGACCGCTGCCATGCGTCAGGCGATGTATGACGAAGTCCGCCTGTTCTTCGAGAGCATCGTCCGCGAGGACAAGAGCGTCATCGGTTTCGTCAACAGTGATTACACCTATCTCAATGAAACCGTAGCAGCGATTTACGGCTTCGAGAAAACCGTCAAGGGACCCGAGATGCGGCGGGTCCGGCTGAGTGATGGCAATCGTGGAGGGGTGCTCGGGATGCCCGGTGTTCTCGCCGCAACCTCGTTCCCCAACCGCACGAGCCCCGTGAAGCGTGGCGTTTGGGTGCTGGAACAGGTGCTCGGCGACCACGTGCCCGCCGCCCCGCCTGACGTTCCGGCCCTCGATAAGCAGGATCAGGCGACTGTCGCGAATCTGACACTTCGTCAGCGTACCGAGTTGCACCGCACGAATCCCGTGTGCGCCAACTGCCATCAGATCCTCGACCCGATCGGTTTCGGTTTGGAAAAGTTCGATGCCATCGGGCGATGGCGCGACCGGGACAGCAATGGCCAGCCGATTGACTCGGCCGGGGAGCTTCCCGATGGACACCGCTTTTCGGGCCCCCGGGATCTGAAAGTCATCATCGCTGCCCGCACCGGCAACGTCACCCGCAACCTGCTCGAGAGACTGATGGCCTACGCCCTGGGACGAAAGCTGGAAGGCTACGACGAAATCGTGGTGGACGACCTGATGGAAGAGATCGCCGCGGACGGGTACCGCATGCGGTCGCTCATCTACGGGGTGATTACGAGTTATCCTTTTACACATCGGCGAGTGGAAGAAAGTGGAGGCAGCAATGAGCAAACGCGAAAGAATTGACCGGCGAGCTTACCTGAAAGGGTTGGGGGTTTCCCTGGCCTTGCCGCTCATGGATTCCTTGGGTTGGGCAGACACTCTCAAGACCAAGCCGCCCGTGCGCCTTGGTTTCATGTTCATGCCCCACGGGGTGATCATGGATCAGTTCTGGCCGGCCAATGCGGAGAGTTTTCTCTCAACGCCGCCGCCGGCGCTGGAATCGTTGCGTCCCGTCCTTGATCAGTGTCTGATGATGAAGGGGATCTCCGGCGTACCGATCGCTCCCTTCAACGGGGCGCCGCACGCGCTCGAACTATCCACTTGGCTTACGGCGACATTGCCGGCCGCCGACAAGCGGAACGAGATCAATATCGCCATCTCCGCCGATCAGATTGCCGCCAACCACGTGGGGGCCTTCACCGCCCTGCCGTCGCTCGAGTTGGCCACGATGCCACAAACCTGGAAGGAGAACCAGGAAGGTCTGAACGAGGCCTACTACTCGCACTGCAGCTTTCGTTCCCCGACGCAGGCGGTTCCGGCCGAGGTCAATCCGCGGAACGTGCTCTCTCGCCTGTTCAACAAGCAGGAGCAGGCCGGCGGGGCGGGTCAAGCATCGCCGCTGAGTGCACTGGACCGGAGCTTGTTGGACATCGTGTTGGGCGGCGCCAGAGACCTGCGGCGTACCTTGCCCTCCTCGGACCAACGGAAGCTCGATGAATATCTGGACAGCGTGCGCTCGGTGGAACGGCGCATCGCTGCCATCGAGTATCGCCACAAAGAGGCGGCTCTGGAGAAGGCCGGCGCCCGCTCGAGCAAACGTCACGCGTCCGATTCGCCGCCGATCGAGATCAGGATCCCGGAAGGCGAGAAGCGCAGCGAGTACATGCAGGTGATGTGCGACCTGAACGTCCTGGCATTTCAGACCGATACCACTCGGGTCAGCACCTACATTGGCTCTACACCAAACGGGGCCTCCTATCCGGAACTGGGCTTCAACGACCAGCACCATTCGAACACCCATCACAACAACGACCCGGAAAAGGTTCGCAAAATCGCCCGGATCACGGAGTTTAACATCGCGCAGTTCGCCTATATGGTGAAGAAGATGCACGGCCTGCGCGAAGCCGGCGGCACCCTGCTCGACAACTGCATCATGATGTGGGGCTCCGGCCTCGAGGATGGGAACAAGCATACCCGCGAAAACCTTCCCTTCGTGATTGCCGGCAAAGGCGGCGGTTCGATCAAAACGGGACGTTTCCTCCCGGATGTAAAGGGAAATCAAGGGGATCTGCTCACAACCCTGCTCGCCTGCGCCGGCATTCCGATAGATCGCCCCGTCGGAATCGCGACGAAACAACTCGAGGAAATCAAGGCTTAGGGAGATGCCGCCGCGGGGCATCCCGAAACCCCGCACCTTTGGAATTCCGCCAAGCCCGCCGGCTTCCGTTCGTCCAGGATTCTGGCGAATGCCGTCGGGTCGAGGTGCAATACGCGACCGGAAAGAGAGCTCCTGTTTATGCAGACGTGAATGGCGGAGGCTTTTACTGCACAAAGGCGGCTGGAACAGGCGTTGTAACGTTGGACGGTGTGGACGGTTTGCTCTTGTCTGGTGGAACTGGGGTCCGAATCGCTGGGGCGTCGTTGCCAACAGCTTCGACGGGGAGGCTGGCGATCGATTCAACAAGCTCAAGTGGTTAGACGGATCGTCCTGGCCGTCGGCGGGCGGATCAGCGTCCGTACAGATCCAGGATGATGCCATCGATAGTACTACGGCCGTAAACGGCGCCAGTTTGTCGAGCAGAACACGGATTCGGGTCTCAGCTGGATAGACTCGAACTGACGCCTGGCTTGGTTGCGCCGAGAGGCGGGTTTCCGTGGGGCCGGCAGGGAGGGACTTGGCGGGATGGAGCGGAAATTATTTGTCAAACTCTGTGACTGTGCGGGAGGAAGGCCGCGGTTCGCGCGGCAGACGGCCGAAAACGGCTGCGCACCAAAGCACCCTGCCGACCGAGGTGAGGTACATTACTGTATTGCAGTCTATTCTGAGAACCCTCACGGAGGTGCATTTCCATGTCGAACGAAAAGGGAAACGGACTCGGCCGACGGCAATTTCTGAAACGCTCAGCCCTTGCCGGTATCTTCCACGGTCTCTCCGCGCGGGCGGACGCAGCGGTACGCGGACGTTCGCGCATCATTCCGGCCTACGGACATCTGATCCCGGCCGGGAATGAACTTGCGCTGCCGACGGGTTTCCAGTACTCGGTAGTCAGCTTTGAAGGGGACATGATGAACGACGGATTCCCCGTTCCCAAGGCGATGGACGGCACCGGCGCTTTCACTCTGCCGAACGGCAATATCCTGCTTATCCGCAATCACGAAGATTCCGAAGCGCCTTCGCGCCTGAGGCCGCGTCCGGCGGGGAGCACATCGACATCGGCCGGAATCCTCAACGGATCCCTGAATACTGACTTCGGCCCTCGCGCCGCGGCATATGACGCCTACACCGCGGGCGGGACGACTTCGGTCGAAGTTGAGCCCGGCGGGAAGCGGCGGAAGGTGAAGGAGCATTGGAGTCTGGTGGGAACCTTGCGTAACTGCGCCGGAGGAGTGACGCCGTGGGGAAGTTGGCTAAGCTGCGAGGAGACGTTCGAGGCCGTTGCGGCTACGGGCGCGGCGCAGAATCACGGATATGTATTCGAAGTTCCCGTCGACACCACGCCGGGAAATCCAGCAGCCGCCGTGCCGCTGAAACGGCTGGGGCGGATGGCGCACGAAGCCGCCGCGGTCGATCCGGAAACCGGTATTGTCTATCTGACGGAAGACCAGGGCGATGTCTCCGGCATGTACCGCTTTGTGCCTGCTCGAAAGCCCACGAAGCCGGGCGATCTCGCCGCCACCGATGGCAGCTTGCAGATGTTGAAGGTGAATTCGAAGGCAGGCTACGAGACGGCAACCAGACAGACGATCGGGACGCCGCTCGCCATAAGCTGGGTGCCGATTCCGGTTCCGGATCCGATTCCGCCGACGGTGGTGGTGAACGGCGTGACCATGGCCGGAGTCTTCAAGCAGGGACTCGACGCGGGCGGTGCGATTTTCCGCCGCCTCGAAGGCATCTGGTATACGGAAGGAAAGATGTACTTCAGTTCGACCAATGGCGGCAACGCGGCATTGGGGCAAATCTGGATTCTCGATCTCCGTCAGGAATCCATCACGCTGGTTTACGAGTCGCCCGGGATCGATGAGTTGGACTTGCCGGATAATATAGCCGTAAGCCCGCGGGGAGGCCTGGTGATTTGCGAGGACGGAGCGGGCGCTCAGTTTCTGCGCGGGCTGACACGCTCGGGCGAAATATTTGATTTTGCGCGCAATATCCAGAACACGCTGGAATTCGCCGGAGCCTGCTTCAGTCCGGATGGGCAAACGCTGTTTGTGAACCTTTATGGGCGGTCATCAGTGCGTACGGTGACCCTCTATGGCGATCCAATACTGTCTCCGGTGGGACCGGAGAGTCATGAGAGAGCGTTGACGCTGGCGATCTGGGGTCCATGGGGCTCGGGGCTGCTGTAGATTCCCCAACTGCTACCGGGGGAATTCAGGATAGAGCGCCCGCTTGTCGAATTTGCCGGGCTGGCCTTCGGAAGCGCGGTGCCGCGTCGGCGAGGTATCCTTCCATGCCGGGACGGCCGGACACCGTCGATGCCGCTGCATGGACCAATAAGATAAGGGAAGGCAAGTGAACGGCCCGCACGCCTCAAAGTGGTGGCATCGGCCCGCGATTTATAAGGCTATTCAAGGTCATGACCGGCCCCGACCGATCATGCGCTGACCTGCACCCTGGATAGACTTGATCGCACACCCTGGCGACGCAGACGTTTCAAGTCCGGTGCGCTATCGAGGGAATTCAGGATAGAGCGCCCGCAGGGCACGCTTGTTGAATTTCCCGACGCTGGTCTTCGGGAGCGCGTCGACGAAGACAACGTCGTCGGGCAGCCACCATTTCGCGACCTTGCCGGTGAGGAAATCGAGAATTTCCTCGCGCGAGACCTGTCCCCGATGCTCTGGGGCGAGCGCCACCACCGCGAGCGGCCGCTCATGCCACTTCTCGTGCGGAACGGCGATAACGGAGGCTTCAAGCACCTTGGGGTGCGCCATGATGGCGTTTTCCAGGTCGACGCTGGAGATCCATTCGCCTCCGGACTTCACCAGGTCCTTCGTGCGATCGAGTATCTGGATCGAGCCTTCTTCATCCACCGTGACGACGTCGCCGGTGCGAAACCAGCCGTCGGCGAAAGCGTCGGCGCTGCGATCGTCGTTGTAGTAGCCGCTGGTGACCCAAGGCCCGCGCACCTGAAGTTCGCCGGCCGATTTGCCGTCCCACGGAAGCTCGATGCCTTCGGCGTCCATGGCGCGCAACTCGACACCGGCCACGGCGAAGCCTGCCTTCGCGCGCTGCGTAAGCTGCATCTCTTTCGGCCACGCGTCCATCTCCGACTTCATTACGGAGAGCGTCGCTACGGGCGTGGTTTCGGTCATGCCCCAGAGCTGGACCAGGCGGATGCCGTGCCGCGACTCGTAATCGGCGATCAACTGTCTGGGAATCGCGGAGCCGGCGCCGATGAACAGCCGGACCGACGACAGGTCGAAGCGCTCCTGCTCGAGCAGGCGGAGAAGTCCGATCCAGATTGTCGGCACGCCTCCCGCCACCGTGCAGCGTTCCTTCTCGATGAGCGTGGCGAGGTCACGCGGCTGCGGCTGCGCGCCGGGCAGCACGATCTTCATGCCGCACATGACCGCCGCGTGGGGCTTGCCCCAGCCGTTTGCGTGGAACATGGGAACAATCTGAAGGAGCGTGTCACGTTCACAGAAGCCCAGCGTGTCGGCCATGGCGAGCGCGTAGTTGTGGAGCGCGATGGCGCGATGGGAGTAGACGACGCCCTTCGGATTTCCGGTG
>SYKU01000213.1 GCA_005808865.1 Acidobacteriota bacterium
CCATCTCGGCTAGCGTGAGCCGTTCTAAGTTCTCCATGCGTAGTGTCATTCCTCCGCAGCATCCTACGCTTTGGTTTCAGGCTCACTCCGCATTGGAAACGAACTCCTCCTTCAGGCTCATTTCGCATTGGACAATTCTGTGAGGAGCGCAGCGCGGACGAATTTGCTACACTGGTCCATACGGCCAGGTAGCTCAGTCCGGTAGAGCGCAGCCCTGAAAAGGCTGGCGTCGGCGGTTCGATTCCGTCCCTGGCCACCACATTCCAGACTTCCCACTTTCATAGACTTGCGAGCTGTTGCAAGTGCCAGGTGAGCCCCCAAAATGGCTCCGTGGAGTCAATTTGGAGTCCACACTCATTGCAGCTGCGTTCGTGGTACCCATGGGGGCTATGTGGCAGTCAATGGATACCAGGTAAAATCCTTGCGGATCAGTCGAGTGGTAAGACGACGGGGTTCCTCGGATGAAGCTCCAGCCATTGAAACCGCTATCTTTAAGCCTAACCTCGCAAGCGTCGGATTTTCCGGCGCCTGAAACCCCTCGTTCAGCTAACAGGCTGACTTGCCTTACTTTCAGAGGGACGCGCCTGTCAAGCAACGGGAATTTCGACTCTATTAAGAAAAGTACTTGACGCCAGGAGTTGTTGCGCTATAATTCCCGTATGGCCGTTGTCCGTCCGATCCGCCGCACTGAACCGCCCGTCGAACTGCATCTTCACGCGATGGATAACCTTCGCTTCATCCGCGAAACCATGGCGAACGCCGGCTCGTTTACAGCCGTGCCCGGCATCGGAATGGTGGCAATGGGCGTGATCGCACTTGCGGCCGCGACTCTTGCCCCGGGCCACTCCGGTCCCACATGGTTGTTGACGTGGTGCGCCGGAGCAGTGTGCGCGGCGGTGTGCGGTTTCTTCGGCATGCGCCGCAAGGCCGCGCTTGAGGCATCTCCGGCGATCTACGGGCCGGCGCACAGATTCACCTTGTGCCTCGCGCCGCCCGTCGTCGCGGGAGCGGTGCTCACGGGCATTCTCTTTGGCTCCCCGAACGCGAGCCTGCTTCCGGGCATTTGGCTGTTGCTTTATGGCGCGGGTGTAGTCAGTGGCGGCGCTCTTTCCGTTCGCATAGTGCCCATCATGGGAGGCTGCTTCATGGCGTTGGGCGGCGTAACTCTGGTGGCTCCGCAGGCGTGGGCGGATGCAATGCTCGCGCTGGGTTTCGGAGGGCTGCACGTCATTTTCGGCGGTCTTATCGCGAGGAGGTATGGTGGCTAACCGGGCAAGAAAGTCTACACCAAAGGCGGGAGTCCCCGTTCCCGTTGACGGCGAGCCTTCGAAGCTTGACCGTCTCGTGCACGAGCGTCTTCGTCTTGGCATCCTGAGCGCTCTCGCCGTCAATCGCTCGCTCACTTTCAGCGAGTTGAAGAAACTGCTCAACACGACCGACGGCAATCTCGGCGTTCACGCTCGCAAACTTGAGGAAGCAAACTACGTGCTCTGCACCAAAGGCTTCGAGGGACGCGTGCCGAGAACCGTATACCGGCTGACGGCCGAGGGCAAGACAGCGCTCGAACGATATCTGAATCACATGGAAGCTTTAATCGGCACGATGCGTCCGCGGTAGCGCGCATAAATTTTTTTGGGACAATACTTTATGAAAAAGAGTTTTTTACATATTGCGATCATCATGGACGGAAACGGGCGGTGGGCCACGTCCCGGGGTTTGCCCCGCGTGGCAGGCCACAGGGCGGGCGCGGACGCCGTTCGACGCACCGTCGAGGCGGCCGTTGAACTCCAGGTGGGAACGCTCACCCTCTATGCGTTCTCCTCTGACAACTGGCGGCGTCCCATTGCTGAAACAGACGCGTTGATGCTACTCTTCGAAGCCTACCTGCACTCGGAAGCCGTTCGCTGCCTCAGCAACGGCGTTCGTCTCGAAGTGGCCGGACGCCGCGACCGGCTGTCCAGTGACCTGCTCGCGGCCATCACCGTCGCTGAGCAGACTACCGCGCAGTGCGAAAGAATGCTGCTGCGGATCGCTGTTGATTACTCCGGCCGAGATGAAATCCTGCGAGCCGCGCGCGCTGCCACTTCGTTTTCCGGTTTCTCCAGGGACTCGCTCGACAACGCTCTTGGCCCGGACGTCGATCTGCTGATCCGGACCGGCGGCGAAAGGCGTCTGAGTGATTTTCTCCTCTGGCAAAGCGCCTACGCTGAACTGGTGTTCACGCCGGTCATGTGGCCCGACTTCGACGCACCGGACCTCGAAGCGGCGCTCGCGGATTTCCAGTTACGCGACCGCCGGTTCGGCGGCATTCAATCGTACAGCGACGACTCGCCGGGCGGCCGCGTCTTCCAGCGTCTGTGAATCCAGAGCCACTGGTCGGGATATGCGCGAATCACGGTTTCCAGATGCCTGTGCAGTACACGCGTGTCTTCGGCAGCGTCACCGGTTGCGTAAATTGGCGGATAAAATCGCAGGATGTATTTCTTCTCGCTTTCGGACCAGAGCGCGAAACCGGGAATGATGGCGGCTCCCGAGTGCGCCGCGAGTTTCGCGAAACCGGTTCCGCAACAGGCAGGCACGCCAAACAGGTCGACAAACACGCCTTCATCGAGCGAGGCATTCTGATCGATCAGCACGCCCACGGCCTCGTTATCCTTGAGTGCCTTTAGAATGGACCGCAGAAAGTCCTTTTTTTGAATCAGCCCGTTGCCGGAAAGCGCGCGGCGGGTTTCAACTAACTGATCGATCCGCGGGTTGTCGAGCGGCCGCACCATCACATGCATCGGGCGCGAGAGAAGCGCGTGCGCGAAAGCGCTCAGTTCCCAATTACCCAGATGCGCGGTCGCGAATAATACGCCCCGCCCGCGGCGCCGCGCCTCTTCGAAATGCTCGTAGCCCTCGTAACGAATCCACTCCGCGACATTGGACTTACTGATCGAGGGCATTTTCGCGAACGCCACAAGCACCCGCGCGATCGAACGGAAGACACCGTCGATCAAATCGCGCCGTGCCGGACCGGTCATTGAGGGCATGGTGAATTCCAGGTTGCGCATGCCGACTCCGCGCAAACGCGGTATCGCGCAATCAAGCAGGCGGGCATAGCCGCGCGCCAGGCTTTCGGCGGCGCTTCGGGGGAGCGCCGCAAGCGACGTCACCACGAACATGGCTGCGCCGTACTCGATCGCGTTTCGTAGAGCCGACCGTTTCGCCACGCTACTCGATCCAGCCGCCGCCCAGCACGAGATCGCCGTCGTAGAAGACCGCAGCCTGGCCAGGCGTAACCGCGCGCTGCGGTTCGTCGAAACGGACTTCGACGCGGTTCTCGCCGGCTGGATACAGCGTCGCGGACGCAGCCACCTGCCTGTTGCGAATCTTGACCTCGGCGCGGGCGGGTATCGAAGGAAGCCCCGGCCATGAGATCCAATTCACGCCGCGCGCCGTGAGCCGCGCGCGCATCAGATCCTCGTTCGCCCCCACAACTACGCGCTGCGTGGCGGGATCGGTCGCAATGACGTAAAGCGGCTCGGCGGCGGCAATTCCGATACGTTTTCGCTGTCCGACGGTGAAACGGTGCACGCCCGAGTGCTCGCCCACTGTGCGGCCGCCCCGGGTCACGATCTCGCCGTGCGTGGCCTCGCGTGCGATGCCCTGTTCGGCGAAATAGGCATCGATGAACGCCGCATAGTCGCCGTTCGGCACAAAGCAGATCTCCTGGCTGTCGGGTTTCGCGGCCACGGCCACGCCAAGGGCCCGGGCAAGTTCGCGCACCTCCGGTTTGTTCAATCCACCGAGTGGAAAGAGCGTGCGGGCAAGCTGCGCCTGCGTCAGGCCGAAGAGAAAGTAGGTCTGGTCCTTCCCCGAGTCCACGCCGCGCCGCAGTTGCCAGCGGCCGCTAGCCGCTTCGCGGGTCACGCGCGCATAGTGTCCGGTAGCAATCTTCGAAGCGCCGACGCCGTCCGCCATTTCGAGGAACTGGTCGAATTTGATGAAGTTATTGCAAAGCGTGCAGGGAATGGGTGTCCGCCCGGCCAGATACTCCTCGACGAACGGCCTCACGACGTGTTGCTCAAAGCGGTCTTCGAAGTTCACTACATAATACGGAATGCCAAGTTGCTCCGCGACGTGCCGGGCATCGTAAACGTCGTCAAGTGAGCAGCATCGGCCCGTAGCGTTTTCCGCCGCCACCTGTGGAAGTCTACGCTGATTCCACAACTGCATCGTAAGGCCGATAATCTCGTACCCCTCCTTTACGAGCATCGCCGCCACCGCTGAGCTATCGACCCCCCCGCTCATCGCGACCGCGATCCTCTCAGACATGCACGGTCTCCCGGCGCGTGTTCACTGGCGAAAGCCTTCTCAAATGCTCGACCGACGCCGCCACCGCTTCGATGAGGGCGTCGACCTGGGCCGCGTCGTTGGCGCGCCCGAGCGAGAAGCGGATACTGGACTTCGCCCGCTCCTTCGACAGGCCCATGGCGATAAGAACGTGCGACGGTTGCACCGCGCCGCTCGAACAAGCGGCTCCCGTCGAAACAGCGAACCCGCGCAGGTCGAGCGCGATAACGAGCGCCTCGCCTTCAATATCATCGAAGTGGATGTTCGTTGTGTTCGCCGTCCGTGACGCCACCGCTCCGTTGATGCCCGAGGCGGGCACGCGAGCAAGAACCCCGCGCTCGAGGCGGTCGCGGAGTGCGGCGAGTCTTGCCGTTTCGCCCGTGAGGTTCTCACGCATCCATTCCGCCGCGCGTCCGAGAGCCACGATACCCGGAATATTCTCAGTGCCCGGACGACGCTCGCGCTCATGACGCCCGCCGAAAGCAATCGAGCCGAGCGGCGTGCCCTTTCGGACGTAAAGC
>SYKU01000214.1 GCA_005808865.1 Acidobacteriota bacterium
AACTTACGGTGGCCTCGGGCCGCGTGGTTTACGACCTCAATGCCCGCACGCGCGACAGTTGGGACCGGCTGGGGAAATACGAAGCGCAGGGAGACCCGTCCTGGGACGGGTCGCGAGGCGGCGGGCGTCCGAAGGCGATCGGAGGAGTGAAGCGTTAGTGGTGGCGCAAGGTGCGTTGACTTGCCCGCATGGCGTTGGTTCCTCGCGAGCCTGGCTTGCCCGGAATGCGTCTTCGCGGAGGAGGACCCGCGGAGGGACCCTCCGGCAGGCTGCCAGACCGCCAGGCTTCACGCGGCCGGCGGCCCGAGATAATTGGCGTGAAGCGGCGTCATCGGGCTGTCATGCTTGCGTGCTAAGATTGGCGTGAAAACGGGAGTTACCGATATGAATATACGGGGTGACTTTTTCCTTTCCGCATTTCTCCTGGCCGCGCCAGCAACGCTCTTCGCTCAGTCTACCTTCGGCACAATCCTCGGAACCGTCACCGACCGCTCCGGCGCTGTCGTTCCGGCCGTCAGAGTCGTGATTACCAACCAGGGCGAGAACACGTCGCGCGAGGTCGTGAGCGACGCTCAAGGCAACTACGAAGGGGTCAACCTGAAGGCCGGCGTGTACTCCGTCTCGGCTGAGGCAGGCGGGTTCAAACTCGCCCGGCAAAAGGATCTCCCGCTCGATGCCCGCCAGACCCTGCGCGTCAACTTCACGCTTGAGGTTGGACAGATGAGCGAACAGGTGACCGTCGAAGCCTCCGCGTCCGTCGTCAATACCGACACCCAGACCATCGCCGCGACCTTTACCTCTGATCAGGTACTGTCGCTCCCGGCAAACTTCCGGGGCGCGGGCAGCACCAGCCCCTTGCGGCTGCTCTCCTACCTTCCCGGCGTCCAATCCGACAACGGCTTCCGCTTCTCCGTGCAGGGCGCGCTTCCGCACCAGACGGAAACTTCACTCGACGGCATCTCGACGGTCAACGTCCGGAGCAACGGTCCGCTCGGCGAGATGTTTCCGTCCGTCGAGGGAATCGCTGAGATGAAGGTACAGGGAGTCGGCAACGCCGCCGAATACGGCCAGGTTGGCGACATCACCACCACCTCGAAGGGCGGCGCCAACAGCTATCATGGCAGCCTGTTTAACTATATGCAGAATCGCGCCTTCGACGCGACCGACTTCGGCGCTGTGACGAAGCCTCAGAAGACCGCCAACACCTTTGGCGGCAGCCTTGGCGGACGAATCAAAAGAGATCGGACGTTCTTTTTCGCCACGTTCGAGGACATGCAATTCCGCAGGGGCAGCACCGTTCAGGCCACCGTGCCGACGGCCTCCATGCGCGAAGGCGATTTCAGCAGGGAGGCCGGCGTCATCCGCGATCCACTGACTGGCATGCCCTTCGCGAACAACCGCGTCCCGGCGTCACAGATCAATCCGATCGGTCCCAAGTTTCTGAAGTTCTATCCGCTTCCCAACTTCGGCGTGACGGACACGCTCCGCGCCAGTAACTTCCGCGAAAATCGCGGCAGCCCGATTGAGTCTTATCAATACGACCTCCGCATCGATCACGTAATCACAAACAAGCAATCGATCTTCACCCGCTGGAGCTCCAAGAACCAGACCTCCGTCAGCCCGAGCAACAACAACCTCCCCGCGGACGATTCTTACAACGATAGCCGCAGCCTCGCCGTTTCGCACAATTACACCATTTCCGCGAAGCTCCTCAACGAGTTCCGCATCGGCATCAGCCACAGCGATGCCGCCGCTTCGTATAACTTCGACGGCCGCCAGATCACCGCGGACATGGGCTTCCAGGGGCTTCCTCCTCTGCCGTTCAACGGCCTTCCCTCTGTTAATTTCAACTCCGGAATCACCGGCTTCGGCAAGGGAAAGGGCGGCTTCTCGTTTTCGCGGAATTTCCAGTTCAACGACAACCTCACCTGGAACAGGGGCCGCCACACGCTGAAGTTCGGTGGCGACGTCCGGCGGTTGCGCGCGGCGTCGAACCTCGGATTCGTCGGCAGTGACAACTATGGCAACTACAATTTCGACGGCCGCTATTCCGGCCGCGATCTTGCCGACTTCCTGCTTGGAGTCCCTTACCAATCTGCCTACGCCAACGTGAAAGCCGATACCGACGGCCTTTCCTGGCACTTCAGCCTCTTCGCCCAGGACAGCTTCCGCGTGAATCAAAAGCTTACCCTCGAATACGGCTTCCGATGGGAACTGCATCCGCCCTTCAAGGACGCCGCCTTCAACATCACGAACTTCGACCGCGCCGTTCCGCGCACCGGACGCGTGATCATCCCGTCCGACCCCATCGGGACCCAGATCACGGCGCCCGGCTTTCTGCTTGGGATCAACGCCTGCCCGGCCCCGTCGTTCCAGGGGATCCCGTGCACGCCGTTCCTGACGGCGAGCGCCGCCGGTTTTCCCGAAGGCCTGCGTTACACTGACAAACGCAATTTCAACCCGCGTTTCGGATTCGCCTACCGGCCGTTCAACGACACGAAGACCGTCATCCGCGGGGGGTTCGGCGTCTACACCATGACCATCCTTGGCAGCGGATTCTACTCGCTGACCGGTATCCACGGATCCGATGTCCGCGAGTACAGCAACTCGATCTCGAACGGAGCCTTCCTGTTCCGCTGGCCGCAAATTTCGACCGCCGGCTCGGGCGTCACCGCCGGCGCCTTCGGCAACGCGTATTTCGGCACCGCGAACGATCCTTACTTCAAGGACCCTTACTCGCTTCAGTGGAACCTCACCGTGGAGCGCGATCTCGGCTGGAATACGGGCCTGCGTGTTTCCACCATCGGATTACGCAGCGTGCAACTGCCGTGGTCCCCCGATCTCAACCAGCCCCTCGCCTCCACAACCCCGTTCGCCCGGCGCCCCTTGACTGACCGCCCCTTCCCCTACTGGGGTCGCATCTACAGCCGCGACACGGGCGCGAACAGCATCTACAATTCCCTTCAAACGGAGTTGATGCACCGCACCCGGAAAGGGCTGATCTTCAATACGGCGTGGACGTGGGCGAAGAATCTGAGCGACGCAGGAGGTCCGGCGCCCAGCGGTTTCAGCGCCGAAAATGGCGGCGGCCGTGTCACCAACTCGCTTGACCGGCGAGGCGACCGCGGCAATGTTTCGCCAACGCGCCGCCACCGCTGGATCTCGACCACGCTTTACGAGTTGCCTTTCGGAAAGGGCAAGCCGTTTCTGGGCAGTGCTCATCCGGTAGTGGACGCGATAGCCGGAGGATGGAGGATCAGCGGCATCCTGCTGGTACAGACCGGCCCATACCTGACCGCGACCTTTAGCGGCGGCGACCCGTCGGGCACCAACGGTCCAACCCGCGGGACGCAGCGCCCGGATGCGATCGCCGACGGCAATCTGTCGAATCCCACGGCCGACGTCTTTTTCAATCGTGCGGCATTCGTTTGCCCGGGCCGCACGCCCGGAGCGGCCGATCAGTTCAATTGCAACCTGGCGGCTCCCATCGGGCGTTTCGGCAGCGCGGGCGTCGGCACGCTGGTTGGACCCGGCACTCTAAACCTGTCATTTGGTCTCGCGAAGGATTTTCGAGTCAACGAACGGGCCCGCCTGAAATTCGAGGGTACGTTTACCAACCTGCCGAATCATCCGAACCTGAACGATCCGAACACGTCGATCAACAGCGTCGCGTTCGGACGCACAACCACCGCGCGCGGCGCCGATAGCGGCGGCAACCGGGTCGGACAGTTCGCACTGCGATTGGAATTCTGAGGCAGGAACTGGCGGGGAGGGCGGATTCAAGCCCTCGGTTTGAACCGGTATCGACACGGCGGAATGGGACGCTACGGCAAATCTTCACGGCGTGCCGGTCGCCACTCTGATGGGAAGCGCGCCTCGGCCTGATTGGGCGGAGCGCGCACCGGCCATCAAGGTTCGGCTTGGCTATCCCGATCTCGCGACGGACATCGCGGCCGTCCATGGGCGCGGGCGTGCTTCTGCCTGTCGACTACAACCAGTGTCTCGTCTGACCGTGTCCGAGGCAATCGCGCGCACCGGCTAGACGAAGAAGGCGTTTACTGGATCGAAGAGCCGACGCTCGCCGAGGACTCCGACGGACATGCGGCAATCGCTCGCGAAGCCCGGACGCCCGTTCAGCTTCGCGAGAACTGGTGGGGTCCTCGGTCAGGATCGGGCCTTCAGCGGATGCTGCGCGCCGCGGGACTCGCGGATATACCCGGAGATCAGCGCGCATCTGCTCCCGCTGACCGCGTCGGCCCACTGGCTCGAATACAACGATCGGGCGGAGCCCGTGCTGATCGAGCCACTGCGCATCGAGAACGGCTTCGCGACGGCGTCGACAGCCTGGCGCCGGTGTTGCGTTTGATGAGACTGCGGGTGCGCGGCCTCCTTGATTAGATTCGGACAGTAAATCACAGCACCGCCCGCCAGGCGCGCACCAGTACGTAATGGTACTTTTTGAGGTGCTGCTGTCCTCTCTCTTACCCAGTGTCATGCTAGAGTTTTATGAGCAGATGCTGCTACGCACTGCTTAAACGGAGGGATATGAAGCGCGCACTACTTTTACTGGCCGGGGTTGGCTTTCTAGCCGCATCCCAGGCGCTAGCGATACCGGTCATTGATCCGTTCTACGCCGGGTCTTACTCACTGGTAAATTTGGGAGGAGTTCCCGGAGTTCCGGTGCGTTACGGCGGGATTAACTTTCTGGCTGGCGACCCGAACACGCTTCTGCTTGGAGGCAATGCGAACGATGCCGCGGGCGAGATCGATACGATCGAAGTGATACGTGATGGCGGGGGCCATGTCGCTGGTTTCGTGGGGACAGCATCGCTATTTTCAGCAGCGCCGTTCATTGATGGCGGCCTGGCGTACGGGCCGGGAGGCGTTCTGTTTTTCACGGGATATCCCGTCAACGTGATTGGACAGATCAAGCCTGGAAGCACTAGCCCCGACAAAACCGTAACCGCGCCGGTTACCGCATCCGTGGGATCTCTTGCCTTCGTTCCAGCAGGATTCGCGGGGGCTGGTAATCTTGCCATCGCTTCTTACAACGACGGAACCTTCTGTCAGGCGCCCGTCACTCCGGACGGAACCGGGACCTTCGACATCGGCGCTTGTGGTACGACGACAATTCTCCAAGGCGGACTCGAAGGCATCGTGTATGTTCCTGTGGGATCAGCGTTATTTCCCAATCCTTCCATCCTGGTTTCGGAGTTCGATGCAAATCTCGTCTCCAGTTATGAACTCGATGGAAGTGGGAATCCGATTGTTGGGACACGTAGGGTCTTCATCAGCGATTTGAGCGGCGCCGAGCGTGCCGTGCTGGACCCGACGAACAACGATTTTCTGTTCTCGACGTTCGGTGGCTCGAACGATGTGCTTCGGGTTTCCGGCTTTGCGGCCCCCCCGCCAGATGTTCCGGAACCGTCCACGGTTACAATGCTCGCTTTCGGATTTGCGGGACTGCTCGGTTTCGCCCGTAAGTTACGCGATTAGAACGCGGCGAGACAGTCGTTGCCGCGCCCGGGCTCCGTTCGCGGATGGATACGTGCTCGGGCACAAGCTCATTTCCGCGCGCGGGTTCGCGCAACCCGCGCTGCCCCACTGATACCCGGACTTGGCCGCACGGCGTGATTCGGGGCGTCATCGGCCTTCCTGCCAGATTAGCGCCCGGGGATCTTCCCAACCGCGGCTCTAGGCCTTGCGCGCGGAATACAAGCCCTACGTTCTACATCACGACTGTGTGGTCGATGTCCGCGCCGCAACCGCCGAAGTGCGAGTTTCGCCCGAATGACGGGCAATCGCCTGGTGCCCGCCCGAGGAGTTCGATCACTCTGGGCGTGCCAGGAAGCGGGCGCCGCTGCCGGGATAGGATAGGATGATTTCCGCCAGCGCCCGCTCAAGCGTGGCCGCGCAGCCCCTCGCCGCCGAACTCCACGCCCCTTCAGCCAACCCCAGATCCCCCCTTTTCAATCCCGGAATTCCACCACTCGCTGCTAAGTTCTCGATCCACGGTCGCGAGTCCCTTTATCTTGATTAAGGATGCAATCGGTCGTAATTTAACTTCTTGACTCTATTGGGTCAGTTGCTGTAGGATTAGATCAAGGACCAAAAGAGTCTCAGATGCTGAGAATGACGAAAAAAGCGGACTACGGGCTGATCGCGCTGAAGCACTTGGCGGTCACTGCCCAGGGCGGCGCTGCCAGCGCTAAGGAAATGGCCGGCTACTACGGCATGCCACTGCCGATGCTCTCCAAAATCCTCCAGAAACTCACCCGCGCCGGCGTCCTGCGGTCCCTCCCCGGAACCAACGGCGGCTACATGTTGGCCCGGAGCGCGGCCGATATCAGCGCGCTCGAAGTCATCCGCAGCATCGACGGCCCCATTATTCTCGCCACCTGCTTTACCTCTCACGGCCAGTGCGATCAGTCGGAGAAATGCAACGTTCGCGAACCGCTGCGCAAGGTACACGAAGGTATCGAACACTTGCTGGGATCGATCCGCATTTCGGACATGGGCGCTTCCGGCGATCCCCATCCGTTGCATATTTTATGAGGAATTCATGAACAACCGCGTTGTCTATTTCGATAATCATGCCACCACGCCGATGGACCCGCGCGTCCTTGAGGCGATGCTCCCCTATTTCACCGGAATGTTCGGAAACGCCGCAAGCCGTAACCACGCCTATGGCTGGGAGGCCGAGAAAGCCGTTGAAGATTCCCGCAAGAAGATCGCCGGCTTGATCGGGGCCAATCCCAAGGAAATCATCTTCACCAGCGGCGCAACCGAGTCGAACAACCTTGCCATCAAGGGCGTCGCCGAAATGTACGCCGAGCGCGGCAATCATATTATTACCGCCGCCACCGAGCACAAGGCCGTTCTCGATACCTGTAAAAAACTTGAAAAGCACGGCTTCCGCATCACCTACATGCCTTTGCTCGCCAATGGTCTGGTCGATCTTGACCTGCTTCGATCGTCGATTACTGACAAGACGATCCTCATCACTATCATGTACGCGAACAACGAGATCGGCGTGATTCAGCCGATCGCCGAAATCGGCAGAATCGCGAAGGAACGCGGCGTACTGTTTCACACCGATGGCGTTCAGGCTGTCGGCAAAATCCCCATTAATGTAGTCACGGACAATATCGACATCATGTCGATTACCGGCCACAAGATTTATGGACCCAAGGGTGTGGGCGCGCTCTATGTCCGCCGGAAAAAT
>SYKU01000215.1 GCA_005808865.1 Acidobacteriota bacterium
GGCTACTTCCACCGCGACAAAACGCGGCGCCGCCCCGCTGTTGACCTGCTGTTTCCGATACCGTGCGACGTACCGCGCCAGCGTCTTGAGCGGTATCTCGCGTTTCCTGCCGAACGCTTCCTGGCTTTGCCCGCTGGCTTCGTATTCAGCCGCAACCTGATCCGCTTCCGCCCGGCTCCTATGCCGCCGATGCTGAAGGCCTGTCTCCCCGTTGCTCACCCTTCCAGTTCAGCATCAAAACGCCCTCGTTCCATAGATGGGTTTGCTCTTACGCTTACATTCCAGGATCACAGGTATTGGATGCAGTCTTAGATGGAGCCGTTCGCCTGGGGACGCAGAAAAGGCCGCGCAGGCCGCTTGGAGCAGCCTTGACGAGTGAGGCGGCTGGTGAAGGGAATCTACAGGTGATAGCCTGCGGAGATATGTAGCGGGTAGCGCTTTTTGAAGTGCGTTCGACAACCGCGGGTTCGTCCGTCGAATCGGACGATCCGTATAAACAAGCGTTGCAGCTTCCGGACTGCGAAAGGCGGCTTCCAAAAGGCGTTGGGAGATATCGGCAAGAGGCGTGCGTGACTTGAGAGCGGCTGATTTGGTCAGGACCAGGCCGCGCGGCTCCGTCGGTATTCCTCGAATTCATGGCTCAGGCGGCGGCAGCGAAAAGCTGCGTTGGCGTTGGCGCGACGCACGGTCCAGAACGTGCCGCATCGCTTCAGAATTCCCCGGAGCCAGCCCCTTCGCATCGATCGTGGACTCCCGCCCGTATGCGACCCCTACGGACCCCTTGAACCTAACACCCTCCCTGCTCCGTCCGCCGAAATAGGACACTTCTATTTGGCAGAGAATGGAACATTTCTAAATGGCAGCGACACTCCGATCCTCCGCTTCCTCCGATTCCTCCGATCCTCCGATAGTGATCGTTGACACCTTCGACCTCAATCTGTACAATTCAGCCAAATGAACCTCTCAAGCTTGTTCGTTACGGTCTTCCTTACGGCCGCGAGTCTCGCATGGTGCCAATCCGAGACAAAGCGGTATCTGTATATCAGCACGCCAGACGCCGCTCAAAAAGAAGGCCGGTCAACGGGACCCGGCATTTTGGTTTTCGACATAGATCAGGGACACAAGTTCGTTCGGCGTATCGAGATCCCGGCGTTTCAGGAAGGACTTCGCGGGTTTTCGGGGAATTTCAAGACCCATCGTGCTTACTTCTCCACGAGCAATCGCCGCGTTGGAGCATTCGACCTGGAGACGGAAAAGATCCTCTGGGACAGGACCTATGAGGCTGGCGCCGACCGGTCGGCTGCCACTCTCGATGGCAAAAAGATCTATGTTCCAACCGGATTCTGGTATTCCGGCGATGATAGCGGATTTCTCGTTCTGAATGGTGATACAGGCGAACTGATTAAGCGGATAAACGTCGGGCCTGCAGCCCACAACAGCGTTGTCAGCCTCAATGGGCGCTTTCTTTACTTTGGCACTCGAATGATGCTCTCGATTTTCGACACGCGGGATGAGCACTTGATCCGCCAGATCAAGGACGTTGGGGAGCGGGGTATTTTTCCGTACACCGTGGATAGCCGCAACCGCATTGGCTATGTGTGTCTCGGAAATCACGTCGGTTTCGACGTTGTGAACCTTGAAACGGGAAAGGCCCTGCACAGGGTCTTCGCGGGCAAGGAAAAGATTCCGCACCGGACGCACGGGGCGGGCCTGACGCCCGATGAAAAGGAATTGTGGATCAGCGATCAGGTGGGCAAGAAGTTGTTCATTTTCGATGCGACGAAAATGCCGCCGGAGCCCAAAGGTGAAGTCGAATTGTCGCAGGGCGGCCACGGGTGGGTAGCGTTTAGCCTGGACGGCAAGTACGGATGGTCCCATGCGCCCGATGTGTTTGACGTGAAGACCAAGAAGCTCGTGGCAACGTTAAAGGACGAAACCGGAACACCAGTGAGCGGCTCAAAGTTCTTTGAGGTTCATTTCCGCAACGGAAAGGTCGTGGAGATGGGGCACGAGTTTGCGCTGGGACGGAAGTAGCGCAATTCGCCTCACGGCTGCTTCAGCAACTCGTCCACTGTCCAGTAATTCGTGCGATCAGGCGCCGACGCGCGAATCCGTCCGACAACTTCAGGCAGGACGGGAGACGTGGGGTTTTGCACGAAGCGTTCGCGGAGGTGTGTGATCAGGGATGCAATGCGCTCATCGGTCAAGATCGGTCCGAATCCGGGCATCTCCTGATTGTAGGGTTTGCCGGCCACTTCGATTGGTCCGCGAAGACCGTGCAAGACGATTCTGATCAGGTGGCTTTCAGGGCCTGCAACCCACGCGGATCCCTCCAAAGGCGGAGCTTCGCCCCTCATCCACTGACCCTCGTTCAAGTGGCAGCCGGCGCAATGGGTTTCGAACAGAGTCCTTCCCGTGTCGCGATCTGCAATGTGAACGCGTACCTGTTTCGACCCGCAACCCATCAGCGTTGCGGCAAGCCACGGACCAACTGCACCAAAGACAATTCGCTCAAGGCCGGTCATTGCCAATACGTGAACCCCATCACCTTAGCATTATCGCGGACTGGGGAGCGACAGAACGCTGGTGCGCGTATTGAGATCAGGACAAGGCGAGACGTCCACCATGCCCGCTATCAACATGATGCATTGTCGGAATCCAACGTCGCCGAAAGGTAGCTTTTGCCTTTATTCGGCGCGCAACGGGAAAGAATCGACGCGAGGACCCCGCACGCGGGAACTTCGTCTGGTTTCGGCAGTAAAAGAAAACGGCCGCCCCGAAGGGCGGCCGCTGTATTTAGCTGGAGTTGGCTTCCTGTCAGAAGCTGTAACGCAAGCTAAGTTGCAGGTTGCGCTCGCTGCTCTTGCCGGTAACCAGTCCGAAGGTGGCGGAAGTAGGGTTATTGTCCACACCACCCCAGTTCGGGTGGTTGTTCCAGTTGAAAGCTTCCAGGCGGAACTGGATGTTTTGACGTTCGGCGAACCGGAAATTCTTGAACGCCGCGAGGTTCCAATTCTGGAAGCCGGGGTTGTGGAGCCCGATCGAGTTGCGGTTCTGGTTCGGGAGCGAGCCGTTTGCGGGCCGGGTGGCCAACGTTTGTGCGCCGGCGGAGTTACGGACAGGATCGAACCAGAAGTTCGTAACGCCCGTATAGTTGCCGCTGGCGTTCACGTTGGCAAACTCGTGTTTCAGAGCGGGATCGCCGCTCAAGTTCCAGGTTTTGGTGTTGCTGGAACCGATACCGAGGTAGTCGTCGCCGTTACCAATGAGAAACGGAGTTCCAGTCTGCCACTGGGTGACGCCGCTCAACTGCCATCCACCAGCGACGGTACGCGTAAGTTTGTTCGCCGAGCTGTTGAAGAACGGCAGTTCATAGACGAAGTTGACAACCGCGACGTGCCGCGTATCGAAGTTCGACTGACCCCAGTTCAGGCCCTGGTTGAAGACGTCGATGAAGCCTTCACGCGGACCGGAGTTGCCGTCCATGGATTTGGATAGGGTGTAGGCGAAGCCGAACAGAAGTCCCTTCGTGAAGCGGCGGTTCAGTTCGATCTGTAGACCGTTGTATTCGCTGCGGCCGGAGTGCTCCAACATGGGGATGTTGGCAAAACCCTTGAAAGTACGCAGGAAGTTGACGTTAGCACCGGCGTTGGCGGTCTGGAAGGTCGTCCCGGTTGGGAGTTGGTTCAGGTCGCGTTCGCGGGCGAGGTAGTTTCCGGAGGTGCCGACATAGCCGACTTCAAGGGTGGTCGCGAAGCCGATTTCGCGCTGGTAGCTGACATTCCAGTTGTAGCTCCGCGGGATCCTGTACGCGCGGTCAATGGTCATGAAGAACTGAGGGAACTGCGTGCGGGTTGCGCCACCCGGCTGATCCGCGCTGCCGTTGGTAACGGAAGCCATCGGCTGGAAAGGCGGGTTGCCGCCAAGGAACACCGAGTCATAAACGCCGGGGCGGGAAACGAAGCCGCCGAAGCCCGCGCGAATGACTTGCTTGTTGCCGAATGAGTATGCCAAGCCGAGGCGCGGCACGATGTCGAACTGGTTCGGAGATGGGTAAGCGCTACCTCCCGAGAGCAGGTTGTTGTAGAGTCCGGAGTCAATGGCCGGGACGCGGCCCTTACCGGCGGCGGGGAATTCCTTGCCGGGGATAACGACGCCGTTGAAGCGGTTACCGCTAATGACGTTTCCGCTGGCGCGGTCGAGCACGGCAGCCTGCCCGGGGTTGTACTTGGCGGGATCGAAATAGGCCTCATTGCCCCAGAGTGACTTGTAGTACCCGTTCTGCCAGGTGCCGCGGAAGCCGAGTTCGAGCTTCAGCTTCTGCGTGACGCGCCAAGAGTCCTGTCCGAAGAATTCGATCATATTGCCACGATACGGGGTGAAACTGCGCGGACCGATTTCGGCGTAGGTGGAAAAGAGGCCGAGGGCCGCGTTGGCCAGACCGGTGCCGGAGCCCGGCGCGCCGCCCGGGCGGACATCGTTAAAATCAAAACGGCCATTCTGGTTGTTGGTGCCGCCGGGCACGCCGGAAACATTGATCTGGTCGAAGTCATTCTGACCGGATTTCTCCCATAAAGCGCCAAACTTCAACGTGTGGTTGCCGGCGATCTTGGTGAAGTTGTCCGAGAGGTTGTATATCGGGCCGGAGGAACTGGCCGGATAGGGGCCACCGTCGATGGTACCGACGTTGGGGATCACAACGGTGGGGATCTTGTCGTTGATTTCCTTGGGCTCGGAGAAGATATACGGATAGTTAATGCCGGCACGCGAACGGAGGTAACGACCGCCGTCCGTTTGAACGGCGATGGTGACGCGGTCGACCGAGGCCGTAACCAGGAAGTCGTTAATCGTCGTTGGGCTGAGCGTATACGTGTGACCCAGGCTCGCGGTCTGATTCGGCCTGTCCAGAGCGGAGGGCGCGAAGTCGAAGCCGCCGCCAAAAGCGTTCCTGATGTCGAAGTTGTAATTCGATCCGCGGAACCGGAACACCTGATTCTGGGTGGGGTTGTAGTCGACCGAAATCGTGTCCTTGCGCTGATTCTGTGGCTGGCCCCGAACCTGCAGGAAGTTGTTGTTGCCCTGGAAGGCGCCATTGGGTAGCGGATAGGTGCGCAGGAACGCCATGCCGTTGGCGCTCCGGCGATTGACCGGGATGATGTTGCCAGGGAACGGTGCGCCTGTCAGAGGATCGTTGATGGCCCGCGGCGAACCGTAATAAGGATTGGCGCCAAGCAGTTCGCTGAAGTCGCCATTGCGCATCGCGGCGCTCGGGACCCGCTGGAACGAGGTTTGATCCTGACGGAACTTGACCCACTCCTGCGCGAACAGGAAGTAGACCTTTTCGCGGTTCTTGTTGAACAGGCCCGGGATCGTCAGAGGTCCACTGATGTTATAGCCATACTGATTGTACCGGAACGGCGCGGCAAAATTGGTGACAGTGGACCTGTTACGGGCCCAGCTATTGGCGTCGAGCGCGCTGTTGCGGATGTACTCGTAAGCGGAGCCGTGGAAGTCCTTGGACCCGGAGCGGGTGACCATACGGATTTGGCCCGCGGCGGAACGGCCGTACTCGGCCGAGTAGTTCGCGGTGAGAATCTGCACTTCCTGCACCGTATCGAGATCGGCGGTGCCGATCGAAGTGCCGTTAGCGCGAGTGCGCACGCCGACCGCGCCGTCAAAGGTAATCAACGAATCCTGGGAACGGCCGCCATTCATCGCGAAGCCGCCGTTGGTGAGACCGAAGCTGAACCCCGAGAGCGCGCCGCCGCGCACGCCGGGCTTGAGCAGCGCCAGGAAGAGCGGGTTGCGGCCGTTCAGCGTCAGGTTTTGAATCTGCTTTTGTTCCACCGTCTTGCCGACAGTCGCGGATTCGGTGTTGAGTTGTGCCGCGCTGGCCTCGACGTTAATCGTCTCGGTCACTTGTCCGACAGTCAATTCCATATTGACGGCGATGGGGAGACCGGCGTCGAGCTTGTTGCGCGACCGGGACGTCTTCTTGAATCCACTGGCTTCAACGGTAACGGTGTAGTAGCCGGGCGCGATGTTGGTGACGGTGTAAAAGCCAGTCTCATTGGTAGTCGTCTGGCGTTCAAATGAAGTGTCTTCGTTGCGGAGGGAAACCTTGGCATTGGCCACCACCGAACCGCTGGGGTCTTTAATAACGCCAGAGATAGAGGAATTGTCGGACTGTGCCACGAGGACGAGAGCACAAAGGAGCAGCAAGGCTCCAAGTTTACGCACTTGGTTGATATTCATATATTTCTCCTGAAGTCTGATCGGCGTGAACCGCTTTTGAGCAAACACGGCGCATAAAGCATTATCCGGAACGGGCAATCGCGAGAACAGTACTTAATTACCAGGATACTCCAGGGAACGGCAAACTCCAAGGTAAATTTGACGCGACGCCCATGTCCTCCGTGAGTCGCGGATGGGGCGGTGCATGGGAAGCCGTGCTCGTGTTACTTTCGCCGCATCGGCACAAAGCTCACGCCGCCGTGAGACGACCGCCGGATCCTGCCGTCCGCGCTCTTTTCCACCAGCACCAACTCCTGAAACCGGGAGGGGCCGACCGGAGCGACAAGCCGGCCGCCGTTCGCAAGTTGCGCGATGAGCGCTGCCGGTATCTCAACCGGCGCGGCCGTCATCAGGATGCGCTCGAACGGCGCGCGCTCCGGCCACCCGGCGAAGCCGTCGCCAGCCCGGACTGTAATATTGGCGTATCCGAGGCGGGCCAGGTTCTCCCGGGCAGAGCGTGCAAGCTCGGGCACGATCTCAATGGTGTAGACCCAGCTTACCAACTGCGAAACGACCGCCGCCTGGTAGCCCGATCCCGTGCCCACCTCGAGTATGCGGTGGGTCTTTTCAGGTTTCAGTAGTTCGGTCATGAGCGCCACCACATAAGGCTGGGATATGGTGGCGTCGAATCCAATGCGCAGCGGATGATCGCCATAGGCAGGACCGGCGCCCTTTGGAATGAATTCGTGGCGCGGTGTCGAGCGCATCGCGCCGAGCACGGCGGGATTCCGGATGCCGCGCGCCTCAATCTGTTCCCGCACCATGCGCTCGCGGAGAGCGGAGAACGCATCGGTTGCCGCAACCTGAGACAGCAGCATCGGTGTGCCTCCCGATTCCAATATTACCCGGTTTGCGCCCGCCGCGCCTCCGGTCTTGGACCGCTACTGTACCAGGGCACCCTCCAGCGCCTCCGCTTCGCGGTAGCCGAAAAATCCCCGGCTTTTGATCGTGCCGGCAATCTCCCGCGGCACCATGTCCTCCCAGGCGCTGTCGTTGTTCTTGATCAACATCAGCACATCGCGCGAAAAAATGTGCAATACGTTCTCATCGAACTTGGCAACCGGTTTGATCCGCTCTCGCGCCACCATGTGGCTGTACAACCCGCCCATCTCATAGGGCATTTCCAGGGTTCCCACGGTTCTCAAGAGGCCTGATTTGTCGCGTAACGGGTAGACGTAGATCCTCAGATTCTTTGTGAAGAGCTTCCCGAAGGCTTCAAGAATGCCGCCTTCGAGATCCAAATAGTATTCTTCCTTGAAGAGGTCCAGCAGGCTGGCGGCACCCATGGTTACAGCGATGGGTTCGCCCGTGTACCGGGTCAGATACGCGGCCAGCCTGTAGTATTCGAAGTAGTCCGAAATCAACACGGTCTTCCCGGCGGCTGCGAGAACATCGGCGCGAGCCAGGAAATCGCTGAGATCGATCTTTCCCTTGACGAGGAGATTCCGCATTGTGATCTCCATCAGCTCGACGATTCGGTCCCCCTGAACGTCGGACTCGGCCGCGAAACTCGCGCGGGCGCTGTCGATCATGTCGATGTTCACCTTGGTCACGGGCCGAAAGCTCCCCCGTTCCACCAGAACCGGCCTCTTGCGCAGCACCTCGGAAGGCTGGAGCACTTCGCCCGAGGGGCCGAACATCGCCGCTCCGGTCAGGCCCATTTGAACAAGCCTCAGACTCATCACGCGGTTGTCCACGTGGCGGAACTCGATTCCCGAGAATTCGATCATGTCGATCTCGATCCGTTCGTTCCGCAGGTTGTCGCGCAGAGATTCGAGGAGCAGGTCCGGCTTGTGATGGAAGAAGAACGCGCCGTAAAGCAGGTTGACGCCAACGATCCCCAGAGCCTCTTGCTGAAGGCCGTTCTCGTGGTCCAGCATTCGGACGTGAAGGATAATCTGGCTCCCTTCGTCCCGCGGGTGAGCCTGGTACTTAACGCCCATCCAGCCGTGACACTCGTTTGTCCCCTGAAAATTACGCGCCGATACGGTGTCCGCGAAGGCGAAAAACGCTGTGCTGTCGCCGCGCGATGCCCGCAAGCGCTCGAGATTGAGTGAGTATTCGTGATCGAGCATGCTTTGCAGGCGCTCGCGGGAGACATACCGCTTGCAGCGGCCGTAGATCGCGTCGCTGACAGCCATGTCATAGGCAGATATGGATTTGGAGATCGAGCCGGCAGCGGCGCCGACCTTGAAGAACCAGCGGGCGACTTCCTGCCCTGCTCCGATTTCGGCGAAAGTGCCGTATCGAATGAGGTCGAGGTTGATCGCCAGCGCCTTCTGGTGCGTGCTCAGAATCGGGTGGTTGCTGTTGAAGGTTTGCGCGGTGGTCTCCAGCATATTGAACTTATCGGCTGGAGGAAGGATTTTGATACAGGACCTGACTGGGAGGCAAGTCAGGTCCTGTATGAGGGCGGGCCTATACTACGAGGGTTTTACTGTTTTGTTGGCAGTCCTGCCGCGATCGCGGTTGCCGCCGGGCTGCACGTCGGGTGGCCCCATCCGCCGGCGCTGACGCCGATGCCGAGACCGGCTGCGTTTGTGATGTCATACACGATGTTGTCGGGACGGCTCGCGTCGCCGCTGACTCCGCCTGGCATGAAGTCCAGGTTCAGCGCGCGCCGGGCTCTCCAGGCGATGTTGTGATCCGCGCAGGACGAGTCGCCACTGGCGCCGATGGCGCCAACCAGTGTGTGACTGGAGTTATAGAGCGCCAGCCCGCCGCCGAATACATTCACGCCGCCGATCCGGCCGCCTACCATTGGGTCGTTGCTTTGACCATTGTTCTGCGGATTGCCGCCGTAAGCGACGCTCGTGTTTACCGGGTTGCTCTCCTGGAGGCCGAACAGGCTTCCACCAGGCTGCACGGCGCTATAGAGGTTCGCGGTGGAAAGCACCAAACCCGGAAGACTGAAAGCGTTCGCCGTGTTTGCCTTTTGGGCGGAAATGACGCGACTGCCGGGCCACTGCTTGGTCCTGTCGGAGCCAGTGAATGCCACGGCGCAGACCACTCCATCCCGGTTTACGATGGTTCCCCACATGTCGAGGTTGAAACCTCCGTTGGCTTGCGCCCGGGCCGCCTGGAGCGCGGCCTTCAATGCCGCGTGAGAAGGCAGGTTTTTGCACGCGTTGCTGTTGCCGTTCCCATCGTCGTCGGCACGCAATATCCCGACGTTGTTGGATCCGAGTAATCCCGTCAAAGTAAGAGTTGCTACGAACAGTTTTCTATTTGTCAGGTCTTAGTGTCCTTTTTACCCAGCATTTCTCCGAAATGCTGGACTCATGATACATGAAAAGCGTCTCACGCCGCGAGCATCCTCTTTCAACTCTTCGAGTCCACCGGCGGCCTCCAGGGCAGTTGAGCGGGCACGGTGGTCCGCGACAACGGCGGGCGAATCATCGGCGGGCAGCCCTTCGCGAACAACACGATTCCGAGGAGCCAGTTCAGCAGGAACGCCGCCGGGTTCCTCAACATCCTGGGCCGCATCGACCGCTCGCCGGGCGTGCAGGTTCCGAATACGCCGGAGTTGCTCCGCATCCCTTATCAGGACACCTACACGTTCCAAAAGAACCAGAAGGTGGCCCGAGTCGACTGGGTGAAATCCTCGTCGATCCAATGCTTCGCCCATTCCGCCAGTATCAGCCATCTCTCGCCTTCCAGCCTCGTTCAACCGCCGGATTTAGGGTGAACCTCTTTGAAGCGCGAGGGACAACGGCGCTACCCCTCTCGGTCGGGACAATCTTTGGCGGAGAAGAATTGGCCCAAAGCTCGAAGCGGTCGGCTCGGGTTGGGTGGACTTCCGCGTCATGCGGCGTACGCACGCGACGCTCATGAACGAAATCCACGACGATACGAAGCTTGCAGCCGACCAATTCAGGCACACGGTTGACGTGAACCAGAACGTCTACACTCGAGGCCGTTGATGTTCAGCTAGACTGGGCGCGTACTTTCGCACGGCCCGCAACAGCAGATCCCATTCGATATTGTCGAAGAAGCCCATGGTCAAGGGCCGAATGCTGGGAGCCGCATGAACTGAGAGGTTCAC
>SYKU01000216.1 GCA_005808865.1 Acidobacteriota bacterium
GAAAACACAAAATAATTTCTCTGCGTCACCCCCATCGGAAATGCATGACAAAACATCGCTTACAAGTCAGTCCGGAAGGCGATAGCCCCGGCCGCCACGCTGGTCGCCCCGGTCCCGTTGCCGGAGGCCGAGCCTCGGTCCCAGCAGATCGCCCCCTTAGCGGTCTGCCACGCGATTTCGAAAACACAAAATAATTTCTCTGCGTCACCCCCATCGGAAATACATGATAAAACATCGCTTACAACCTGATCCGGAAGCCGTAAACCTGCGGATCTGCCAAGGGAAACCGCCTGGAAACGGGAATCCCTCTCACCCGCCTCCGTGCTCGTGTGGCAGTCCTTCCGGACCGGGCGCGCCCGCGTCGCGCTGCCGGCCGCGGACTCCGTGCAGGGTGAATCGCCGCACTCGCGGACTCCCGGCCTCGAAAGCAAAAAAAGTACTCTTCTGCGTCACCCCCGAAAATGAGGCCGACCCCGACGCTGCCACATGCGCTAACACGCGCTTCCCCCTCTTGAAGCCGCTCTCCAGCCACAATGCCGGTAGCCCTCTTACAAACTCAACTCAAATTCCAAAAACGTATTTCTGCGTCACCCAGGTTTCAAGCGGCACAAAACAAAAGAGATATTATCCAAACCGACGCCCGTTCCTCTTCTCCCCCACGGTCCTCGCGGGCGATTTTCCACAGGCTCCCGGCCCACCTGCGCACTCTCTCGGACACCTTGACAAGTCCTATGTCTTATCCCTATTATGGTGTGTACTCCTTGCAGTACCCGCGATGGTAGCCTTCAGCGTGGCCGATCCAACGGCGTCCGCGGCCGAGACAGCATCGCACACCAGTTCAGAGACCACTATATGATCAAGGTTGAAGGGTTAACCAAGAGATACGCGCGCAATGTCGCCGTGAACAACATTTCCTTTGAGGTGGAGAAGGGTCAAATCGTCGGTTTTCTGGGTCCAAACGGAGCTGGGAAAACCACCACGATGCGCATTCTTACTTGCTTCATGCCGCCTTCGTCGGGCAAGGCCTCGGTTGCCGGCTTCGATGTCATGGAGCAGCCGATGGAAGTGAAGAAGCGCATCGGGTACCTTCCGGAATCTCCACCTCTGTACCCCGAAATGGAGGTCGACGAATACCTGACTTTCGTTGGAAGACTCAAGGGAATCCCCTCTTCGGATCTCGCCCGCGCGTCGGACCACGCCATCGCGAAGTGCGCCCTTGGCGAAGTCCGGACAAAGTTGATTTCAAAACTCTCGAAGGGTTTCAGGCAGCGGGTGGGGTTGGCGCAGGCTATCATCCACAACCCGGACGTTCTGATTCTGGACGAGCCTACTTCCGGCCTCGACCCGAAGCAGATTATTGAGATTCGGGAACTGCTCAAGGAATTGTCAGGCAGCCACACGATCATCCTCAGCACTCATATTCTGTCCGAGATCGAACACTCCTGTCAGAAAGTCATCATTATCAACCGTGGCACGCTCGCCGCAATCGACTCCGTGGAGAATCTGACCGCGCGCCTTAGAGGCGCGGAGTCGGTAGCGGTCGAAATCGGGCCCTCGGATGGAACTCCGCTGGCCGAAGCCGAGGTTCAGCGTAAGCTGGAGCAGGTCGCGGGCGTTAGCCGCGTCGTAGCTCGAGCTGCGAAGGACGGGAACTGCCTGTTTGAAGTGGAGAGCTTGAAGGGCCGGCAGATCCGGCCGGATCTTGCGCGAGTCGTGGTCGGATCGGGCTGGAATTTGAACGAGTTGCGTCCCGTTGGATTCAGCCTGGAGGACATCTTCCTCCAGTTGACCGGGTCGGAAACCGGCGGCGCCTCAGGAGAATCAAAATGAACCATACCTTGATCATCTGTCGTAAAGAACTGAAGAGTTACTTCGCTTCCCCCATAGCCTACTTGCTGATGGCGATCTCCGCTGTCGTATTTGGCTTCTTCTTCTACAGCGCGACGGCCATTTTTGTCGTACGCGGCATGGAATCTCAAATGATGGGACGCGGCGGCCCCATGGACGTGAACGAGTGGGTAATCCGCCCCCTTCTCACCAACGCGAGCGTGATCGGATTGTTCCTCATTCCCATGATCTCCATGCGGCTGTTCGCGCATGAGAAGAGCACTGGAACCATGGAACTGCTGTTGACCTCACCAGTCCGCGATATTGAAATCATCCTCGGAAAATGGCTGGGCGCGTTGTTGATGTACGCCTGCATCCTGATGATCTCCGCCGTCAACTTCATTTGGATCTTCGCCTACGGAAAGCCGGATTGGAAGCCGATGCTCGTGGGCTACCTCGGGCTGCTCCTTCAGGGCGGATGCATGCTGGCGATCGGCGCCTTCATCTCCACCACCACCAAGAATCAGATCATCGCCGGCGGCGCGACTTTCTCCACGTTGCTGTTGCTCTGGGTGCTCGACTGGGTTTCGGCCTACGAAACCTCCAGCATGGGCAAGGTCATTTCGTACATTTCCGTGGTCACTCACTTCGAGCCATTCTCGAAAGGCGTGATCGATACCAAGGACGCGGTATTCTTCCTTTCCATGACGTTCTTCGGGCTGTTCCTCACGGCCCGCTCCATGGAATCTCTGCGGTGGAGGGCGTAAGCGATGGCAAACTGGATTCATGCGAGACAGACGAAATACACCGCGTACGTAACGGTATATATTTTGGTCATCGTGGCCGTGCTGGGAGCCGCGAACTGGCTGGCTAATCGTCACAACAAATCCGTCGACTCCACGTCGAACAAGCGCTTCAGCCTCTCTGATCAGAGCATCAAGATCGTGAAGGGGCTAAAGTCCGACGTGAGAATCACCTACTACGACAAGTCCGGTGAATTCCCCCGCGCGAAGGATTTGCTTGACCGCTATGACAATCTCTCGGCCAACTTGAAGGTGGAGTACATCGATCCGGATAAGAAACCCGCGCTCGCGAAAGCGGCGGGCATCCGCAATTACGGCGCCATCGTCGTTTCGTCGGGCCTCAAGAAGGAAGACGCGAAAAGCGTGACTGAAGAGGAAATCACGGGCGCGATCATCCGGTCCATGAAGAGCGGCGAGCGGAATGTGTGTTTTGTCACGGGCAGCGGCGAGCACGGTCTCGACGACACCGGCCGCGCGGGCTACTCGAACGCGAAGGAATCGGTCGAAAAATCGAACTACAAAACGCGCGCCGTTTCATTGCTTGAGAAGGCCGAGATTCCGAAGGATTGCACCGTACTCGTCATCGGCGGCCCGAAGCACGACTACATGGAACCAGCCGCAAAAGCCGTGAAGGCGTACGTCGAAGGCGGCGGGCGGCTGCTGATGATGATCGATCCTCCTTTGAAACTCGGCAAGGAGGAATCCGACGGCACTCCATCGCTTGCGAAACTGGCCGAAGGATGGGGCGTCACCGCCAACAAGGATCTCGCGCTCGATACGAGCCAGATCGGCCAGATTTTCGGCCTGAGCGAAGTGGTGCCGCTCGTCACCACGTATGAGTCTCACGCGATCGTCCGCGAGATGAAGGAGACAGCGACGGCATTTCCGCTCGCGCGTAGTCTCGAAGTGAAGTCCGCGGACAAGGTAACCGCCGAGAAGCTCTTCTCCACGTCGGGCAATAGCTACGCGACTACCAACCTCAGTTCGCCCGAGATCCGCATCGATACGAAGAAGGACAGGAAGGGACCGCTTACGCTGGCGGCCGCCGGAACCTATAACACAGGTAAAGAGAACAACAACGGGCGCTTCATCATTGTCGGCAGTTCGTCATGGCCCGCGAACAACATCTTCCGCTTCAATGGCAATCGCGACCTCTTCCTCAACATGATCAGTTGGCTGAGTTCGGACGAAGAGCTGATTTCCATCCGTCCGAAAGACCCCGAGGACCGCCGCATCACTTTGAACCGCCGTCAGATGTCTTTCGTGTTTTTCTCGAGCGTGGTGTTCCTTCCGCTGATTGCAATCTGCGGGGGGATGCTGGTTTGGTGGCGCAGGAGATAAGGTAATGAAGTTTCGAGGACTACTCGCAGCGGCCTTTGTGCTCGCCGCTCTGGGCGGCGCCGTCTACTGGTCGGAAAACAAGAAGAAGGCGGAGGAGGGCAAACCCGCCGCCGACGCGCCTCCGAAGATACTGACCATTCCCGATGCCGACTTCAAGGACATCCGGATCAGCAAGGGCGCGGACGCGACAGTTGCCTCGCGCGGAGAAGATGGTAAGTGGAAGCTCACGGCGCCTAAGCCGCTCGCGGCGGATCAGGACGCCGTAAACTCACTTGTCTCGACACTGGCGAACCTGGCTTCCGACCGGTTGATTGAAGAGAAGGCCGCGAACGTCGCGGAATACGGCCTCGCCACCCCCTCCATGGAGGTGGCGATTACGAAGAAAGACGGCAAGACTCAGAAGGTCCTGTTGGGAGACGAAACGCCCACTGCGGGCGGCTCGTTTGCGCGTCTCGATGGCGACCCGCGAGTCTTCACCGTGGCCAGTTTCGTGAAGACGAACCTCGACAAGACGTCGAAGGATCTTCGCGATAAGCGCCTCCTGACTTTCGATTCCGACAAGCTCACTCGCGTCGAGCTGAACGCCAGGAACCAGTCGACGGAGTTCGGCAAGAACAACCAGAACGAATGGCAGATACTGAAGCCGAAGCCCTACCGGGCTGATGGCTCGCAGGTGGAAGAGTTGGTTCGGAAGTTGAAGGACGCGAAGATGGATACGTCCGTTTCCGATGAGGACGCAAAGAAGGCCGCGGCCTCGTTTGGCGGCGCTACGAAGGTGGCGGTTGTGACCGTAAGCGATTCATCCGGCAATCAGCAGCTTGAGGTGCGGCGCGACAAGGATAAGAACTACTTCGCGAAAACCAGCGTGTTAGAGGGCATCTACAAGGTCAACGCGGATTTGGGCGAGGGCCTCGACAAGGATACGGCTTCCTTCCGCAACAAGAAGCTGTTCGATTTCGGCTGGAACGAACCGTCGAAGATCGAAGTGGGAACGGTGACCTACCAGAAGTCCGGCGAGAAGTGGATGGCGGGAACCAGGCAGATGGATTCGGGATCGGTCCAGAACCTGGTGGACAAACTGCGCGACCTTACGTCGACCAAATTTCTCGACAATTCGCCGGGCGGCGTGGTGCTGGGCGCGACCGTCACCTCGGGCGAAGGCAAGCGCGTCGAAAAGGTGCTGATCTCAAAGCAGGGGAACAGCTACTCGGGCAAGCGCGATAACGAAGCCGCGGCTTACGAAATCGACAGCAAAGTTGTGGAAGAACTGATGAAGGCCGCCGCGGACGTCAAGGAGTTCCAGCCGCCGAAAGACGAAAAGAAGAAGTGAACGGACTTCTTACCGACCTCTACCAGCTTACGATGGCCGCCGGCTACTTCGAAGCTGGCAAGTCGAAAGAAGTCGCGACCTTCGAACTGTCTGTCCGTCGCCTTCCGCGCAACCGCAATTTCGTGCTTGCCTGCGGCCTGCCTCAGGTGGTTGAATATCTGCTTGGGCTAAGCTTCTCGGACGAAGAGGTGGAGTACGTTCGCGGATTGCCGCAGTTCGCGCGAGTGTCTCCGCGCTTCTTCGAAATGTTGCGGGACCTTCGTTTCACGGGCGATCTGTTCGCCGTCCCCGAGGGCACGCCGGTATTCGCGGGCGAGCCGATCCTCACGCTGCGCGCGCCCGTGATCGAGGCGCAAATTCCGGAGACGTACCTTCTGGCGGCGGTGGCGTTTCAGTCGCTGATCGCGACCAAGGCCGCGCGCATGACGCACGCCGCCGGTGGTCGCCCAGTCATCGAATTTGGCACGCGGCGGGCTCATACTGCCGAAGCCGGCGTCCTTGGCGCGCGTGCGGCGTTCATAGGTGGATGCGCGGGCACAAGCAATACGCTCGCCGGTTTCAGGTTCAGCGTCCCCGTGATGGGAACGTCCGGACATTCCTGGGTGATGGCCTTTGCTTCGGAGACGGAGGCCTTTCGCCAACTTCAGAGATTGCTGGGCGAGAATGCCGTTCAGTTGGTCGACACCTACGATACCCTCGATGGCACGAGGAAAGCCGCCGCTCTGGGGGAGCCGCTCTGGGGGATTCGCCTCGATAGCGGCGACATCGCGACCCTGTCCCGCGACGCGCGCGCGATGTTAGACGGCGCGGGAATGCGCTCCGCGAAGATTATGGTCAGCGGCGATCTGGACGAGCACAAGATCCACGCGCTGGTCGCTCAAGGCTCACCCGTTGATGCCTTCGGCGTGGGCACGGAGTTGTCCACGTCGGGCGATGCGCCCTCGCTCGGCGCCATCTACAAGCTTGTGGAACTGGACGTCGGAGGCATCAGGCGCTACACCGCGAAGCTGGGTACGGATAAAGGCACGCTGCCTGGATCGAAGCAGATCTTCCGGTTGCCGGATCACGATGTTCTCGCGCGCGGCGGCGAATGCTGCTCGGGCGCGGGCGAAGCGCTCTTGCAGCCGGTGATTCTCGGAGGCCACCTGATCGAACCCCTCCCCGCCGTTCATCGCGCGCGGAAGCGCGCGGCCGAAGGGTTGGCGAAGCTGCCGGCCGGGTTGCGAAGCCTCGAAACGGTAGCGCCCTGGGCTGTGCGGCACAGCGCCGAGCTGACGCAACTGATCGAAACCGCCCGGAGGAACCTCCAGTGAAGACGGTCTACTTCGACATTGACACACCGCCGTTCATCGCGCGCGGAACCGCGCGGCCGAAGGGTTGGCGAAGCTGCCGGCCGGGTTGCGAAGCCTCGAAATGGTAGCGCCCTGGGCAGTGCGGCACAGCGCCGAGCTGACGCAACTGATCGAAACCGCCCGGAGGAACCTCCAGTGAAGACGGTCTACTTCGACATTGACACACAGATCGACTTCGTCTACCCCGCGGGAGCACTCTACGTGCCCGGCGCGGAAAAGTTGATTCCCGGCTGGAGCCGTCTCAACAGGCATGCGAGGGAGCGGGGCATTCCGCTCGTATCGTCCCTTTGCGCCCACGGGGAGAACGATGCCGAATTCCGTGAATGGCCGGCGCACTGCGTTGTCGGGACGAAGGGTCAGGAGAAGCCGCGCGAATTGATGGTGGACCAGATCATCCTCGAAAAGCAGCAACTCGATCTCTTCACCAGTCCTCAATTAGACGCGGTCCTCGAACGGCTCGCGCCCGAACATTGTGTTGTCTACGGCGTCGTGGCCGAGTACTGCGTCCGTTTCGCCGCGCTGGGCCTTCAGTCGCGCGGCGCAAGAGTGACCCTGGTAGCGGACGCGATCCAGGCGTTGGACACTGCGGTCGCGGAGCGTTTCTTTCACAGCTTCAAAGCTTGTGGCGGAACGTTCTCCACCGTCTCCAACATATTGCTCCCCGAGTGAGAGATACTAGGACGCGGCACCTAAAATGCGTATACTGCTCTATAACCCCGACAACGGCGTGACGAAAAACTTCATGCCGCACCTCTGGATGTTCGTTCTCCAGTCGCTCACGCCCGAGGGGCATCAGGTGCTGCTGATCGATGGCAATACCCACGCCATGACCGAGGAGGAACTGGCGCGGTATGTGAAGGAACAGAACATCGATCTTGTGGGCATCGGCGCGATGACGCGCATGGTGGCGCGTGCCTACCTGATGGCGGACGCAATCCGCGCCGCCGGCGTCCGGGTCGTCATGGGCGGCCCACACGTTACGGAATGCGCGGACGAAGCGCTTGGCCGCAACGGAGGACCGCGACATGCGGACGCCGTCGCTCTCGGCGAGGCCGATGAAACCTGGCCGAAGATCGTGAACGACGCGGCCCGCGGCGAGTTGAAGGAAGTCTACAAGCCTGTGGACGATTTCGGCCAGGAACGCAAGCCGACTCTTCAGGACTATCCGCGCATCCCCTGGGACACGCTCGATCTCGATCAGTTCAACCGCGTCCCCGGCGTTTTGCGGAAGGTGATGCGGCACTATAAGAAAGAGTGGGAGACCTTCCACATCATCCCGATCGAGAGCGGCCGCGGATGCCCCTACGGTTGCGAATTCTGCACCGTGACAGGATTTTTCGGCGACTCGATCCGCTTCCGTCCGAACGAAAGCATCGTCAATGAACTGCTGCTCCTGAAGGCGCGGGCGGAGGCGACGCACGGCAAGATTGCGGTGTTCTTCGTGGACGACAACTTCGCCATCAACGTCAAGCGAACCAAGTCTTTGCTGCGCGACATCATCAAGGCCGGCGCGCAAGTAAACTGGGTGGCGCAGATCAGCGCGAACCTGCTGCGGGACGAAGAACTGGTGGACCTGATCCAGGAATCCGGTGGAAAGTGGATCTTCATCGGAATGGAGTCGCTTGACCCGGCGAATCTCGCCGATGTCGCGAAGAGCTTCAACAAACCCGGCGAGTACGCAACCGTGCTCCATCGGCTTGCGCGGCGGAACATCTACGCAATTACGTCGTTTATCTTCGGACTCGACAACGACACCGTGGGCGTGGCGGACCGTACGCTCGCGGAAATTGCCAAATGGCCGCCGGGACTCCCCGTTTTCGGCATGATTACGCCCCTGCCCGGAACCCCGCTTTACACAAAACTCGAAGCGGCTGGACGGCTGACGCGCCCGAAGCATTGGCTCAATTTTTCCGCGTTCAAGATGGCGCACGCGCCGCTGAAGCTTTCTATCGACGACGCGCACGCGGAGTTGACGAGCGCTTGGAAGAACTCCTATAGCCCCGAGGCAATCGCCCGCGCGGTGGATTCGATTGCGGAACAGCCGGTCCCCTACCGGATCAATATTCTGGTGTCGCGGCTGTTCTTCCGGGGCATTTACTTCCCGCTGATGACCCCGCTCGACTGGGTCAAGCTGATATTCAAGAACCGCCGCACAATCTTCGGGCTCATCCGCGAAGGATTCGCAAACTGGCCCGGGGGATACAGGGCAGCGGAAAAGGCCGTTCTTCCCGAGCCCACGCTCGCCCCTGCGGAAGAGTAACAGGGCACCGCGGTATAAACTGAAAAGGTGAAACTGAACGACCGCTACACAGCGGAGAGGGGATCGGTCTATCTCACGGGCATCCAGGCGCTGGTACGCCTGCCGATGGATCAGATGCGGCGCGACCGGCGGGCGGGCCTCAATACGGCGTCTTTCATTTACGGCTATGAAGGATCGCCGCTCGGTGGCTACGATCTCGCGCTGAATCGCGTCCGTAGCTTGCTCGACGAGCACCGGATCCATTTCGTCCCCGGTGTCAACGAGGATCTTGCCGCCACCTCCGTGATGGGCAGCCAGATCGTCCACGTACTCGGCGAATCGAAGTACGATGGCGTGCTTGGCATCTGGTACGGCAAAGGTCCAGGCGTCGACCGCTCGGGTGACATCTTCCGCCACGCCAACCTCGCGGGCACGGGACCGAATTGCGCGGCGCTCGCACTCGGCGGCGACGACCACATCTCGAAAAGCTCCACCATCCCTCACCAAAGCGACTTCAGCTTCTACAACGTCGGCATGCCGACTTTCTATCCAGGGAGCATTCAGGAAATCCTCGACCACGGGCATCTGGCGATAGCCCTGTCACGCTGGTCAGGCGCGTGGTGCGCGATGAAGATGGTGACCAACGTCTGCGACGGCGGCGGCACGGCCGGCGTGGACCCGGAACGCCTCTCCATTGCGCTGCCGGGGGGGTACGAGAAGCACCACGACGCGAGGCTCGTGGTTCCCTTCACGCTGGCGCTTGAGCACGAGGTGAACGTTCGCCGGCTCGACGCCGCGCGCGAGTTCGCGCGTCTGAACCGCGTCAACACCTGGTTTGGAGCGAAGGACGCCTGGCTCGGTATCGCCACCGCCGGTAAGCCCTACTACGACTTGATCCAGGCGCTGCGCGATCTTGGAATCCGTTTGGAGGATCTCGACGAACTTGGTATCCGGATCGCGAAGTATGCGATGACGTTCCCCGTGGAGCCGGAGTTCAGCCGTGAGTTTTCAACGGGTCTCCAAACGCTGTTCGTCGTGGAGGAGAAGCGCAGCTTTCTCGAGCTCCAGCTTCGCGAAGCTTTGTACAACTTGCCGTCGCGGCCCGTCATCATCGGCAAGCACGACGCCTCCGGCGCGCCGTTGCTTCCTCCGGTGATGGAACTCGATCCCGAGCCGATCGCCAAAATTCTGGCGCGACTGCTGACGGGACACGGCCGGCCTTCAATCGAAGCGCGCCTCCGGCTGATGGAAGAAATTCAGTCGCGAGGGAAACGGAACGCCGCGCCACGCCCGCCGAATTTCTGTTCAGGCTGTCCACACAACCGGTCCACCATCGTTCTGGAAGGACAGGTTTCAGGCGGCGGCATCGGGTGCCATGCGATGGCGGCGAATCTCGCGCACACGGGCCGCGGCTATGCGTTCCTGACCCAGATGGGCGGCGAAGGCGCGCCGTGGATCGGCATGGCGCCGTTTGTCGAGCGCAGCCACATGTTCCAGAACGTCGGCGACGGTACCTACTTCCATTCGGGCGCAATGGCGGTGACGGCCGCTGTCGCCTCGGGCATCAACATCACTTACCGGATTCTCTACAACTCCGCGGTTGCGATGACGGGAGGCCAGCAGGCGTCGGGAGCCCTGTCCGTTCCGGATCTCACGCGGAAGCTTGAAGCGGAAGGCGTGAAGCGCACTGTTGTTGTGACCGACAACGTACCGAAGTACAAGGGCATCGTGCTCGCATCGAACGCCGCCGTTCGCGACCGCGACGAGTTGCCGGAAACGATGCGCGATCTGGAGAAAGTCACCGGTGTCACCGTGATCGTGTACGACCAGCAGTGTGCGGCCGAGAAGCGCAGAGAACGCGCCCGCGGCATTCAGGAAGAGCCGGCGCTTCGGGTTGTGATCAACGAGGAAGTCTGCGAAGGCTGCGGCGATTGCGTGCGGCAGTCGAACTGCATGAGCCTGTATCCCGTACAGACGGAGTTTGGCCCGAAGACGCGCATCCATCAGTCTTCCTGCAATAAGGACTACTCGTGCGTGCTTGGTGATTGCCCCTCGTTCATGACCGTGAATTTGAAGCCGGGCTCCGGACTTCGAAAACGGGAGGCGCCGGTGCTGCCTGCCGCCGATGTGCCCCAGCCGCGAGAGATAGTGGACATCGGCGAATCCTATTCCATCCTGTTACCGGGCATTGGCGGAACTGGAGTCCTCACGATCAACGCTCTGCTTGCGACGGCCGCTTCGATTGACGGCCTCTTCGTCCTGACTCTTGATCAGACCGGCCTGGCGCAGAAGGGCGGCGCCGTACTTTCGAGCATTGTGCTGAGCAGGAAGCCGGTCGATGCGCCGTCGAAGGTCGGATACGGGAACGCGGATCTGATCCTGGGGTTCGATCTTCTTGGCGCGGCAGGAGGGGAAACGCTGAAGTCGGCGCATCCTTCGCGCACCGTAGCCGTGGTCAACACCGCCGAAATCCCAACGGGATCAGCGATTCGCGGCAAGCTTGAAGTGATCGGACCGGCGCGGCAGGTCGATCTGGTCAATGAGAACACGCGGCCGGGCCGGAACGTGTTCGTGGATGCGACACGGCTCGCCGAGGGGCTGTTCGCCAACCACCTTGCCACAAACGTTTTTCTGTTGGGCGTCGCGTGGCAGGCCGGTCTGATTCCTATTACAGCGGCGGCCATTGAAGAAGCCATCCGCCTAAACAAGGTGGATGCCGAACGGAATAGCCAGGCGTTCTTATGGGGCCGCAAGTACTATCACGACGCGGCGGCGGTGGAGGCTCTGGTTTCGCCTCGGACACCGGTACGGGAAGTGGCGAACACTGTGGAGCGGCGGGCGGCGGAGTTGAGGCTTTACCAGAATGATCGATACGCGGGCGCCTACGAGGCGTTCGTGAGCGGCGTGGCTGCTCGCGCCGCGAGTTTGGTAGACCCGGTCGCCCGGAACCTATACAAGCTGATGGCATCCAAGGACGAGTACGAAGTGGCGCGGCTTCTGACAAAGCCCGCCGTGGCGGAGCAGATCGCGGGCATGTGGGAAACGGTGGAATCGATCGGCTACAACCTGCATCCGCCGATCCTGCGGGCGCTTGGGTGGAAGAAGAAGTTGAAGCTGGGGCAGTGGTTCGGCGGGCCGCTGCGCGCGCTCGCGGCGATGAAGGGGCTTCGCGGGACGGTGTTCGATGTCTTCGGCTATGCCGATATACGGCGCGAAGAACGCGCTTTAGTTGAGTGGTATAGGGAATTGGTGACGCGGCTCTTGGATGAGATCACGCCGGAGAACGAACTGCTTGCGATTGAGATTGCGTCGTTGCCAGGCGAGATTCGCGGATACGAAAACATCAAGATGGCGAACATCGCGAAGGTCAAGGCGATCGCTGAGGAGAAACTGGCTCTGCTGCGCGCGGCTGCGGCGCAAGCTCGGTAGCGCCGGCTTCGATCTTCAGTAAGCGTAAGAGCAAACCCATCTATGAACGAGGGCGTTTTGATGCTGAACTGGAAGGGTGAGCAACGGGGAGACAGGCCTTCAGCATCGGCGGCATAGGAGCCGGGCGGAAGCGGATCAGGTTGCGGCTGAATAGGAAGCCAGCGGGCAAAGCCAGGAAGCGTTCGGCAGGAAACGCGAGATACCGCTCAAGACGCTGGCGCGGTACGTCGCACGGTATCGGAAACAGCAGGTCAACAGCGGGGCGGCGCCGCGTTTTGTCGCGGTGGAAGTAGCC
>SYKU01000018.1 GCA_005808865.1 Acidobacteriota bacterium
CATGAAAGAGCTTTCGTATCCACGAGCCCCCACCTTGGCCGGATGCCCAACCTGTTATCGGGCGCGACCGTCAGCCTCGACCCTAGCGACATACGCGTTGGCACAACCATGGACCAGGTGCTTTCCCGGCAGGTCGGAGGCCGTACCGCGGTTCCGAGCCTGGTGCTTGGAATCGAACCAAACGAGCTTCGCCTGGAAGACGGCTTGTCGATGATTTACGGATCGTCAATTTCGTGGGCGTCGCCCACGAAGCCTGCCACCAAGGAAATCTACCCCTCCCGAACCTTCGATCAGTTGGTCGGCGACGGCACGGGCCGAAAGCTTGATCGCAGCATTCTTGATGCCGTGCTCGAAGAGGCGCACTCTCTTCAGCCGAAGGTCAGCCGCGGAGACAGCCAAAAGCTCGACGAATATCTGGAGTCCGTGCGCGACATCGAGAAGCGAATCGAGCGAGCTTCCCGCGAAGAGCGCATCGAAGGCTGGCGTCCGACGCTCTCGGAGCCGGATATGCCGCGCCCCGCTGACGCGCTTCCACAAAACGTGCCGGATCACATGAAACTGATGCTCGATCTGATCGTGCTCGCGTTCCAGATGGACAAAACCCGGCTTGTCACGCTGATGCTCAACAACGACCTTTCTCAGATGAACTTCAAGTTCCTGGAAGGCGTTCGAGGCGCGCTGCACCTCGACCTGACCCACAACGGCAAGGCCCCCGTGGCAGAGGCCATGTACCTGAAGACCAACCAGTTCCATATGGCTCAATTTGCTTATCTGGTTAACCGCTTGAAGAAGATCGACGAAGGCGGACAGTCGATTCTAGACAACTCGCTGCTCATGATGTGCTCGAACCTGTTCGATGGCGACGCGCACGGCGCGGACCAGATGCCAATCATACTCGCCGGAAAGGCCGGTGGCGCCCTGAGGCCCGGCCGGGTGCTCGATTACCTGGAGAGAGGCAACGAAGACCGCCGCGCCTGCAGCCTCTATCTTTCGATGATGGATATCATGGGCGTGCCGCTGGACCGTTTCGGCGACACCAGCCAGCGCCTGAAGGATCTCTGAGCGGCCGGACGGTCAGTTTTTGAGAAGCCCTTCGTAGAGATGCGGCTTGCGCTCTCGAATCGCTCCACGGCCGATCCGGTGATCTATTGTCACCTTTCCGGTGACCACCTGATCCCCTTTTTCGGGATCGTCCTGCGCGACGATTTTGCCTCCTGGGTCGATGAGCAGGAACCGCCGGGGGTGAACGAAAGCCACCCAGACGCTGTTCTCGAAGGCGCGCGTGCGCATCATGGCGTCGTTCATGTCCCCCGACATGCCCCACGCAGGCACGATGATGAACTGTGCACCCTTCAGTGCGAGAACGCGCGACGTCTCGGGCAATTGGCGGTCAAAGCAGATCAGTGTGCCCCATCTTCCGAGCGGCGTATCCACTACAGGGAACTTCACGCCCGTGGTGTTGAACGGCTCGTCTTCGGCGTTATGCGCCTTCTGATACCGCATGGCGATCTCGCCATAGGGAGAGAAGATCGCGAGCGCGTTAAACATTCGCTCGCCCTGCCGCTCTGCAAAGCACGCGACGAGGTAGATCTTCAGTTCCTTCGCCAGACCACGCAGGGTATCGAGGGCAGGACTGAGGCGGTTTCCATCAATGGTCTCGCCGATGCTGTCGTATCTTTCGCGGCTAATGCCGGGATGATTCTTGATGTTCGCGACGTAGCCTTCGAGAAAACCTTCGGGGGTGACGACGACCTGCGCGCCTTTGGCAACTGCCGCCCGCGAGTAATGCACGATGCGGGCCAGATTCGCTTGCTTGTCCCACGCGTCGGGCGTTACACGGATGCCTGCTATGGTAAACGGAGGCAGATCGGCGCCGGCCGCGGAGATGGCGGCAAGAGCGAAGATGAAACGCGACATGAGTACATTCTACTCATTTGGCTCTGTACTGTGATCCTGTCCTGTCGGACCACCGTCAAAACCATCCTGCGCGAGGCGGCCAGCGATCGTTTGGGCCGATCGCTGGCCCCCTTAGTACGAAATGTGAAAAATCCTGGAACAATTCGAGGATTAATAAGTTACAATGTAGTGTCGGTCTGTGAGGTTCCGTTGTGAGCTACCGAAACGAGACTCCGTTTGACAGTATCGAAGGTTCCTACGAATACATAGAACTTCTGAGTGAGGCTTTGGCTGAAACCAGGAGAGACATCGAAGCCGAAATCGCCCTCTCGGAGATCGACGGCGCAGAGCGGCGAACAAAAGCCCTTCAGCTTGTGGCCTACAACCTCATGAAACTGACCACGCACGTGACAACGAGCCGTCGCATCCTGAACGACCTCCGCAGCCTGCGCAGACTGCTGTTGTCCGAAAGGCGGCCCGAGGGCAACGTCGCGCGGGTGAGAACGGCCGGGCAAGTCTGAATTCACGCCGAAGCAATCATGAGGCTCACGAACCTCGCGTTTCGCGCGGCGCTTTGTGGGCTGTCCCCTCCCGTTGCCGCGTCGCTGGCCGCAACGTCAAGGCCTCCCAGATGAGGAGCGAATCGCTCGCCGGGCAGCGCAACCTCCGCCTCCTACTCACAATCGATTGTGAAAGATCCGCCCGCCGGTACCCTGCAATCTGCCTTCTGCGCGGTTCGGGCGACGACAACACCGCCTGGTCGCCGATGCGAATCTCTCCCGATACGCGGGAAAGCACGAGATGGTTGTCGCCATACCGGATGGATCGCGAAGCTGGTATGTCAGCAGCCCGGTCGACCTCGAGCCAAAGTTCGGAGATTTCGTTGTCAGGCACTTGGCGGCGGATGTCTGCGGATGCGATCGCAGCGGAGAAGGCGCGGCGTTCATCGCCGGCTCCCGAAAGTCCTGGGGTGGTAACTCGCGATGAAAGTAACGAAGGTTGAAGCCATCTATCTGCGTCAGCCCGACGTCAAGGTTCAGTGTGACAGCGGTCAGGACGCGCTCATCGTTCGCGTTGAAACCGATGCGGGTATCACCGGAATCGGCGAAGTCGACTCGAGTCCAATGGCCGTGAAGGGCGCGATCGAAGGGCCGTATTCGCATACGGCCGCCGCGGGCCTTGCCTCGCTCGTAGTGGGAGAGGACCCGTTCGAGACCGAGAAGATCTGGCAAAAGATGTATCGTGGCAATATTTACGGCGGCCGCCGCGGCGTGGGTATTCATGCGATGAGCGGAATAGACATCGCGCTCTGGGATATCAAGGGCAAGGCGCTCGGCATGCCCGTCTGGAAGTTGCTCGGCGGCGGGTTCCATAACAGCATCCGCTGTTACGCAAGTTCTCTGTTCGGGCCCACACCCAAAAAGACTGGAGACCTCGCGCGCCGTTATCGGGATCAGGGTTTTGGCGCGGTCAAATTCGGATGGGATCCCATGGGCCAGGATGAGAAGACCGATATTGCACTGGTTCGCGAGGCTCGCCAGGGACTTGGAGACGACGCCGACTTACTCATAGACGCTGGGCTTGTGTGGGATTCGAAGACGGCGCAACAGCGCGCCCGGGCCTTTTCCGATTTCAACATCTTCTGGCTTGAAGAGCCGCTGCGTCCGGACGATTACGAGGGCTACCGCAAGCTTGCCGAATCGACAACCGTGCGGATCGCGGCAGGGGAAGAGGAGAGCAACCGGCAGTCTTTCGTTGACTTGATGGATCGCGGAAAGATTGACGTTGTGCAGGTGGATCTCACGCGCTGTGGCGGTTTCACTGAAGCGATGAAGATCTCCTCGCTCGCCTGGGACCGCGGGTTGCCCGTGGCGAACCACGGTTTCACGACTTATGTGAACGTGATGGCCGCGCTGCACTGGCTGAACTCCATTCCGAACGCGATGATTTGCGAGTTCGTTGCCGAAGAAGAAACCAACTTGCGCGAGTCCATCACCCGGCAGAAGTTGCGGGCGCGCGACGGGTACCTCGATATTCCTCGGGAGCCCGGACTGGGAATTGAACTGGACGAAGACGCGGTAAACAAGTATCGTGTTTGTTGAAGGAGACTGTCGCATGAATCGAAGAGCTTTTCTCGCATCGCTTTCGGCCTCGGTTGCGAACGCCGCCGGCAAGCTGCCCTCAGGCAAGAACATCCGCTGGGGTCTCAGCGCCGGATTGTGGGGCCATTTCCGCAAGGGACCGTTCACGGACATTCTGGACGTGATGAAAGACACCGGATTTGTCGGCGTCCGGCTGACGGGATTTCCCGGAATCCTCAAGACTTACGACATGACGGCGGCGCACATGGAGCGTGAGATTTCGAAGCGCAATTTGCACGTGGCAACGATTTCGTTCGGAGGTCCGGCGCACGAGCCGTCGAAACACGCCAAGGTGATTGAGGACGCGAAGGCCGCAATGAACTTCCTGAAGACCTTCGGCGCGAACCACCTGGTGGTGTTTCCTCCCGCGCGTCTGAAGGCGGGCGCGAATGTGGAGGCCGCGTTCAAGGCGATGTGCGACTGTTACAACCGCCTCGGTGAAGTGGCTGGCGAAATGGGTTTCACAGCCGGCCTGCACAATCATCTCGACGAGATGGTGGAGGGTCCTGAGGAAGTTCACAAGTTCATGGCGATGACGAATCCAAAGCTGTTTCATTTCTCGCCGGACACGGCGCACCTTCATTTAGGCGGCAGCAATGTCGTCGAAATGTATCGGAAGTACAAGGACCGCCTCTTGTTCATGGATTACAAAGACGCCAGGTGGACGACGCCATCGAAAGACGTGGCTCTCGACAACGGCCGGGTGCTCAAAGCGGATTCAAAAGAAGCGAAGTTCTTCGAAAGCATTTACGATCTGGGCGACGGCGAGATCGACTTCCCTGCATTGCACGGAATTCTGAAACAGATCAATTACAAGGGCTGGATTTGCGTGGATTTGGATACGGCGCGCAAGGGACCGCGGATCAGCTACGAACGTTCCGGCGCCTACATTGTGAAGAAACTCGAGCCCATCTATTCTTAGTGTCGGCGGCCTGCCGGCACCGTTGATGGCCTGATTCCTGATAACAGGAAGGTCTGGCGGCGTCGACGGAACCTTCGGACGTCAGACTTGGTTTTCGCCGCGCCGCTCCACTATATGGATTGAAACTGTTGATGATGGACCCGCCACCCGAAAGGGTCGCCGTAATCGCGCCGACCGACCCCGGGAACGACAGGCCCAGCGGACTGCCCGGCCCATTTGCGAACCCTTCAAATTCCTCCGTTCCCACGCCGCTAAGAGATGCGAGGAACAACGCACGTGCGGCGTCTGAGTTCGGATGCGCCGGCAAGCGTATACCTTCGCCCTGACCCAAGTCCTCCCCGAAGAAGACGGTCGCGCCGAAAGTCGAGAGCGAGAGCGCGATCACGCCAATCAGAAGTCGTTTAATCATCGTTTGTGCTGCCTCCGAGCCTTAAATAATCGGTAGAGACATGTGGTTTAGCGATGCTATCAGGCACTTCTTTGGTGCTCTTTCGGCGTTTCCCTGGAGCGTTTAGTGCTGGTGCTACGTGCGGGCAGCGTCTTTTTCGACAAACGGGTCTTCCCTGCACTAGAATAGTAATTACCCCTTCCAGGAGGAACAGCGTAATTGGAATCAGCAATTCTGGCTTTGGAAGACGGAACCGTCTTCGAAGGCAGGAGCTATGGTGCGCCCGCCGAACGCGGAGGTGAGGTCGTCTTCAACACCGCGCTCACCGGTTATCAGGAGGTATTCACCGACCCTTCCTATTCCGGGCAAATTGTCATTCTCACCAATCCTCAAATTGGCAATTACGGCACCAGCACGCTCGACAATGAGGCTGGCCGCGCCTACATTGAGGGCCTGGTGGTGCGGGAGTTTTCCAAGCTGTCGAGCAACCGCCGTTCCGACGAGCCGGCCGACCGATTTCTCTCCAAGTACGGCGTTCCTGTGGTCTCCGATCTCGACACACGCGCGCTGGTGCGGCATCTTCGGACGCGCGGAGTCATGCGCGGAATCCTTTCCAGCCTTAGCCGCGACGCTGATGCGCTGGTCGGAAAAGCAAGATCCCTCCCTTCCATGGCGGGCCTCGATCTCGCCAGCCGTGTGTCGACGGCAAATCCCTACGACTGGAACCAGAGCGTTGGCGCGTGCTCGCCCTCCGAGGTCGTCGAAGCAAGAAAAGACGAGCGGTTTCACGTGGTCGCATACGACTTCGGCATCAAGCACAATATTCTTCGCCGCCTCGTCCATGCCGGATGCCGCGTTACCGTGGTGCCCTCGCTCACTTCGGCCGAAGACGTCCTGGCTCTGAAGCCATCCGGGGTGTTTCTCTCCAATGGGCCTGGGGATCCGGAGCCCCTCCACGCCCAGATCGCGAACGTGCGCTCGCTCATCGGAAGAGCGCCGATATTCGGCATCTGCCTTGGCCACCAGATCCTCGCCTTGGCGGCTGGAGCCAAAACGTACAAGCTGAAGTTCGGGCACCGCGGCGCGAATCACCCGGTTTTGAACCGCCTCACCGGAAGAGTCGAGATCACATCTCATAACCACGGTTTCGCGGTCGATCCCGACTCGCTCAACGCGAACGATACCGAAATCACCCACATGAACCTGAACGACCAGACGCTCGAGGGTTTCCGCCTCCGCAACCACCGCGCCTTCTGCGTGCAATATCATCCCGAGGCCGCTCCCGGACCTCATGATTCCCACTATCTCTTTGACGACTTCGCAGCCTTGATGGCGGAGCAAGGCTAGCGGATGCCGCGACGCAACGATCTTCACCGAATCCTGATCGTCGGCTCCGGTCCCATCGTGATCGGCC
>SYKU01000217.1 GCA_005808865.1 Acidobacteriota bacterium
AAATACTCTGATTTCGAGTATACAGCCGGATAGTACGTATATCGTAAAGTAATTCTCAAGTAGTTTTGGAAAAATGTAGCACTAAAGCAGTGCTCGGGTCCTGGCAGCACCGTATATGTTCGGAGTTCGGCGGCTTCCTAGGTCCGCGGCAGGACCACCGGCAACAGGACAACGGTGTCCCCTTCGATCTGAACCAGTAACTCGCTTCTCTGCTCGTCATGAGTCAGGGACCGATGTTCCGGGCGCAGGACTCTCATCACCGCAACCTCATCGCAGCATTGGAACTTCGGGCAGCGGAGGCAGTCCTTCCATGCCTTCAGCGGTAGCTCCCCCCGCTCCACCTCGGAAAAACCCAGCCGGGCGAAAAAGTCGGGGACATAGGTAAAGGCCCAAACGGCATCGAGCGCGTATTGCTCCCCTTCGGCAACCAGGGCCTCAACCAGCAACCGGCCGATCCCGTGCGACCTGAATTCGGGATTGACCGCAAGCGACCGGACCTCGCCCACAGTGGGTGAGTAGAAATGCAGTGCTCCGCAGCCCGCGAGCGTCTTTCCAGAATAAACAACAGAAAAGTCGCGGATATTCTCCGACAATTCGAACTCGGTGCGGGGCAACATGATGCCTTTCGCGGCGTAGCCGTTAATCAGATCAATCACCGGCGCAATGTCGCTCATCACGGCCTTGCGCGCAGTCAGGTTTTGCGAAGCAGCGGATTCGCCTGTGTCGCCGGCGGCGAGGGCGCTGATCATAGTGCTTCCCGGACGAGTCTGGTACCCACCTCACGGTCACCGTCGAGCAACCGGCGGACAACATCGGGCGAGGCGCCGGCGGCGATTCGCACTTCGCCCACGCCTTGCAGCAAGGCCGAAATTGCCGATTCAAGTTTGGCCTGCATACCCCCGGCGGCAATGCCGTCCCGAATCAGCGTCTCGCACGCGGCTACGGTCAGCAGCGGTTGAAGCCGTCTCTCCGCGTCGAGCACGCCTTCTACGTCAGTAAGGAACAACAGCCGGTCCGCGCCGAACGCCGCCGCACACGCGGCCGCCATCTGGTCCGCGTTTACGTTATAAATGTTCCCTTTGGAATCGCCCGAGACGCAGGCCACCACGGGAATATACCGGTTGGCAGTCAACAAATGCAGTAATTCCGGCCGCGAGCGGACAACGCGGCCCACGGCGCCCAGTTCAGGGCTTAATGGCTCTGCCTCGGTCAGACCTGCGTCGATGCCTGAAAGGCCGACTGCCTGCGCGCCTGATGCCTGCAACGCGGCGACCAGTTCATGATTCACGCTTCCGGCGAACACCTTGACCACTGCGTCGAGCGCCACCTCGTCTGTCACGCGCAACCCGTTCACGAACCGGCTCTCGATGCCACGCTCGGCGAGAAAACGCGTCATCCTCTTCCCGCCTCCGTGCACGACAACCAATTCCACGCCTGTTTCGGCGGCGGCGCGGACGACTTGTCCGGCAAGCGAAGCCTTGACTGCGTCCGATTCAAGCAACGTGCCGCCCAGCTTGACGAGAACTCTCAAAGCAGCCCTTCCGTTTCCCTGAAGCCGAGCACCAGGTTCATGTTCTGGACTGCCTGCCCTGCCGCGCCCTTGACAAGGTTGTCGATCACCGCGACCACCACAGCCCGGCGCGTAGCCTGATCGAACTTTACTCCGATGGCGCAATCATTGGTCCTTTGCACGGACCGCAGATCGGGCATGTGACCCGGAGGGTAGACCTTCAAGAACGGCTCGTCCCTGTAGTGAGTCTCGTAGATCGAGACCAGTTCCTCGGCGCTCGAAATATCCGGTGCGCGGAAATAGATCGTTTCGAGGATGCCGCGGTCAATCGGGAGCAGGTGCGCCGTGAAGCTGAACTGCGACTCTTCCAGACCAGACGTCAGCAGCACTTCCGGGACATGGCGGTGATCGAGGACGGAGTACGCCGAGAAGTTCTCCGTGACTTCGCAAAAGCTCGTCGTCAACGAGGCTTTGCGGCCAGCGCCGCTCACGCCCGATTTCGCGTCGCAGACGACGCCTGCCGAAAGGTCGATCACACCCCTTTCCACAAGAGGCCGGATTGCGAGGTTCGCGGCGGTGGGGTAGCAGCCTGGATTCGAAACCAGCCGAGCCGGGCGTACCATCTCGCGGAAAACTTCAGGAAGTCCATAGGCGGCTTCGGCAAGGAGCGCCGGCTGCGTGTGTGCCTCCCTGTACCATCGCTGATAGCGGCCAGGTGTGCGAAGCCGAAAAGCTCCGCTCAGATCGATCACCTTCGCCCCCGCGTCGAGCATCTCCGGAGCAAGCTCCATCGAAACCTCCGGAGGAGTGGCGAGGAAGACGACGTCGAGCGCTTCCGCCCGCACCGACGCGGCGGTCGAAGGCGCGGTTAACGGTCGCTTCGCGCCCCGTGGCAGGGGCCTCGCCCCCGCGTCGTGACGGTGTTCGAGGAGCACGGGGTCGACCAGCAGGTGGCGTTCCAGAATCCGGACGAGCTCCGCTCCACTATAACCCCGAAATCCCGTGATGCCGGCACGCATTGGTTAATTATTCATCCTTATGAATAATTATAACACTCGGATCCGGGGGGCAGACGACCAGGTTTCGTCGTCTGCCTTGGCGCAAAAAGGAGGCAGACCAAAAGCGCGATGGTCCGCCCCGCGACAATCCGAAGGAACCGGGAAAGGACCAGATCGCTGACGCCGAATGCCTTCTGCGAGCTGGCTCGCGAGATCAGCCACGATAAGGGTTTCGAATGCGAAACGGCGCGCGGATCAGGACACTGACGTCAACGAGCGGCACACGCGCTTTCCATAAGATCGGGCAGGGCGGTCGCGTTCTCGAGATACACCCTGGGACAGGGTTGGGAGCCTTTCGACTTATCACGGCCGCCCGCAAGGCGTCCGACAACAAAGCGGTTAGCGTGATCCCGGTATCCGCACCACCTTCTTCGCCTCGCGAAGCGCCGGATCATCCAACTGAATCGTGGTTCTCATTCATCAAAGCGAATCAGCCCCGCATCAGTGTGGCGGCGGAGTACCGGCAATCCGGCCCCGGCGGAAACGGGTCTGAACAGCGAGAGCGGACGCGGAGCTGAAAACCGGCCTACAATAGTGAATCAGCCGAATGGTTCTTCTCCATGTCCCCGTTTCGCTACGTCTACGACGATGGCTACGACCTGAATCTTGGCCAGCATGTGTTTCCATCGAAGAAGTTCCGTCTGGTACGGGAGCATCTGCTCGAGAACGGGATCGCCGGTCCCGAAGATTTCCTTCGCCCAAGCCCGGCATCCGACGAAGACATCCTTCGCGTTCATGATGCCGCGTGGGTGCGAAAACTGACCACCGGAACGCTTACCTATCTCGACATCCTAAAGCTCGAAATCCCATATTCGCCGCCGATGGTCAGAGCCTTCTGGCTTGCCGCCGGCGGCACCACGCTCGCCGCCCAACGCGCGCTCGAAGATGGCGTCTGCTACAACATCGGCGGTGGATTCCACCACGCATTTCCCGGACATGGCGAAGGGTTTTGCGCCATAAACGATATTGCCGTCGCCATCCGACGTTTGCAGGCTGACGGCCGTATCTCGCGTGCGATGGTTGTCGACTGCGACGTCCATCATGGTAACGGCACCGCCGCTATCTTTGCCGCTGACCCCAACGTTTTTACGCTCTCGATTCACCAGCTTGATAACTATCCCACCGAAAAGCCTCGCTCCTCGCTCGACATTCATCTGCCCGACGGCACGCCGGATGGAGAGTACATGGCAAAGCTTCGCGACGGCTATCTGGCCGCGCTCGACGCTTTCCGTCCGGAACTGGTCGTTTATGTGGCCGGCGCCGATCCGTTCTACCAGGACCAGTTGGGTGGCCTCTCCCTGTCGTTCGAAGGACTGCTCGACCGGGACAGCCTCGTGATCGAATCCGCTCTGCGGATGGGCGCGGGAGTCGCGGTCGTGCTCGCCGGCGGGTACTCGATCAACGTTGAAGACACAATTACCATCCACAGCAACACTGCTCGAGCCGCGGCCCGGGCTTTAGCTATCCGACACACCAGACACTCATGAAGATTCGAGTTATTTCACTTATCGCGGTTGCCGTATCCATTGCCGTGAAGTTCGGCGCCGGGCAGCAGACACCGCTCCAGACATTGAAAGGCATGAGGACCGTTGCGGGCCTCGAAGCCACGCTCTGGGCTTCCGGTCCGGACGTAACCAATCCAACCAACATCGACGTGGATGCACGCGGCCGGGTCTGGGCTACCGAGGGCGTGAACTACCGCCGCGTCCTCAAGGGCGAGAAGGATTACCGAGATCTGGGCGACCGCATTGTAATCCTCGAAGATACGGATGGCGATGGCAAGGCCGATAAACAGAAAGTCTTCGTGCAGGAACCCGGGCTTCGCTCGCCTCTTGGCATTGCAGTACTCGGTGACAAGGTGATTGTGTCGCAGTCGCCGGACCTCATCGTTTACACCAAGGACGATCAGGATCGCGTGGTCAAGCGCGAAGTGCTGCTCAGCGGCTGGAAAGGCGTCGATCACGATCACGGCCTGCACGCCGTCACCTTTGGACACGACGGCCGTTACTACTTCAATAGCGGCGACCAGGGTTTCGATGTCACCGATAGGTCCGGCAAGCGTATCGTCAGCGGCAAGAATGGCGACGTCTACGCTGGCACGGCGCTTCGCGTGAATCCGGACGGCACGGGTTTCAAGGTGCTCGGGCAAAATTTCCGGAACCCATATGAACTCGCGCTCGATTCCTTTGGCAACATGTGGCAGACCGATAACGACGATGACGGCAATGCCTGGGTGCGCCTGAACTATGTCCTTGAGGGAGGCAATTTCGGCTACTGGGGCCCCGGCGGAAGAAGTTGGCGCGAGGACAAGGGCACACACTTTCATCCGGAAAATCCTGGCGTGGTGCCGAATATCGCGCGTACTGGCGCCGGCTCGCCGTGCGGTCTTGTTGTCTACGAAGGAACGCTGTTGCCGCAGCGGTACTGGGGCCAACTCATTCATGCCGAGGCCGGAAAGCGGCTGATCAACACCTATTACATGTCGAAGGCCGAGGCGGGCTACACGGTCAGGATCGAAGACACCGTGACCGCGGCCGACCCCTGGTTCCGGCCCTCGGATGTAGCCGTGGGGCCGGACGGTGCAGTCTACATAAGTGATTGGTACGATCCCTCCGTCGGCGGCCACAACATGAAGGACATTGCACAGGGCCGAATCTACAGGCTTGCTCCCAAAGGCTACAAAACGAAGCTCCCGCGGATCGATCTTGAAAGCTCCGAAGGACTCGCGGCGGCCTTGCGCTCGCCCGCGCAATCGGTGCGCTATCTCGCCTATACGAAGCTGCGCGGTCAGGGCGCGGCAGCGCTCGCTTCACTGCAGGGGATGATGCGGCAGAACGACGAGGTGTTGCAGGCTCGGGCGCTCTGGCTCTTGGGAAATATTCCAGGCGCAGGCGAGGCTCAGGTGCGGGAAGCGCTCAATTACGCAAATCCGAATTTCAGGATACTCGCCTTGCGCATCGTCCGAGGCACCGGCGGTGACGTCACCGCCGCCGTCCGGTTGCTTGCGGGCGACAAAGCGCCTGAGGTCCGCCGCGAAGTCGCTGTCGCGCTTCAGGATGTCCCGGACAGCGTCGCGGTCGAGGTCATCGCGGAACTCGCCCGCCGATACGATGGAAAGGACCGCTGGTATCTGGAATCGCTTGGCATTGCCGCTCGGGGGCGAGAAAACCTTCTGTACGCAAAGTTGCGGGATGAGTATCCGGGCAAATGGAATTCGCGGCTCGGCCAATTCCTGTGGGAGTTCCGTCCCGCCGAAGCCCTTCCGTGGTTGATCGAGGCGGTCAACGACGCGAGTCTCCGCGCCGCTGAGCGCACCGAAGCGCTGGAAGCTCTCAGCGTCATGCCGCAACCCGCAGCCGCGAAAGCCGTAGCGAAACTCGCCGGCCGCGGTGATCTATCCGAACGCGCGTTCTCGCGCCTTGGAAAGCAACTGTTCAGCGAATGGATCGAGGTGCGGATGGATCCCACCGTTGTCGACGCGATTCGCAGGTCGCTGAAGAACGGGGCATTGCAGGCCCTCGCGGTGGAGCTTGCCGACGACTTAGGCGACCCCCAGTACGCCACGGAACTCCAGGCGCTCGCGAAATCGGCGGGCGCATCCGATCCTGTTCGCGCGGCCGCGATTCAGGCGCTCGGACGTACGGGAGACAAGACATATCAGCCTGACCTCGAGGCTTTGTCGTTGAAAGGTTCCGTGCCCGTGCGCGCCGCGGCCATCCGTGCGCTCGGCTTCCTTCGGCCCGACGGTATCGATGCCCGGTTTCAGAAATTGATCCTCGGCAAGGAGCCGAACGAACTTCGCACGGAGGCCCTGCGTGGATTGGCGCGCAGCGAGAACGGTCTGAAAACCATACTCGACATGGAGCAGGCGGGCACGCTGCCATCCGAGTTGCGGAACGTGGCGATTGGCGTTACGAACTCCACCCGCAATCCCGCGATCCGCACCCGAGCCGCGAAGCTTCTGCCGCCACTTATTGGGAAGAACAAACAGCCACTGCCGCCCGCGCGTCAGCTTCTTTCCGCTCCCGGCGATGCGGTGCGGGGAAAGCGCGTTTTCAACGCCTCGCAGGGTCCCAAGTGCGGTGGATGCCATGCGCCGGGCGATGCGAAGAAGCCCGCCGGTCCCGATCTTTCCGCCATCGGCAAGAAGCTCGGCAAGGAAGCCATGCTCGATGCGATCATGAACCCGAGCGCTGGCATCGCGCCGGAGTATTACGTCTGGATACTTGAGACTAAGTCGCAGGGCGAATTGATCGGAATTCTGAAGGAAGACACGCCGCAGCGGGTGACAGTTGCTACCGATACGGGCGAGGAACTGAGGCTGAGACCGGCGGAAATTACTTCGCGCCGGCGCAGCAATCTTTCCATGATGCCCGAGGATCTGGTCAACACGATGACGGAGCAGCAGATCGTCGACATGCTTGAATATCTGGGAACCCTGAAGAACGAAATGCGGCCGCCGAGCGTAGCCTCCGCGCGTTAAGGGGTTTTTCGAGATCTCAGCAATCAACACCCGAAGGCCATTTCGGGTGGTGCTTTTCGTGAACACGGGTCCGCGCAGAATCAAGCAAGGGCACGACGGCGTAAGGGGGGACGGCTTGTACCCGAGTGCTGCAAAATGTCGACTGGGTAAGTGCCGTTCGTGCCGTGAACGAACGCGATTTGTTCGCCAACCCGCGCTTTCTCGATGCGCTGGGAAGTGTGTCCAAATAGATTCGCTGGAATTGTCTCTGGCCTCGAGCCATATCTTCGGCGCTTGCGGACGGCGAGACGGACGCGGGCGGGGATGCGATGCGAAAATGCTCGTCCAAGCCCGGAACTCTAGCCCAACTTCCGCGTTTTCGAAAGCGCTCTATTGAAAAGGAAGGGCTTATCCGTTTTGTGGTCACTATTTTGGCCCCTCCTCGGCACGCGACCAAGTCTTGCGCGGACGGACGATTTCCGAACTGACGCGGAGTTTCCGGTA
>SYKU01000218.1 GCA_005808865.1 Acidobacteriota bacterium
CCGCAGCCGGCTCCCCGTATCAGCGTTGGCCCTTCCTCTTCTTCTTTTCCCCAACTCAAAATGTAGTGGAGACCTTGGGCATGCCTTTACTGAAACTAAAGGACTTCCCTGGCCCGAATGCACTCAACTGCGAAGGTTGGGCTAGGCACCCGGATAAACCGCTTTGACGTTCACATCCTCATCGCAGATGACGATGTCGGCGCGCTTGCCCGCTTCGAGACTCCCGATTTCGTCCGCGACGCCCACAATCTTCGCCGGTGTGAGCGAAGCCATACAGATAGCCTGCCATAGCGGGCAGCCCGTCAGATCGCGAAACGTCCGGATCATCTCGTCCATGGGATAGACCGAAGATGCCAGCGCTGTGCCATCCGGAATGCGCGCCTCGCGATCCCGCACCACCGCGATCATCCCATGACGCGGACCAAAGGTGTACTCTCCGTCCGGCATTCCAGCTCCGCGCATCGCGTCGGTCACGATGGCGAGCTTTTCGTAGCCCTTGACGCGAAGCGCCAACTGGAGCATCTCCCGCGACAGATGCTTCCCATCCGTAATCAGCTCGGAAGAAAGCCGGTCGTCGAGATACACCGCCTCCACCATTCCCGCCACGCGGGGGTTCGGCGTGCCCCGCCAGCGATTGTTCATCGCATCCGTCATCGCGCAGTAGAGATGCGTCACGTGAGTGAGACCCCATCCCGCGGCTTCCTGCATCTCGTGGAAGAGCGCCTCGCTGTGGCCGGCGTTCGCGTTCGCGCCGCGGCGGTGCAGTTCTTCTATCAATTCCTTCGCGCCGGGCAGTTCCGGCGCGAGCGTCATGGACGCGACGGGACCGCTTTCGAGGATCCTCATCCATTCGCGGGGCGCGGGGTTTCGAACGAACTCGGGCAAGTGGCACCCGCGCTTACTCATCGTCAGGTATGGGCCTTCGATATGAGCCCCCAACGCACGGCCGTAAGCCTGCGGACCGGACCGGTAACTTGCGATGGCTTCAAGGGAGGCGAGAATCTCTTCGATCGGGGCCGTGGCAGTGGTAGGACACATCGAGGTGGTGCCATGTCTCAGATGGTAGCGAAACACTTTCGCGACGTCGTCCGGGGTGGCGTCCATAAAGTCGCTGCCATCGCCGCCGTGGACGTGGATATCGACGAACCCCGGCGCAATCAGGCAACCTTCGGCGTCGATACGTTCGGCGTCAGGCGGGCACTCGACTCCCGCGCGCGGGCCGGCATAGACGATCCGGCCGGCGCGAGTGACAATCATGCCATCCCGAACGCTGCCGCTCCCGGTGATGAGTGTGCCGTTTTCGAAGATCCGATACTGGGTGAGTTTGCTCAGACTTCCTTTATACGTCAGAATGCGGCTGTGTGATAGTACTCACACGTTCTCCATGGGCGCAAATTTTCTTGAGAACAAAGGGGCTTCAGCGGCACGTAACGTGCAGACAAGAAAATGGTGAAGATTAGGGTTCTCATCAAGGAGAGTTCTCATGGCCCCGAACGTTCTTGAGTCTTCTCTCCCGCCGGCCCCGGTTCAGGTGTTGGCGGTTAGCCCCGAAGACGGCGACCTCGAACTGCTGCGCGCTATCTTCGGACATTCCAACTGGACGCTGTACACGGCAACCACTCTGGCGGAGGCGGTTGACCTCTTGCGCTACAACAGCATCCCAGTGGTCATCTGCGAGCGGGATCTCCCGGATGGGACCTGGAAGGATGTTCTGGCGAGCGCGGGCTCCTTTCCGAGGCCGCCACACGTGCTGGTGACCTCCCGCCTGGCGGACGAACGGCTCTGGGCGGAGGTGCTCAATATTGGCGGTTACGATGTGCTGGCGAAGCCGTTCGTGCCCGCCGAAGTGTTTCGGACAATCAGCTTGGCTTGGCTGAACTGGAAGGACATTAAGGGAGCGGCCGTCGCGGCGTAGGCGTGCGGCCAGGGCTCCGCCAATGTTTGACCCAGACGCCCTTCCGCGGCATAGCCTGGCGGTCGCCGCGCGCGTCCAATTCGCTCTCTGAGTAGAGAACTGCTCCGCATTTCCGGATCGGAGCGATCCGGCGAGCTGTACGGGTACGGCGTATCGGTTGTGCCCCAATTGCGATCCCTCCAATGTCTTGTATTATCGAGAGTTGCCATGAAGCGCCAACCGGGCCGCTATGGCCCTCGAGGTTCGATCCACCCATCCGCAGTTCTCCTGCCGCCCTTCGGCGTGAAAATGCAGGTCCTGGCTCGCCTCCAGCAATTTGCGGATTTCCTCCAGGCTCGGGTTCTCGTTTTCTTCCATGGGGATGAGCGATCCCTACTCTGGCTCATCCGGCTGCGCTCAGGCTCATCTTGCGCTGGAATCACCCTCACCTCCAGGCTCGTCTTTTAATTTAAGGAACCACTTCGGCAACGCTGAGTTGTCAATAGGTTAAGCAGCCTGCTCCAATGGCACGAGTTTGTAGCCGTGCTGCGTAGCCTGTTTTTGGAGCCTGGCTTCGATGCGTTTTTCCCGCATCTGGTTGCGTTTGGCCCAGAGTGAAGCGTCGTACTCGACCTGCTTGCTGACCATGGTGTCGAAAATGATAGCGATCTTGTGCGCCGTTGCGGTGGTAGCTGCGGCGGGGCCGAGTTTGGCTTTCATGCGGCGTAGGTAATCGCCCATCGGCGTCTGGTCGCGATGCAAGGCGTGAGCCGCCAACCGGCCAAACCGCGCAGGGTACTCTTTTAATCGGAATCAGTCCGCAACGGTGCTTCGGACTGTAACCACTGTTTCGTGCACGGGACTTGGGACCAAGCTCCTATTCGGGTTTGAAAGCACCACTTGTAATTCCGGCCTACTTCCGCATGGCTGAGCACTTCCAGTGTGCCTCTGTTAGCGAGCAACGCCAAGTTTCTTTCCCGTTTGTCCCGCCACGCGGGCGCCCCGCTCTTAAAGAACACTCTCCTGCGCGCAGCGTACGGGTGGTCGAACGAGTTGAAAACCCAAGGCTTTCGTTTGCGCCCTGAGTTTCGATTCAGCGCGTGTGCGGGATTGTTTTTCGCATCCGGCGAAGACGGTCTCATCATAGGGTTGGCGGGAGGTGAGCATGTGAAAGATAATTCGAGCAAGTTTCCTGGCATGGCCGATTCAGTCGGTCCCCAGCTTGCATTGGACAATACTGCGGCTGAAGCCGGGCCTACGGGCGTGTATAATAAATGGCGCTTAGGGAGTTGGTTCTCTCGGTCACTGGGAGGTATCGATGCGATTTGGGAAGCTCCTCGCGGGATTGCTGACGGCGGCCGGTCTGCTGTCCGCGCAATCCACGTTCGGGACTATCGTCGGAAACACGCGCGACCCGGCGGGCGCGATGATTCCGAAAGTCAAGATCACGATCACCAACGAAGGCACGAACGTCTCCAAGGAGACCGCGACCAGCGGGTCCGGCGACTATGAGATGACGGCGCTGCCGCCGGGTCCCTACACGATCTCCGCCGAAGCTCCCGGGTTCCAGCGCTATGTGCAGCGCAGAGTCAATTTGGAAACGGCTCAGGTTCTCCGTGTCGACATTCCGATGTCCGTCGGCCAGTTGACAGAAACGGTGAACGTCGAATCGCAGGCACCGGTGGTGGAGTCGGAAACGGGCGCTGTGAGCGACGTCCGTACGGGCCGCCAGATGCGCGAGCTGCCGCTCAACTTCGTGCGCGGCGACGCGTTCGGCGGCGGGATCTTCAAGTTCATGAGCCTTTCGCCGGGGTCGTTCCGTTACGAAGGCGCGTCGTCGCACTCTTTCGGCGGATCGCGCAGCAACCAGAACAGCTTTGTGATGGACGGCGTAACCATGGGCGATCAGGGCGGCGGTCAGATCACGCCCATGCAGCCGAGCTTTGAATCCGTGCAGGAGATGAAGCTGAACATGGTCACGGCCAGTGCGGAGTTCAGCAACGTCGCGTCGGTGACGGTCACGACCAAGAGCGGAACCAATCAACTTCACGGCAGCGGATTCTGGCAGTATTCCACCGGGAGTCTCAACGCGCGGAACTTCTTTCAAACGCGGGTTCCTTTCAGGGTCTACAACCAGTTCGGCGGGAGTTTCGGCGGTCCGGTGGTTCTGCCCGGTTACGACGGCCGCAATCGTACGTTTTTCTTCGGCGCGTTCGAAGGCAATCGCGACCACACACAGACCAACTTCAATTCGAGCGTTCCGACGCTGCTTCTACGGCAGGGTGATTTCTCGCGGGTCCGCACCGCCGGCGGCGCGCCGATCCCCATCCTGGACCCGATCGCCAACAATCAGCCGTTCGCCGGGAACGTGATTCCGGCGGCGCGAATCAGTCCAGTTTCGCTGCGCGCGCAGGAGCGCTTCTATCCGGCGCCGAACTTCGGCGCGCCGGACGCGCTCAACCAGAATCTGCGCGAAACCGTGTCGAACGCGCCGTACTGGAATCATTTCGACGTTCGCGGCGACCATCGTTTCAGCGCCGCGAACTCGATCTACGGGCGGTACACCTGGCGCAACATGCCGACACCGGTTCCGGAAGGCGAACTGCCCAACGTGGGCCTCCGCGATCAATTGCGCAAGATCCGGCAACTCTCGGTGGTGGACACACACGTCGTTTCGCCATCGGTGGTGAACGAAGTCCGCTTCGGCATGGCGCGCCACGAAAACCCGCGGCAGGGGCCGCAGAGCGGGTTGCCGATCGTACGCGAACTCGGAATCCGGGGACTGACGAACACGCAGGACATCCGCGCCGTTCCGGTTTTCAACATCACCGGCTTCTCCTCGCTCACGCAGATCGAATTCAACAGCGGACCGCTGAACCTGTTCTACGACTTCATCGAAAATCTGACGATCGTCAGGAACAAACATTCAATCAAGTTAGGCTTCAACTTCCGCACGGGGCAATTGCAAAACCAGCCGATTCCCAACCGCGTTTTCGGGCAATACGATTTCCCCGGGACCTTCACAGGCTTCTCGTACTCCGACTTCCTGCTCGGCATCCCGCGCACTACCAGCCGGGCGACGCCGCAGGATCGGGTGGACGGGACTAACCAGTTCTACGCAGGCTTCATTCAGGACGATTTCAAGATTCACCGGAACATGACGCTGAATCTCGGCCTCCGATACGAATGGATGAATCCGTACAGCGAGAAGACGGGGAGGCAGTTCAGCTTCGATCGGAACACGGGCAACCTGGTGGTACCCAACCAACAGGGCCTGCGGCGGGTGAGCCCGATTTTTCCGCGCGCGATCACCGTCGTTACGGCCGAACAGGCTGGCTTCCCCACACGTGGTTTGCGGAAGGCGGACGGGAACAACTTCGACCCCCGCATCGGGCTGGCGTGGCGTCCATTCGGGCATGCGCGTTCGGTGGTCCGCGCTGGCTGGGGCGTTTACCGCAATCAGCTTTCGAGCAGCAGTTTTAGCAGCACCAGCGGCGGCGGTCCGTTCACTTCGGACGAATTGTTCACCAACAGTATCGCCAATGGGCGCCCGCTCTTCCAGTTCCCGGAGCCGTTCCTTGCGTCCGGCACACTCGGAGCGCAGAACGCTACGGGAATCGCGGCGAATCTGTTCAACGCCTACACGATGCAATGGAATTTCACGCTCGAACAGGAGTTCGCCGGAACGGGTTTCCGCACGTCGTATCTTGGGACGCGTTCCACGAACCTGCTGTATCGCCGCAATCTCAACCAACCGGTGGCCGGCACCACGCCATTCAACAACAACCGGAGGCCGTTTCCGCAGTACAACAACGTCACCTTCATCGACAACGGCGGCAACTCGATGTATCACGCTTTCCAACTGGAGGCCGAACGCAAGCTGTCCCGAGGCGTCTACTACCAGGTGGGTTGGACGTGGGCGAAACAGCTCTCGCACGGAATCGATTCGGGCGAACAGGGCGCGCAGATCGCCAACACGTACGACCGGACTTCGGAACGCGGCGACGACTTGTACATGTCGCGGCATCGGATGGTGGCCAGCTACATCTGGGAACTTCCGTTCGGGCCGGGGCGCAAGTGGGTAAGCAACCTGCGCGGTGCGGCGGCGATCCTGGCGGGCGGTTGGCGGATCACCGGCGTGACCCTTCTGCAAACAGGATTGCGATTCACACCGTCGTTCGCAGGCCGCGACCCGTCCAACACCAATACGATCGGCGGCCGGCCGGACCGCAGCGCCAACGGCAACCTGCCCAAGAACCAGCGCACCATCGACCGCTGGTTCGACTTCACGGCGTTCGCTCTGCCGCCGGTGAATGCGGGGCGGTTCGGCGCCTCGGGGATCGGCGTGCTGGAAGGTCCGGGCACGGTAAACTTCAACCTGGGGTTGTTCAAGTACATCCCATTCAAAGAGAGCGGGCGCGTGGAAGTGAGCCTTTCGACCACGAATGCGTTCAATCATCCGAACTTCGGCGTGCCGGCGGCGAACCTCTCCGCGCCGAACACTGTGGGCCGGATCAGCAGCTTGCAGGGCCAGGATGAAACGGGCCCCAGGACCGTCATCCTGGGACTGCGTATCGAGTTCTGATCCCGAAGAAGTCTGAACCCGCAAAATGAATGTGCGCTAAGCTAAGTTGGCGCCTTGGTTTTGTGGGCGAACGCCTCCGAACTTCTCCGACTCAGGCTCATATTGTGTTTCCGAGGGGCTTACAACCGCCTGCCTGCGCTCGCGGCTCGGTTGGCGGCCAGCGCCCGGCGAACATAGCGATTTCAGCGGGCGGGCACGAAGCGAAAAAGCTCGAACATCGGGCGGCCGGTGCTGTCCGCAATCGTCTTCAGCAAGTCTTTGCGCAGGCCCGATTCCGCGGCCGCGACTACCAGCCGTTTCGAAACGCCGGTGAAAAATTCGTTCCCTTCGGTATGGCCTACGAAGAGGTTCTCTGGGCTGGCGATCCATTGCCTGATGGCGAAACGATCTTCCGCGGTCATTTGGGCAGTCATCAGCGGATCGCTCCCGACGTGGAGCGGGAGGCGGCCCCGGTTCAGGAGTCGCAGGGAATCGAGAATGCCCCAGTCCATCACGAATACATGCACCGGCTTTCGATGCTTCAGGTCTTCCGAGAGGGGATAGATGGCGTCCGTCCATTGTGTCGTCGCGCGGTGCCTGACTGTTTCCCCGATGAAGTTGTTCGTCACGAGCGCGTCCTGCGCGCAGACAATGGCAACGACGGCTGCCGCGATCCATGGTCCATAACGCCGGATGCGAGTTGCGAGGGCGTCGAACACGACCGCAGCCAGAAAATGTGGGAAAGGCCACAAGAGGACGGTATGGTGGACCCCTTCTCCGGCATCCTTCGTCACCGCCATCTGAATCCAGGCGACGGATAAGAAGATGAGCGCGAATAGCATGGGCCGCCGCGCGGGCGTGTTCCAAAGGAAGGGGACCAGCATTACCGCCGCGGCGACGGCGAAGGCCAGGAACCCGATGCGCGGCTTGCCCGAGGCCGCCCCAAGCGCGACCGAACCGCGCTCCAGGAGCGTTCTGGGCTCAAGCGGTTTCCCAACGGTGCCCAGTAGTCGCGGATCTTCGCTCGACAGCCACCCGAACAGCGCCGAACCGTTAAGTGTGATGTGCAGGACGTGAGCCTTGAAAGCCATTTTCGAAGTGGTCAACCGGGCGTTCCCGCGAATCGTCGCCAGATCCGTGTCGTAGTTATACACCAGTAGGGGCAAAGAGCCCAGCGAGCCCGCAAGGAGGGCAATCGCGAAATTCCGGGGAGAAAATGCGCGGCGGATCTCCGTCCAATAGACGACAAGACCGGCTACTCCGACGCCCCCAAGCGTCCAGAGGAAGAGGGCCTTGTCCCAAAGCCCAAGTCCGAAAAGAAAAAAGCCTCCGGCCAGAGCACCGATGGATCCGTTCCGGTGAAATCGTACCAGCAGGACCACGCCACCGGTCAACGTCAAATGCTGGAGGGCCACGGGTCCCCAATCGAAGGTGTTCGTTAGCAGGAACGTGGTGTCGGTCGCGAGCAGCGCGCAGCCGATCACGGCAGCCCGCTCTCCGGCCGCGCGCCGAATCAGCGACCGAAAAAGCCAGATCAAACCAATCCCCCCCAACACAACGGGCAGGCGCAGCGAATACGCGGAGGGTCCCCAGCGCTTGAACCAAGCCATGTAAAACCAGGTTTTCGGCGTCCCAAGGTAGGATATCAGCATCACCGGCAACTCGCGGCCGCGAACGGCCTGGGAATAGATGACCCCCGAAGGAGGATAGATCCCGCTGCCGAACAGCGCTTCGTCGTTCTGAATTCCAAAATATGGAATCAACGTCAGAGCAGCCGTGAGAAAATACAGCGAGAAAATTACCGCCCAACGGGCACTGGAAATGGCAGTGGAGATCTTCTGAATCAACGCCTCCGGTTCGGTCGTCTAAGACAGATGGTAACATCTTGATCCGAATGTGGTCGAAAAACCGGCTCCACCTCTCGGTTTGGGGTAGTTTTTTCTAGTCTGAACGCGCTAAACCTTTCTGGCGTTCTGCCGATAACTCAAATTGTGCGATGGCCCGGAAGTGGAACTCGCGACGGCGTGAAAGTTGACAAAACGGCCACAAAATTGCTAAGGATATAGATGCTGTCTTACGCGAGGGGTAGTCGGGAGCGGAGAACTAGTACCACGGGGCTTGAAGAAGTAATGGGAAGTCCTGAGCCTCCGGTACTAAGATTTTTTGAAACATTCCGCAGCACTTCTCGTCTATTATCAAGTACAGAGAAAAGGAGCAGAAAGAACAACTGAGCTTGTCACGCGACACCGCGTTGAAGTAAGGAGTGAATGGCCATGACCAAAACCGAATTGAATCATTATAGGAACCTGCTGGAAGCCAAGAAAGCCGATCTGGCCGAGGGACTGCGCAACCGCGAAGGGATTGCGATCGAAAAGACCGCCGACGCATTGGACGAAGTACAATTGGCTGGCGAGCGCGAACTCGCAATCCGCAACCTGGACCGAGAGTCGAATCTCCTGCGCAACGTACGTGTCGCCCTAAGCCGGATGGCCGAGGGAAGTTATGGCAGTTGCATGCACTGCGACGAGGACATCAGTCCGAAGCGCCTTGCTGCGGTGCCGTGGACTCGCTTCTGTATCCGGTGCCAGGAAGCGGCCGACCGCCACGAGTTCGAGCCTTCCGAGCTGTTCGAAGAGCCCGTAGCGGCCTAAGGGATTTCACCGGGGCAACAGCAGACAAAGGGCGCGAGCCTCGGCTCGCGCCCTTTCTGTTTGTTACGCTTTCAAGGTTGGAACCTCGATGCCAGACCGGCGCTCGGGGTAGTGTCAAGTATTTATGTGAACGCCTCTTCGTTTCTGAGCGTTCGGTCACTGCTGCTGTTGCCCCGAGCTGAATGGGGCGCGGCCGGTTAATCGTCAATTCGTCAGGATTTTGGCGTATCAGCCTGGTAACCCAGCGGGCAATGCACAAGAGGGCGGCAGCCCTCAAGTGGGGGGAGCCTCCCGGCGTGGGGAAACCGGTCCGCTTGCTGATTCCTTCCGTGTTCATCCCGTAGCTGGAGATGTTCAGTTCGATGACCACGCTCCGGTGCACCAAGCGATCGATGGCTGCCGCCGTCATCATGGCGTCTTTGGAGATAGCCTCCCAATTCGAGTAGGCCAGATTGCTGGTCATCGGAACGCTTCCGCGTTCGTAACGCTCGGACATAGAGAGAACACCACTTTCCATGTCGTCCTGGCTCCGCTGCGAGTAGCCCAGATCGTCGATGATCAAGCCGTCAAAACGGCTCAGCCGTTTGATCTCCAGGCTTAGCCGCAGGTCCCGCTTGGCTGCCAGTAAGTCTTCCATCAGCAACGCGCGCTCTATCCTTCCGATAGTGCCCCTCGACTCGCCCTTTTTCGTCCGGCGCTACTACGAGAACCGGGAAGAAGCTCCCGGCCGTTTCTGAGCGTTGGCGGACAAGGATGTTGTCAGCCCGTTTTGCTGTCGGATAGAGATGGACGCCGGCATCCTCCATTGGGCGGGGTAAATTCATACGGGCCCCGCATTCTTCCCGGCGATCTGGATTTCCGCCACGGAGCCGGGCGTTAATCACAATTGCGACACCCACCAGAGCAAGCCGGCTTCCCTGGCCCAAAGCGAACGGCCACCAAAGACCGCAATCTCCCAGATTGTGTTGCGCGAACGCAGGCGGGACGTTCAACAGCCTGTTTCAGTCGGCCACGAAATCGGGGCCCTGTTCGCGGCGCTCGCGGGGAATTCAAGGATCTTGACATCGAGAACTTTATAATATAGAGTACTATGCATGAACATTACGCATGAGCCGTGGTTCCAAACCTCACCACGCCCTTGGATCCCTTCCGAGATGACGAGCCCGCCGCCCCTGGATTCCGCGGTTCCCGCCGGCGCGGTACAGCCGCGTTACGCGCTCCTGATTAACCCTTTCTATCCCAAGGACCCGAATGCGAGCTTCGGAAAGCACGTGCTTACGCCGACACTTGCTTTAACCAGCTTCGCGGCGGCCACACCGGAACACTGGAGGGTCCGGTATTGGGACGAAAACCTGCTGGACGGACGGCCGCCTTTCGAAGTGATTCCCGAGGTGGTTGGGATCACGGTCCACCTGACCTTCGCGAAGCGGGCTTTCGAGCTTGCGCGGTGGTACCGGATTCGCGGAAGCAAGGTCGTGCTGGGCGGACTGCACGTACTCTCCAGTCCCGAAGATTGCGCGCCGCACGCGGATGCGCTTGCAGTCGGTGACGGAGTACGCCTCTGGCCGCGAATTCTCGCTGATGTGGAAGCCGGGTGCCTGCGATCCCAATACGCTGCGGGGTATGAAAACGACTATCGGGAGGACCCAGCGCCAAGGCGTTCGATTCTCCCTCGAAAGAGCTTCCTGACTACCACCAGCCTGATTGCGACCCGCGGCTGTCACAACCGTTGCGGGTTTTGCTACCTCGCAACGGATGGTTTGCGCATGCCGTATCGAATGCGAGATCCCAGCCAGATCGCCGCGGAGTTCCTCGCTGATGAGCAACCCTACGCCGTATTCATCGACAACAACTTGGGATCGAACCGCGAGTACCTCAGGGAGTTGTGCCGTGTGCTAAGGCCACTGAACAAGATCTGGAGCGCCGCGGTCAGCATCGATGTCACAGACGATCCGGCGTTGATCCGTGCCATGGCGCTTGCCGGATGTACGGGCGTGTTCGTGGGGTTCGAGTCTCTCACGGATGAGAATCTCGCCGATGCAGGGAAGAAGACACCGAAGACGGCCGACTATTCCCGTCGCGTCCACATGCTGCACGAGAACGGCATCCAGGTGAATGGTTCTTTCGTTCTGGGATTCGATCACGACCAGAGAGACGTTTTCCCCCGGACTGCGGAATGGGTGGAGGAGAACCGCCTGGAGTGTGCGACATTTCACATACTCACTCCCTATCCCGCGACGCTCCTGTTCCGTCAAATGGAGGCGGAGGGGCGCTTGCTGCACAGAGACTGGTCCCTCTATGACACGGCACACGCCGTGTTCCGGCCGAAGAACATGTCGCCCGAAGAACTGGAACAGGGGTACGCCTGGATCTATCAGCGCCTCTTCTCACATGCCTCGATTTGGCGCCGCCGGCCTGCGGACTGGCGCGCCATTGGGACGTACATGGCGATGTCGTATTTGTACAAGCGGTCAAACCGTTTCTGGAGGCTGCTTATCAGACACCATTTAGTTCAGGCGGCGTGGAGGCCGCTGATCGAACTGGCCCGGCGCCGGCACATACGCTTCCGGGCGGAATTGGCCGCGAGCGAAGAGGCGGGCCGGCACGGGGTTAACGTAGTCCCTGCCGGCGTCTAACTATTTCCCGGCATCGCCGATTTTCCTTAATTCATCAATCTCGCGTTGGAGTTCCCGCCAATCCCGCATCCTGACGACGAGGACACCAACTATCAAGACGGCTATCAGAGCCAGGGATATTGAGAAGGGGTGCGGCTACTTTGGAACGACGGCCAACGGTCGTAGAATCAGTGAGTTGAGCCGATTGAGGCGCTTGCCGATGCGGACTTGGAGCCGGGTTATGAGGATAATCCCGGCGCAAGTGCCGGGCCAGGCTACTTGGGCTGGGCCATTTTCGACTGGAGCTCGAGCACGGCCTGAGAGATCTTCTCAAGCCGTTGGAGCATGGTCTTGAGCTTGCGGAACTGTGCGGAGGCGGCCCGGTAGAGGGGCGCCGCTTGCGGTGAGAGACGCACGTTCACGGTCTTCCCCTTGACCTTGTAGGTGAGTTCGAAGTAGGGGCCATGCCGCTTGTCGGGGTCGGAGCGGCACTCGCAATATGACTTGCCGCACTGGGTCATTCTCCTCTGCACGGTTCCCTTGCAGAAGTACTCCAGTTGATCCAAGCCGCGCTTGAGTTCTTGGAAGCGCTGTGCGTGTTTGGCCAGCGCGCGTGGTGTTGAGGAGGGGCGGGGCCGTGACATTGTGCTGTCGGTAATAATACCGTCAGTACATGGATATTGCAACCACCTTCAGCGGCTTTCGAGGATTCTGTCGTTTTGCCATTGGTGAGGAAGAATGGAACTCGTTAGTATAACAACATGGTGATCGGCCAGATAGATGACTGGCAGACGGTAAGGACGCGCTTGGCTCCACCGCCCCAGTAGCGATAGCTAGAGCATTTTCATATATAATGGATTTGCTCTGGAGATTCTCGGCGCGACGACAACATGGCACGAGCCTATGGTGATGATTTGCGTCGTAAGTTATTGGAAGCCTTCGGGGCAGACAAGGGAAGTTTAGCGGAACTGGCAC
>SYKU01000219.1 GCA_005808865.1 Acidobacteriota bacterium
GACCCCAGCGCTCTCCGTACCGGGGCGATTCAAGCAGGCGATCCACCAGCCGTTCGTACGCATCCGGACGCGAGTCGTTCAAAAATTCATCCCGCTCCGCGGGTGCGGGCGGCAAGCCAGTCAGATCAAGGTATGCGCGGCGCAACAGCTTGCCCTTGTCCGCCTCCTGAGAGAAACTCAACCCCTTCGCTTCAAGCCTCGCGAGCAGAAAAGCGTCGATCGGATTTTTCACCAGGTGAGCCGCTTTAACGGAGGGGATAGCGGGGCGCTTCGGTGGTTGAAATGCCCAGAACTGCCGGTCCTTGTCCGAGACCAAACGGTCCTCGCGGTCGACGGCAGCGGTCTCGCGGGGATCTCCCTCCTGGGCGCCTTGCGCGATCCATGTGCGAAGCCGTGCAACTTCGCTTTCCGTGGGAGGACGCACCGAGTACTCCAGTTGCAGCTTCGCGGGCGGCATTTCTCCCGAAACAATCCTCTTGATCAGCAGGCTCTCCTCGGGCCTGCCTGGGATCACCGCGGGCCCGGATTTGCCTCCCTTTAGACGTGACGCCACCGTCCGAAGATCGAGCCCCCCTTCCTGCTTCCGCTTGCCGTGGCACGCGACACAGCGGATCTGAACAATAGGCAGCACGTCATGTTCGGTTACCTGCTCAGGCGGCTTGAGCGTGCGGTCAATCCAGTCGCGAATCCTGGCAATCTCGGTATCCGCGAGCTTCTCCGGACCCGGCGGCATGGCGCGCGTAATCAGCTTGTCGATGAGCAGGCTCCTGGCGGACGCGCCTGGCGCCACCGCCGACCCGTGGATGCCGCCTTTTACAACAGCGTCCGGACTTCGAAGGTCCAGACCGCCCTGCGGAGTTTTCGCTCCGTGGCAGACGACGCACTTGGCCGCGAAGATTGGCAGGATGTCCTTCTCAAATACAGGCGGGGAAGTTACGGCTGCTAAAAACAAAAGGAGCGCGAACATTGTACGTAATCTTATCACTCTGGAATGGCCGTTAGTGCTGAACGCCGTTGGGCGGCCCGCGCTGATCGGCCCCGTCCGGCAGAATTACTTCACTGGCAGACCTGTACGATCTCGAAAGAGAGGCGCTCACACGCCTGACCTTCCCTCTCGGCTATAACGGTTTTCCCGTGTGGAGTCCGGACGGCCAACAGCTTGCCTTCCCGTCGGTCCCTCACGGCGGCGCCGGCGGAGGAGAGGCGGTACAAGCTGACCTAAAGCCCATACACGCAGTTTCCATCCTCGATCGCGCCCGATGGACGGCGGCTGGCGCTCACGCAGGTTGAACAGCAGACCTTTTACGACTTGTGGACCGTGCCGCTTGAAGGTCCGGTAAGCGACAATCCCAAGGCTGGACGTGTGGGGGTGTTCCTCAAGACTCCGTTTCGCGAAGTGTTGCCGATCTTCTCGCCCGAAGGGAAATGGATGCCATACGAGTCGGCCGAAACGGGGGCGATGGCAACCTTCGCGCGGCCCTTCCCGGGCCCGGGCGGGAAACGCCAGATTTCCGCGGGAGCGGGGGAATCGGCCCGAACCCATGGTGTTCCTCTTCAACTTCTTCGACGAATTGCGCCGGACGCCGACCGGAATGAATTCATCGTGTTCGCCGTAATGGAGAGTCAACTCGGACGCTCTCCGCTGTCGATTCGCCATGGCGTTTCCCCGTTTCACGTTGCTACGGCGCTTGCCCGTAAACGCCAGCTTGACCTTCCGCATCCGTGCGTTTCGGCGCCGGCCCGGTGTTTGCCATCCGCTCGCAACCAGTCTGGCCGATCGGGCGTAGTGTATAGATGAAAGGCGCGCTCGCTAAGCTAGCGGCTGGAGGCAGCGGCTGTGTTGACGTCTCGTTGGATCGCGATGTCCCTATCGGCAACGGCTGCAGTTGCTGCCGCTTCCGCGGTCGTCGTCACCGATATTCGAAAGGCCTATGGGCGGATCGCTAACGCGAGCATGGTCATTCCTTCTTCGCGGGGTGCCATAGAGTTCAAGCGAGCAGGTTCGGGCCCCGCTGTCCTGGTCGTGCACGGAAGCGGCGGCGGTTTCGACCAAGGTGAGCTGGTCGCGCAAGCGGTATTGGGCGACAGCTTCCAATGGATCGCACCCTCGCGCTTCGGCTATTTGCGGTCAACTTTCCGCGAAGGTGCAACCTTCGAAGATCAGGCGCGAGCCTATGCCCATCTCCTTGACACACTGGGCCTGGAAAAAGTCGCGGTCTTGGCGCTGTCTCACGGGGGCCCCTCCGCGCTGCTCTTCGCTGCCTTGTTTCCGGAACGTGTGTCTTCGCTGACCCTCCTCTCATGCGGGGTTGCATCGTCGTCCGGGAGCGAGCAGGCAGGCGCGAATCAGAAGGGCGACATGCTGACCACCATCTACAAGTACGACCTGCTTTACTGGGCCGTCAGCAAACTCCTGCGCAGTCACTTCATCGAGCTGATGGGCGCTGACCCGACGGTCGTCTCGAGCCTCACGGACCAGCAGCGGAAAGTGATCGATCAGGTGATCGACTACATGAACCCGGTTTCCCCGCGCTCCGCCGGCGTGGTGTTTGACAATCGCGCAGCGATGCCGAATCAGAGGATCGCCGCGATCCGGGCTCCGACGTTGATAGTTCGCGCCAAAGACGACAGGTTGCAGTTGTATCGCAACGCGGAGTTTGCCGCTGCGAACATACGAGGATCGCGGCTAGTTGGCTTCGACAAGGGCGGGCACCTGCTCATCGCCGTTCAGCAGGCGGCCATCCAAGCAGAGGTGCAAGAGTTCATTCGGGCAAACCAGAGCAGGTAGGCTACGCGGCTGCTGTTGGCAGAACCTTAACTCCTGAATTATGCACGAAAAAGCCTTCGGCGTCGGCTCTTCGTCGGCGCTGCGTGATCCTCGCGTGACCTTTACGATTGGATTGACTCTATCTTTTCTCGCCTCCTCCTGATTCCGTTTCCTCGACCGCCGTCCTCTAACC
>SYKU01000220.1 GCA_005808865.1 Acidobacteriota bacterium
GGAACGCGCAACTGCATCGCCGCCGACTTCGCCCGTGATCGACGCCTCGGGCAGAATGGCGAGATCGAGACCGCGGCCGTACTTGTTCGTGGGTTCCTTTGCCATTCGGCCGACAATGGCGGCCAATTCCTCGAGCCTCGTTTTGAGGCCGGGATAGGGACCCCAAAAGGATTGCATTGCGGTGCCCACGATCACTTTACGGGGCGGCGAGGACGCCGTGCTCCTGGGCGTCCGGGCAACCGCGGCTGATGCGGGAGGAGTTGCGGCCGCGACAGCCGCGGATCCCATACCTGCAAGAAGCGCTCTACGTTTGATCATAGCGGTCCCAGCGCCGGATGCGTCCGAACGCCCATTCTACAACGCGGAATCGGGGAGCGCCAACGTGCGGACGTGGGGTGCGGAGCGGCCGACGGCGGATGTTTGGCTGCCGTCAGAGCGGTAATATCATGCCCGGCGTAACCAAATCCTTCATCCGTGGAACGGGCAACGAGCACCGTCAACAGACGCGGGACATTCCGCTTTCTGATCAAGTTCACCGGTCCGTCGCCGGGCATGGAGCGCATTGGGGGCGGTCTCGCATGGTTCTGGCGGCATCTCTCAGCGCAGACTTCCGACTCCCAGCGCCACGGCGCGATCCCGCAATCCCGCGCGATCCCATCAATTAACCTGAAATCCGAAGTTTGACACTTAAACTACTTATTTTCAGCGGCTTGCAGGCTGGAAAGCCAACTTCGCCGAAGTTGGCTTTCCACAGCGTACACCATTCAAAATACGTCGGCGAGTCTTTGAAAGGATTGCAACTTCGGATTTCAGGATTAATGGTTCAAGTACCGGCTGCATTCTGCCGATATCAGTACACGAGGAGAGTGTTGGCGCTCAAGGCCAGCCACATGCCGATGCTGGACCAAATGGAGAAAGCGGTGCAGGTCTTTGGCGAAAACCCCGCAGCCTGGGGTCAGGTGCTGCGTAACCTGTTCGTTAACGACTCCGAGGGCTTCCGTACGAATTCGATCCGTCTGTTGAAGTCCGGTGTGGACGGCCCTGGAAGCAAGTACCTTGCGACTCTGCTCTTTCAGCACAGCACGCTTGTGGACCAGATTTGCGATCCGGAGCACTTCACCCGTGAGGAAGCGCTCGCGCTCGCGCGGCAGGTGGCGCGCGTTGAACCACTGCTGGACACGAAGCTCGCAAGACTGCTCCCAACGGCGCACGGCGGCGGCAGACAATTGCCCGCGGCAACTCAGGATCGGGTTCTTGAGGTTCTTGATGCAGTGTCGGAAGGCACGCGCATCGTACCGATGCTGGCCCATCTGGTTCAAGACACGAATGCCCGTCTTCGCTCGAAAGCGGCCTTGATCATCGGACGCCGTCTCCGCAATGCGCGATGGGCGGAAAAGCACTTGCAGGAGATGGACCCGCGCGTTCGCGCGAATGCGATCGAGGCACTCTGGGGATCGGACTCGGCAGGGGTAAAAGACATCCTCTGGCAGGCCACCAAGGACGAGAACAACAGAGTGGCCGGGAATGCCGCACTGGGGATTTACAACCTGGCCGACCCTGCGGTTGTCCCGCTGTTTCTCGACATGGCGAAAGACAAGCGATCTGAGTTTCGGGCGACCGCGGTTTGGTTGATGGGACAGACATCGGACCCGCGCTTCCTGCCGGCGGCGCTTCGCCTCGTAGTCGACCCGGACTCCGAAGTAAGGACAAACGCGCTGAAGGCGATAGCGCGAATCAAGCAGCGGGTGGCGAGTTGCACGGAAGCGGGGGCCATAAAGGTCGAATGGCTGCGAGCGGAAGTTCAGACCGACGGCACGCGCAGGGTCAACGCGATCCTCTTAGGTCAGGACGGGTGTCTCAAGGGCGTCTCCCCGCTTGAACTGGCGGTTTGGGAGGACGCAAATCTGGTGACGGACTACCAACTGCAGGAACACCGCCGCCCGGAGACCCTGTCAATCGGATTTGCGCTCTGTCAGCAACCGGATCTTTCCGACGAAGGGCTGCACGCCGCATCGGAGAGTATCCTGAAGTGCCTGCCGCGAAAGAAGCCCGGCGATTTCTGGGGGATCGCGAGACTGGGGCAACTGGTTGCCGATAGCATACAGTTTCGATGGCAGGGGTCTACCCAAGCCGCCGGCGTCGAGTCCACAACGGAGGTCGACCCAATCCGGTACAGCGTCCACCCCGAGGCGCTAAAAAAGGCAGTTCAGTCCCTACCCGTGAGGGTGCAGGCTTCGCAGATCCTGCTTGAGGCCGTCCGCTTGTTGCTTGCGGGTGCTGCAAATACGCGCGGAACCCGTCATCTCGTGCTGCTGGCCGGACCGGACTTTGCGGACTGCCGGGAATTGGAAGCCGTCAGTAAGAACTGCATCAATGCCAAGGCAACCGTTCATGTGGTCTGTCTGGGCGTGAGTTCAGCGAACGGCCATCCGCTTGACCGGTTGTGTAGCGCGACAGGAGGGTTCTTCATGCCGGCCTCAGGCGACGATGACATCTTTTCGGCGTATGAGCGGATCTTCAAAGGAATCGAGCATAGGTACGAGATTCAATTCCGTTTGGCCGCGCAAGGCCACGCCGAATTGACGGCCAAACTTCAGATCTATTCCAGCCTCGGCGCCGGCGCGGGGCAAGTCGCACTAGGGTAACCACGAACACGATGCCCGAGATGATCGCGCAGTCAGTTTCCGATTTTGAACGCAACCCGACCGCCGCGGCGCAAGCCCTTCGGGAAACGCTGGCCATGGACCGCGACGCGTTCGCGGAGAGCGCCCTTCCGTTGCTGAAAGCCGGTGTAGGCGGACCCGGCGGGCGGTATCTCACGACCCTGCTCGTCCAGTCCGATTTGCTCATTGGAAAGCTCTGCGACACCTCGGCGCTCACTTTGGCTGAGGCGATCTCCATGGCCAAACATGTAGCTCAGATCGAGCCCCTGCTCGATGTGCGACTCGCGGACAAACTTCTCAAGCCCGGCGACGCGCCCGGATCGCGCCTTGACGGACCGGCCGCGGAACGCGCAATGGAAGTACTCGACGCCATCTCCGACGGAACGCGGGTGGTTCCCATCCTGAGCCATATGGTGCGACACCCGAACGAGCGCCTGCGCTCGAAGGCCGTCCTGCTCATCGGCCGCCGGGTCCGGAGCGCCAAATGGTCCATGCAATACGTTGCCGAAGCCGACGTCCGGGTGCAGGCAAATGCGGTCGAAGCGCTATGGGGACTTGAAGACGGCGAGCTTCTTGAACCGCTGCGAGGGTTGATCAAGAGCACCAACAACCGGGTGGCTGGGAACGCCGCGATTGCTCTGTACCGCATGCACGACACCGCCGTCATTGAGGAGATCAGGGCGCTCGCGACGCATGAGGCGGCTTCGTTTCGCGCGACCGGCGCCTGGGTCATGGGGAACACGGCGGACCCGCGTTTTCTTCCAGCGCTCGCGTCTCTGTTGATCGACCCGTCGCCGCAGGTACGGACAACCGCCTTCCGGGCGATCCTTCGCACGAAGCGCGCCAAGTCTGACTCTATGCGCGCGGGGGGAATCGACATGAGATTGCTGAACGCCTCGAGTCAGCCTGACGGGCAGTGTTGCCTGTCAACCGTCATAACAAACGAAAAAGGCAAGCCTCGCGAAGGGATTCAGCCGGTCTGCTTCATTGTTTGGGAGGACGACCGGGCGTCGGATTCCTTTGTGGTGCGGGAGCAGTCGGGTCAGGAGGTGCGAGTCATTGGCTTCGGAATCGCCTCGGGAAGCGGGATTCCCGACACTGCCTTGGAAAAAGCCGCCTCGGCCATCGTCGAGTGCGCGAAGATCAAGAGGTCGTTTGACTACTGGGGTGTGACCAAACTGACGGCGGCGGCGCAAGCCATGCCGTGGGACGCCGCAGTTCTTGACAAACCCCAAGCCCCGGACGCGAACGTAATCCGGTTCACCATGAAAACTTCCCAGGTGGTGGCAGATTCGGCGCAGAACCGTGCGTCGCGAACTGAACATGGAATCCTCGAAGCGTTCAGTTCCCTGCTGGCGTCGATGAAGGCTATCTCCGGCCAGCGCCATATAATTCTCCTGGCCGGAACCGGCTTCCCCGCGGACTTCGATGTTGAGCCTCTAATAGCTGCTGCTTCCAAGGTAAAGACAGCCATCCACATTGCTGGACTGGCTCCCGCCCAAAGCGCGAACGCGTTGAAAGAGATCTGCCGCCTCAGCGGCGGCAACTATTTTCACGCAGGTTCCGAAGAAGAACTGGGAGCGGCGTTCGACACCGCCTGCCGCGCGATCCTCCATCGTTACGAGGTCCTGTTTCGTCCGCGAGGAACCGCGGGAGAGATTCCCGCAGTCCGCCTCGAACTCTGCACACCAGAGGGGCACGCCGAGATCGACATCAAACCCGTTGGGGCCGCGCACGGCGTATACTACCCTTCGTGAGACTCCCTCTCGGGCCGCTACTTGCGTTACCACTTCTTCTCCCCTCCACGCTGGCCGCCGTCGATTTCAAGGCGGGGGCGGCCCGCCTAAAGATTACTCCGGAGACCCCAATTTATCTGTCCGGATACGCGAATCGGACTCATGCTTCGGACGGAGTGCTACACGACCTGTGGGCGAAGGCGCTGGCGATCGAAGACGCGAAGGGCGCGCGCCTGGTGATCGTGACGACGGATCTGATCGGCCTGCCGAGGCCGGTTTCAGACATGGCCGCCGCGCGCATTGCGAAGGAATACGGACTTGAACGGTCGAGACTTTTGTTCAATTCGTCGCACACGCACTCAGGACCTCTGGTTGGGTCGAACCTCGAGATCCTCTTCGAGTTGGATCGACTGGAAAAGGACGGAGTTCGCGAATATACCGTAGAGCTTACCGATTCTCTGGTTGTGGTTGTGGGCGCCGCGATCAAAAACCTTGCGCCGGCTAACGTTTCCTTTGGAAACGGATCGGCGCCTTTTGCCGTGAACCGGCGGCAGGTCACGCCCGGCGGCGTCCGAATCGGTGTGAATGCAGAGGGACCGGCCGACCGCGACGTCCCTGTTCTGAAGGTCGCATCCCCGGACGGAACGCTTCGCGCCGTTGTCTTCGGCTACGCATGCCACAACACCACGCTCGGCGGAGATTTCTACAAGGTTTCGGGGGATTACGCTGGATTTGCGCAGATTGAAGTGGAAAGAGCCCATCCTGGTTCCCAGGCAATGTTCCTCATGCTGTGCGGAGCGGATCAGAACCCCAATCCGCGAGGAACGCTGAACCTCGCGGAGCGCCACGGCGAGACGCTTGCCGCGGAGGTGAATCGGGTGGTGGGCAGAAAGTTGGCGCGCGTCAGAGGACCGATCCGGGCGGCGTTTCAGTCCGTTGATCTGGCGTTTGCGCCGCACACGCGAGAGACGTTTGCCGTGCGATTAGAGGAGTCGAACATCTGGCGGGTCCGTCATGCCAAGGCCATGCTGAAGGCCTACGAGGAGGGACGCCCCATGCGCAGGTATTCCTATCCCGTGCAGGCAGCCGCCTTCGGCCGGGACCTGACAATCATCGCCCTCGGTGGCGAAGTGGTGGTCGATTACGCCCTGAGAGCGAAACGGGAATTCGGATCGAAAGGTCTCGTGGTGGCTGGTTACTCGAATGACGTGATGTCATATATTCCCTCGCTCCGGGTCCTCAAGGAGGGAGGATATGAGGCGGTGGACAGCATGACATACTACGGTCTGCCCGGACCGTATGACGAAGAAGTGGAAGACAGAATCTTCGCGACGATTCGTCAGGTTATGAAGCGGGTAAACGGCGTCAGGCGCGGCCAGAGGCCAGGAGCCAGTTCCGGAACATTGCAGTAAAATCCATCGCCGTCTTGTCGCGCCGAAGCTGTTCCACCGTAAATTTCATTTTTCGTCCCCAATTCGGATACTGCCATGTGGTTGAGGGCATGTTCTGCTGCGCCACTTCCTTCGTAAGATCTTCCTGATTCACTACCAGCAGTTGTGACGGGGTAATGGAGAGGAATCCAATGACCGCATTGTGCAACTCGCCAATCAGTTCGGGGATGTCTGCCGCGCGACTGGGAAAGGTCTCGGGCAGGAGCCGCGCTTCGATAAGCGCGTCGAGCATTTTCTGTTTTTCCCGCGCTCTCTCCTCAACCTGCCGGCGATAGGTTTCGGCGTCCGGGATGATACCGGTCTCGCGCCGGGCCTCAATGTCCGCGCCCGTCCAAAAGCCGGCGATCGTTGGCAGGTCGTGGGTGGTCGCCGCGACGAGCGCTTGCCGCGGATATTCGCCGGGCGAGCGGAACGCGCAGCTATCCTTTTTCTCGAAGAACAGCAGCCGATAGCTGAGAATGCCGAACTTCTCCAGGGTCTCGCGGACATGCGGCTCGACTGTGCCCAGATCTTCTCCTACCACGATGACGCAGTTACGTACACTTTCGAGAGCGACGATGCGGATCAGGTCTTCGGCGTGGTCACGCACGTACGCACCGGCGGTTGCATCGAGTCCATCGGGAATCCAGTAGAGCCGGAAAAAACGCATGACGTGATCGATGCGCAACGCGCCGCCGTAGCGGCAGTTTTTGCGGATCGACTCAGCAAAGAGCCGGTACCCGGCGTCGCGGTGAACGTCCGCGTTAGGGGGAGGAAACGCCCAGTCCTGTCCGCGAGGGGCGAAGTCGTCGGGCGGTGAACCGACGCGGCAGCCCGCGACGTAGAAGGGACGGTGCGCCCACAGGTCGCCGCCGCAACGATCCGTGGCGAGCGCCAGATCGTGATAGATCCCGACGGGAAGGCCCCTCGCGATCGCATAGTCCTGGGCGGCCATCAGTTGTTCGGAAAGGCGCCACTGTACGTATTGGTAGAACAGAACGCTTCTCCAATGTTTGTTTTTGAATGCGCGGGTTTCGGCGGAGTCCGGATCGCGCAAGGCTTGCGGCCACTCCGGCCAGATCCAGAGATCCGGATTCCGCGCGTGAAGCCACTCGTCGAGGGCCCAATAGAGCGCAAACCTCTCGAGAAGGCTTCCTTCGCGCTCACGGAAGCGATCGAATTCGGCAGACCCGCCGTTCCGCCGGAACTGAATGAAGGAGAGTTTCAGGAACCGTATTTTCAGGGCCTGCACACGTTCGTACTCAACAAACTCCGACGCGCGAAGCGCCTCGATCTCAGCCTCCACCTCCGGCCTGCCGCGGAGTTCCCGCGCGCGCCGGCACGCTTGATAATCCGGGATCGACTCCACGTCCAGGTAAAGCAGGTTCTGGTAAAAGACGGAAGTCGGCAGGTACGGGCTGGTGTTGTAGGGCCTGCGGTTTGGAATTGAGTGCAATGGGTTGAGCGAAACAAAGCTGCCGCGCAGCTCGTCCGCAACCCAGTCGATGACGGCCCGGAGGTCAGTGAGATCGCCCGCGCCCCAGTTGCGCGCCGATCGCACGCCGTAGAGGCTAATGGCGATTCCGCCCGCGCGCAAATTCTCCGGGAGGTAGGCGCGTTCCGGCGCGACGATCAGCCGCATCGACTCCCCGCCACAGGTGGCCTCGTGATAGCCGAGCCCAAGATCCGCAGGTAGTGGGGCGCGTCTGTCGCGAACTGAGATGCTGTCGACCCGGCCGTCCTCACGCCGGATTTCAATGGGCGTGTCATCGGGCGCGTTGACGTCGATCGCCCAGGGCCGCCGGTCCTGACCGGTCACCAGACAAGGCGGCAGGGCCCTGGATTTTTCGCGCGCCGCGCGCTCTTCAAGCGCACGTTGCAGGCTCTCCGCCGAGGTGGTATCCACTCCGAGCGCGCTCAAAATGGCCTGTTTGGTCTCAGCGGGAGTTACGTGGCGCCTGCCCCAGATATCCCAGTATTCCGCTTCAATTCCCCAGGTATTGGCGGCTTGATCCAATAAATCAATATATGAGCGCAATTTCAATTCTATCAGCCATCGTGTGACAATGAGGTTTATGGCGGATTCACCAGCGCAGGCGCCTCCCATAACGGTGGGGGAGTTGTTCGCCCGCATCGATATCGCCGATTGGGACGCGCGGGCCGCGGCCGATCAGGGCATTCTCACGACGACGCTCGACAACGCAATCAACTGGGCGCGGAAAAACTCGATATGGCCGATGTCATTCGGGCTGGCCTGCTGCGCCATCGAGATGATGTCGATGAGCGCCTCCCGCTTCGACATCTCGCGCTTTGGCGCGGAGGTGTTTCGAGGGTCGCCGCGTCAGAGCGACCTGATGATCATCGCCGGCCGCGTATCGAACAAGATGGCGCCCGTCATCCGGCACCTTTATCAACAGATGCCGGAGCCGAAGTGGGTCATTTCCATGGGAGCGTGCGCGACTTCGACGGGCGTCTTCCAGAACTACGCGCTCGTGCCTGTAAATCAGGTGATACCGGTCGATGTCTACGTTCCGGGCTGCCCCCCGCGTCCTGAGCAACTCATATACGCGCTAATGATGTTGCAGGAAAAGATTCAAAAAGAGACGGGCACGCTGATGCGCGTTTTGAATTTGGCGTAGAGGCAGCCACATTGGCACTAGGGGCCCGCCATGAAACGACAGTTTCAATCGGCAGGCGGTGGGCAGGAGATCGCTTATTGCCGCCTGCCGTCTTCCGTGGAAATAACAGGCCACAGATAATGTGCCACCGCTACCACAGTTCCTTATGCGGCCTTGGAACAGTTATTTCCTGACAGGCCCTAACCCGCGCAGCGGCCGCTGGCCGACCCTCCCTCGCTACTTCTTTACGCCCGCTTCTGATCCGTCTCAACCGCCAGCCGAACCGTCCGGGTCCGCGCCGATAAACATCTTGATACGCCTGCTTACGCGCGCGCCGGGCCAGGTCACCTCTTTGGCGTACGAGCGGCGCGGCAGCCGGGTGTTCACAAGTCTTGAGTGAACGCAGCGGCCAACGCCTCTTCCTCCTCCGGAAACACAGTCCTGAGATCGAGGAGCAGCCTGCCGTCCTCCACCCTCGCGATCACAGGCGGCTTCGCCTTGCGCAGACGCCGTTCCAGAGACTCGACGCTGCCGCACGAAATGGCAATCACATATGTTGGTATCGATTGCTCAGGCGTCGAGCCCCCGCCGATCATCGACTGCCCAGGCTCGACGACGCCTCCAATGCGCCCCGCCAGGCTCAGCGCCCGCAAGCGAATCTCCTCCGCGCTAAGCCGGATCATTCTCAGCGCCGGAATCTCGTCCCACCTCTCGAACAGCACGTTTCGCAGCGTCGATTCCAGGCACTGAGAGATCAGCTTGTCGAGCCGGAGCGCGCGGAACATGGGATTCCGCCGCAGCCGGGCGACCAAATCGGGATTTCCCGCCAGCACTCCCGCCTGGGGACCGCCGAGGAGCTTGTCGCCGCTGAACGAGATCAGGTCGGCGCCGGCTTCAAGGCTCTCGCTCACAAGCGGTTCGCGAATTCCAAACGCCCTCAGGTCTGTGAAACAGCCGCTTCCGAGGTCTTCGTAAACGGGAATGCCGCGTTCGCGCCCGAGCGCGACCAGGTCTTTCAATTCCACGCGGGACGTGAATCCTTCCATGCGGAAATTGCTCGGATGCACGCGGAGCAGCAATCTTGTGCGCTCCGTGATGGCGTCGCGGTAGTCCTCGATGTTTGTCCTGTTGGTCGTCCCCACTTCGCGCAGAACCGCGCCTGATCGCTGCATGATATCGGGGATGCGAAACCCGTCGCCGATCTCGATCAACTCGCCACGCGAAACAACCGCCTCAAACCCGCTCGACAATTCGTTGAGTGCCAGGTAGAGAGCGGCGGCGTTGTTGTTAACGGCAATCGCCGGACGCCCGAGCATCCGCGCAAGCAGCGATCCAGCGTGGGCGTCGCGTTTTCCGCGCTTTCCCAGAGCCACGTCATATTCCAGGTTCGAGTAGCCCGCCAGGGGTGTCATATTACCTGCCGGTGCCCGGCCAAGGTTTGTGTGCAGGACGACTCCCGTCGCATTGATGACACGCGTGAGGGACGGCGTTTCGAGCGCGGTAAGCGCGGCTACAACTCTCGCATCCACACCCGGCCCGCCTTCGCCCTCCTCCAGGATCTGCCGGCGCATGTTCGCGATCGCGCGCCGGATTTCGTCGATCACCAGCCCGCGCGGATACGTCGCGGTCAGGTGCTCCAGCCCGGTAAAGGCCGCGTCCACCGAGGGCAAGCCCCTGAGTTTCTCCCGGCTCACGCTTTTACGGCCGTCCAGCGTGCGGCGCCAAACTCCCCGAGAACGCACCTGCCCGACATCCTGCGGCCCGACACGGACCCGCTGAAGAAATAGCTGAGGCGAGTGCCCTCGCACGGCATCCCGCTACCAAAGCTTACCTGAGCGCCATCTGCCACGCCTGAGAGCACTCCTTTGAGCACACGCGCGGAGTGCGTCCAGGTAATGCTATTTCCGTTCATCTCGATCTCGAACGAATGCATGGCCTCCC
>SYKU01000221.1 GCA_005808865.1 Acidobacteriota bacterium
CGAGTCGTTGCAAAAATTTCACCATTTCACGGGCGATTCGTTTCAGGTCGAATTTCCCACGCGCTCGGGAAACGTCTGTTCTCTATGGAGGGTCGCGGCGGAAATTTCACGCCGATTGAATCATGTGTTTCTGAAGGACGAGCACGGCCGCCGGCCGGTTTACGGGGCTACGGAAACGTTCCAGCGCGATCCGCATTGGGACCGGCTCATTTCCTTCTACGAATATTTTCACGGGGACGATGGATCGGGCTTAGGCGCGAGCCATCAAACCGGTTGGACGGGGCTCGTCGCGAAGCTGCTCCAGCAGAGCGGCGAGTAGTCCGGAATATGTGAGAATCGGAATAGGACTTCACCCTGCGGGAACCACTTCTCGCGCCGCTGGCCGCCGTCGCCGCCGGAATTCTGATTTCGCGATTCGCCGTTTTTGAGTCTCGCGAACTTCTCCTTGCCATCGCGGCGTTGTTTGTTTTAAGCGTCCTCGGACTCTTGCTTTCGTCAAGGGCCGCCGCCGGCGCCGCTTGTCTCACCGCGCTCGTCTTCGCGGGCGCGCTTTGTTCCGTGGCGAACCGCATGGGCCCTCCCCCGGAGCTCGATGTCGAAGGTCCGGCGCCCGTTATACTCGAGGGCTGCGTCGTTGAGCCGCCCGCTTTCTTCGAGGAGCGCGAACAGTTTGTGCTTGAACTCGATCCGGGTGCAAGGGCCCGCGTCAGTCTATACCTCCGTCCCGGAGAAGCTCCGCCGCCGCTTCGCTACGGACAGCGCATCGAGATCGCTGCGAGGGTTCGTCAGCCTCACAATTTCAATAACCCGGGATCGTTTGACTACGTCCGCTACCTGGCTCGTCAGGATATCTACTGGACGGCGTCCGCGCGGGTGGGAACTCCAGTCAAGGTGCTTCCCGGTTCGTGTGGGTCAGCCTTCCGCCGTGCTGTGTTTGCGATCCGCGCCGCGGCCATCGACAGAGTCGAGCAGCTGTATTCCGGCAACGCTTACCAATCCGGCATGATCGAAGCGATACTCCTTGGAGAGACCTCGAAGATCGATAAAATCTGGACAGAAAACTTCCGCTCGACCGGAACCTTTCACGCCCTCGTGATCTCGGGAACCCACGTTGCGGCGCTAGCTGCATTCTTTCTGCTCTTGCTTCGCCTCTGCTTCATCCCGGAGGCGCCGGCGCTCGCGATGACCGTTCTTGCGTCCTGGCTCTACGCCTTCATATCCGGCTCGCAGCCTCCCGTGGTGCGGTCGGCCGCCGGCCTCACGCTGTTTGCGGTAGGCCGTTACTTTTACAGGGAACGCAGGCTTCTCAACCTGCTCTCCGCCGTGGCTCTGGCGTTCCTGGCCATCGACCCCGAACAGATGTTCGAAGCCAGCTTCCAACTCTCCTTTCTTGCGGTCGCGTTTCTGGGCGCTTTTGCCGTTCCGCTAATTGAACGCACGTCGGGGCCCCTGGCGCTCGGCCTCAGGGCGATCAACGACGTTGGCCGGGATCTGCACCTTGATCCGCGTGCTGCGCAATTCCGCGTTGAGGCGCGCCTGCTGGCCGAAACCATCTCGCTGTGGACGCGTATTCCGCTCCGCTGGTGCGCCTTCCTTCTGGTTGCGCAGCCCCTTCGCGCGGCGTTCTTCATCTACGAATTGGTTGTAACCTCCGCGCTCATTCAAATCGGACTCGCGCTGCCGATGGCCGTATACTTTCACCGTCTTTCCTTGACCGGTCTCTCTGCAAACGTCATCGTCGTGCCCTTGATGGGATTGATGGTGCCGGTCGGTTTCGTAGCTGTATTCACGGGATGGGCGCTTCCGGCGCGGGTCGCCGGATGGCTGCTGACAGCGTCGCAGGCAGCCGTGGATTGGCATGCAAGTCTTGAACCGGTGTGGCGAATCCCGCCCCCTCCGCTCTCGCTTGGAGTCGCGTTTGCCGCGGTCCTGCTCGCGGCGGCACTATTTCGGAGACCAGGCCTGCGTATGTGCGCCGCTGCGGCTGTTCTTGCGGCGCTCGGTCTCATAGTATGGCATCCGTTTGCGCCGAAGATCGGACGCGGAGCTTTGGAACTAACCGCAATCGACGTCGGCCAGGGTGATAGCCTGCTCGCAACATTTCCGGAAGGCGAGGCGATTCTCGTCGATGGAGGCGGAATCGCCGCGTTCGGCCGCCGCGCCCCGCCGCGTCTCAACATCGGGGAAGATGTCGTTTCCCCCTACCTGTGGAGCCGTTCCATCCGGCGTCTGGACGCCATCGCGCTCACTCATGCCCATGAAGATCACATCGGCGGCGTCAAAGCGCTGCTTGAAAACTTCGAAGTCCGTGAACTGTGGACTGGGGCCATGCCCGAGTCGCAAAGCTGGAGAATCGTGCGTGCGGCAGCAATGCGCCGCGGCGTGCGCATCGTGCCGTTGCGGCAGGGAGACCGGTTCGATTTCGGCGGTGCGAACATCGAGGCGCTCGCGCCTCCCATTGACCACCAGCCCGGCGCGGCTGCATCTAACAACGACTCGCTCGTTCTGCGGCTCTCTTTCGGTAAGCACGCATTCCTGCTGACCGGTGATATGGAAAAATCCGTGGAGGCGAAACTGCCGGACACCGCTCGCATCGATGTTCTGAAGGTGGCGCACCACGGTAGCCGGACGTCGAGCACAGCCGCATTCCTCGACGCCGCGCGCCCCTCCTTCGCGATTATCTCAGCCGGGTTCGAGAACTCCTACGGTCACCCCCACGGCGACGTGCTCGCACGGCTCGCCGAACGCGGCGCGGCAGTGCTCCGTACCGACCATGATGGCCTCATCGTCATCCGCTCCGACGGCCGCGGATTGAGCTTTGAAACCGCCGCGGGCCGGGGCGCGGAGACGTGGGCGCTGCCGGACTGGAGCTTAGGCTTCTGACGCGGACTCTTCGTTCCGCTCCGCTTCAAGCGCCGCGTCCGGGCCGGCTGCCTTCGCATCGGCTAGCACTTGCCGTGCCGCTTCAAGCTGCGAGCGCGGCACTTCAACGACGAATTCAAGTGACGGAATCTGAGCGCTGCCCACGAGTATGCTCGGAATCCCGTTTGCCTCAAGAAGCCCGTGGATGGCGGTCGCTTCCATCTCGGCGTCATGGTTCGAGGATCTGAAAAACGGCGTCAGATCGAGGTCGTGTGATGCATCACCGTTCGGCATACTTTCATCGTAGCGCGCTTACTTGAACTCAACCGCCAGCACTTCGAACGGCTTGTCGCTCAGGTTCTCTTCAATGTGCTTGGCGTGGCCGCCCCAGGTCACATCGCCTACCTTGTTCTTCAGCACCTTTGGCTCTTGGCCCGGAGCCGTGATCTTCATGTTGCCTTCCGTGAGGTACGTCACCACTCGATTCCGGGCGTGTTCGTGCATGACGCCCTTGTCGTGCGGCCCATAGCGCGCGCGAATAACCCGGACCTGATCGTTCTCCATCTCGACCTTGTAACGCTTGGGATCCACCTTCACGGGATCGAGTGCCGAGAGCTTCACTGCCGGGGTTCCGGCCGGTTTCGCTTTCAGTTCCACCTCGGCGATGCGTACCGGATGATCGCTGAGGTTCAAGCTAACGTGATCCCCCATCGCGGGGCTCCATAGCGCTTCGCCCGCTCTGAAGTGAAGCGGAGTCACCTTGCCCGCGGAATCGGTGAGCGTCATCTTGCCGGCGTCGAGGTAGATCATGACGCGATTGATCTTGTGCACGTGCATTCCGCTTTTCGCGCCTGGGGCGGAGGTGACGAACAGCGCCCGTGTGTGATCGTTTTCGACCTTTATCCGGTCGTCCGCAGCCGGGGCCGCGAGTCCGCATGCCAATCCTAGAAACGTTGCAATCCGCATAGTGCCGATGACTCCTTCCGAACAAAGAAGAATATCAGGTTTACGGGCGCATGACCACGGTAATGAGTTGAGTGCCGGTCCAACTGCGTTCCGCGGAAGGTCAACCACGAATGCCAATCTCGTCCAACACCACAAGTGTGCCGTACACGTCAGTTAGTTGCCGTCAGTCGCGGCCCGGCCGGCAGCCATCTAGGCATGCGGCGCGGTGAGTACGAAACGTTCCCGCTTGGCCTTTGACGACGCCACAGACACGTCTCCCACAACCCTCAGAAATACAGGAAGGCGTTGAACAACAGTTTGAACGCCTGGTAACTTTGCGCCCGATACTGCGGCCGCATGCCGAACAGAATCACATGTCCCTTGCCCATCCGCGCGTCTACAAGGGCAGATCGTCCCGCAATCAACTTGTCTCCAAGCAGCCATCCCGACGCGAGCACGTTCGATTGAGCGTAGCGCGCCACCGTGGCTTCCTCAGTCTCCCAAGCCGGGCTGTGCTCGGACCAGATTGCGATCCGCTCCGGGAGCCCAAGCGTGAGCGGGCTCTTCGCGTCGAGCGTTGCATTGAGCAGCGAGCCGGGCGAATAGAAGTCGCGGTTCGAGACGCCGCCCACTACGTTCCTGGCCTTGACGCCCAGATGCCCAGCCGCGAAATCGCAGGCGCGGTTCAGAAAAACAAGTGTGCCACCGTCCGCGGCGAACGCCTTCAATGCCGATGCGCCTTCTTCTCCCAACCCGCCCGTGAACTCTTCGGGCATCGTGCCCGGACGGTACCCCATGTGAATCGAGGCCGGAGGCTGATCCGAAAATACCACCACGTCGAAGCGATCCTTGAGGTTGCCTGCCCGGATTTCCTTGTTCGAAACACTTGCATACTTGAAGCCGAAATCCTCGAGCAGCCAGCGCGTCCAGCCTTCATCCATGCTCGGGACGAAGCTCTTGTAGAGGCCTATGCGCGGGGCGCTCGTTTGCTTCAAACCTGAGTTGGCAACGGTGGAGAAATCGCCCGACACCGGATCGCGCCACAACTTCGTACCCGCCCGCCACATCCGGTTCACTTCGCGCCAGGTATCGGTGTCGGAGGCGGACAGGATACCGCCGCGCGCCGGCTGAGGGCGTGACTGGGCTGCCGGCGGCGCCTGTTCAAGCCGTTCGACGTCGACTCCCATCAGCAGCGGCAGCGTGTGCGCCGTTACGTCGTAAGGACGCCTTGGGGGACCGCCAGGATACATTCGCAGGTCCGGATACTGCTGCCGCTCAAGCAAAGCTTTCGCGTAGCTTCCATAAGGTTGCGCCATCCTGACAAGATGGCTGCCGTCGGCTCGCGGCTCCACCTCCACCATGCCGAATTGCAGGGTCTCGATGAGCTTGCGAGTCGCGCCTGGATCGCGCTGGCCGGCCGTGATCAGGAAACCGTAGGGTGATGTTCGCGCGAGCGTGCGCCGCCCAATCCTGTAGAAATTCGTCAACAGGTCTTCGCGGCGAATCGCCGCCTGATAGAGGCAGGACTCGAACGCGATCAACTGGTAGTTGATAATGTCGCGAAGATGCCACTCGCCGCCATCCCAGGGCTCCAGGTGATTCCAGCTTCGCTCCTGCGCGTTGTAGCCGAGAGGACGTGTATCGAGGTCCTCCTTCCTGATCGTGACCGGTGTGGCAATCTTCGCGCTCGCGGATTCGGTAAGGATGCGCATGCCGCCGTGATAGGCCTGGTAGTGCCGCGCCGGCGTCCAGAAATCGTACGAGGCGTTAATCGCGACGCCAGTTTTTCCGGCCGCCGTAAGATCGGCCGCCATCGCCGTGCCGATCATGTTTGTCTGCTGCGCGAGAAGGGCGTCGACGTTCGGCTCGATCGGATCTAGCCACGGCGGAACGAAGATACGCGAAGCGTTCGCGCCCTGCTGATGGACGTCGTAGACAATCTGCGGATGCCACACATTGTGCAGCTTTGAAACCGTATGGCGGCTTTCAGGCTGAGAGAAGATGTACCAGTCGCGGTTGTTATCGTGTCCCAGGTACTTGTGGTAAAGTTCCGGCGGCGAAGTACCCTCATACGGGGTGCCCAGCGTTTTCCGGTACCAGCGGGACACGATATCGACGCCGTCCGGGTTCAGCGATGGCACCAGAAGAAAGATAGTATTTTCGAGAATGGCGCGGAACCTCGGCTTGTCTTCCGTGATCAGCCGGTAGGCGAATTCGAGAGCGGTGTGCGTCGAAGCGATCTCGGTCGAGTGGATCGAGCACGTGATCAGCACTACTGTCTTGCCTTCGGCTGCGAGCCGCGCGGCCTCCCGTTCGGTGGTGACGCGAGGGTCGGCGAGTTTCCGTTGAATCTCGCGGTAGCGAGCGAGGTTGCGTAACGTGGCTGGTGCTGCGATGGTCGCGTAGATGAACGCCCTTCCCTCTGCGGTCTTCCCGATTTCCTCGACCCGGATGCGGTCGCTCGCCCCCTGCAATAACTGAAAATACGAGACGACCTTGTCCCAATCGAGAACCCTTCGGTCAGCGCCAATCGGGTGGCCGAAGTGTGTCTGCGGAGAGGGAACGGCCGCGCAGGCCGCCACCGACGTAAGGAAAATTGCGGCGGCGCTGCGCATCATCTTTGTCATGCGCGCTTGAGCTCCGTCCAAAGCGCCCGGTACCAGCGCAGGAAACGCTCAGGCTCCTTGCTCTCTTGCGCTTCGCACAGCGTATAGCGGTCGTACTTACTCTTTTGTAGCAGAGCGAACAATTCGCGGTAGGGATAGGAACTGGCCAGTTCATTGATGTGGCAGTTCTTGATCCAGGGGCGCAGAAGATCGAAAGACTCCTTCACGGATCCGTTCTTGACATCGGTCGGGTTCGAATTCCAGCAGAGGCCCACGTTGTCGTGCTTCGCCGCGCGCATGATGGCCGCCGAGACCTCGGGCGCCTGCGTGTCCTTCCCGTGGACTTCCATCCAGATCTCGACTCCCTTTCCGCCACCGTAATTTCCTAGCTCCCGCAGGCAGGCGCCGATGTTGCCGATCGTGGTTTCTTTCGGGACGCCGGCCGGCAGCCCGTTGGGCCGTACCTTCACGCCCCACGCTCCGGTATCATGCGCAAGATCGATGAAGGCCTTGCCGATTTCGACTTGCTTCGAGCGTTCGGCGGCCTCCGGTGAATGGAACTCGCAAGTGGATCCGAAGCTCAGCAGACGCACCTTGCTGCGTTGGAACCGGCCTTTGATTTTCTCCCGTTCATCTCGGGAAAGAGCCGGCTCCACGCCGTGCTTGTGGCCGGTGCGTAATTCAACGGCTTCGAAGCCGGTGGCCTCCAGGTTCTTGATGATGGTTTCGACGTCCCAATCCTTCAGGACGTTGTACGTTACGGCGCCGAGCAGCATGGGAATTCTCCTCTTCGGACAGAAACATTGTAACGAATCCGGGTTGCCGCTCGGTCAAACGTGCTTGGCGGCTCAGAAGTACGCCTTCACCGGGCTTGCGTGCGGTGCGGCTCGTTCACCCTGTCCCGGCGCTTTGCCAAAGTTTGCATCTGAATATTGGTGTTTCCCGCTTCCGGCCGGAAACGGCTGGACGCACGGAACATCTCCCATCTCGGGGCCGCGCGCATATGCTCTCGCTGAATTCCGACGGGGATTGTGACACTGAGGAGGTGGGGCGGGGGATTGCCTTTTGTCGTCTCCCTGACGCTTGAAACGGAGCCAACGGTGGGCGCTGCGCGTTTCACCGTTGGCTCAGCCTCTACTCTCAAGGCGGATCGGCTAGTTGCGGGCTACTTGATCTTTCGGCGCTGCCAGGTAGCCGACAATCAGATCCTTTTTCACTTCGTTCACCACGATCTCGTAGGGCTGCCGGGCCCTGCTCACGTAAAACTGGATTGGCTCGTTGATGCCCTTGTCTTTCTTTTCGGTGCGCTTATCGTCCGCAACGACTTCGACCGTGTACTTGTTCTTCTTCTGATCGGTCCTCTTCAGCACTAGCGCGATGTCGCCCACCCTCTGAGGCTCCTTCGTCTTCGCGAGTTTGAACTCCGTGATATTGCGTTCGCCGAGCCTCTTGAGCAGCGCCAGTTCCTTGCCGTTGGTCGCAATGTATCCGCTCTGGACGCCCAGATCCCCTGTTACCTTCTTGAGGTCCGCGATAGTCCTCTCAAGCTCGGCCTTGGTGGAGGTAACCTGATTCTTGACCGTGGTGACTTCGCCCGAGACGTCGCCGATCTTCGCATTCGCGGTGGTGGCGGCCTGCTTCACTTCTGTCAGTTCGGTCGCCTGCTGCTGCTGTTGCGCGGCCACTTTCTGCTGTTCCGCCTCCACCCGCTTCGCCAGTTGCTCCACTTTGTTCGAAGCCTCTGTCTTGGCGGCCCCCGCTGCGGCGGCGGCCTGCGTGCGTGCCGTGGCCAGTTCATCCTTCAGCGAATCCAGGTTCTTGCGGTGAGTGGCCGTCGAGATACTTGATGTTTCCTTGAGACTCGTAATCTCGGTGGACAAGCCATCGCGCATCTTCGCCACATCGGCCTGAAGATGGTCGATCTGGACGTATAGATACACGTTCGCCCCAAGCAGGGCGATCACGGCTCCCGCGAGCAGCGCGGTCTTCATGTTTCCACTGTTATCTGGGGGTGGATAGCCCGGCGTTGTTGGTGTCAAGGGAACCTCCTAAATGGCGTTTTTCAATCTTACCAAACGGCTACACCGAGATGGACGCACGTCTCCGTCGAAGCGGTACAGCTACGTTTTCTCCTGCCTCCGCGCCCGGACGAACTCCAACTCTTCCTGCTTCGGAATGCCAGGCTCGAAGCAGCGGCGGCAGCGGGCTTCATATAGTCCCGCCGCCCCTACCACGATCAGATCCTCCGACCCGGCTAGCCGCTGCGTGTGCTTCGCTGGATTGCCGCAGCGCATGCAAATGGCCAGCGTCTTCGTGATGGATTCGGCAAGCGCAAGTAGATCCGGAATGGGCGGGAAGGGACGGCCCATGAAGTCCGTATCGAGACCTGCGATAATCACCTGCTTCCCGCTGTCGGCCAGCCGCGCCGACACCTCGACCAGACTCTCGCCCATGAAGTTGCCTTCATCCACTCCGACGACTTCCGTACGCCAGTCCATGCGGTCGAGTATCCCGGACGCGTCGTTGACCACTTCCGACTTCATCCGCAGGTCGCCGTGCGAGACGATATGATTGTCCGAGTAGCGGGTATCGATTTCGGGCTTGAATACCTGTACCCTCTTGCGGGCGATACTGGCCCGCCTCAGACGCCGTATCAGTTCCTCGCTCTTGCCCGAAAACATGGGTCCGCAGATGACTTCGATCCATCCTATTGTGCCTGTAACGATATCCATGGTTGTCTTTAGCTGTCTTACGCAGGAGGACAGCACCTGCCGGCCTGTCAACGGCCTTGTCAGAGATCCTTCAACTCAAAGCACTGGCCGCGCGCCGCAACAACCGTCTCAATACGGTACGTCCGTTCGATCTCCGCCGCCAGAGCGGCTGCTTGCGGCGGTTCACCATGTACCAGAAACACTTTCTTCAGGCCGTGAGCGACCGGTTTGATCCACTGCAGGAGTTCCCGCTGGTCGGCGTGCCCGCTGAGTTCGCTGAGCGTCACCACTTCGGCGCGTAACCGCATCGGCTCCCCGAAAATGTTCACTTCCGGAAGGCGCTCGACGAGCTTGCGGCCGAGTGTGTTCTCCGCCTGAAAGCCCGTGATGAGAATTGTATTCCGTGGATCTTCGACGTTGTTGCGTAGATGGTGCAGGATTCGCCCCGCCTCGCACATTCCGGAAGCCGAAATGATAAGACAAGGGCCCCGGAGATCGTTGAGCTTCTTCGATTCCGCTGCATCCCGGACGTACTGGAGGCGGCTAAAGCCGAAGGGATCTTCTCCGCGCCTGAGGTATTCCGTCGTCTCGGTGTCGAAGCACTCAGTGTGGTCTCTGAAGACGGACGTGACGTTGACTGCGAGCGGGCTGTCCACAAAAATCGGTATATTCGGGATGCGGTTCTTGTTGGCCAGTTCGTGCAGCAGCAGCACCAACTGCTGCGTGCGGCCCACCGCGAAGGCAGGTGCGATGATCTTGCCGCCGCGGGCACAGGTCCGGGCGATAGTGGCGGCGAGTTTGTCGATCGCGAGATCCTGTGTCTTGTGAAGCCTGTCGCCGTAGGTGCTTTCCATGATGAGGTAATCGGCGGAAGGCATTGGCTCGGGGTCGCGGAGAATCGGGAGTCCGGGGCGGCCCACGTCGCCTGAAAAAACCAGCCTCAGCGGTCTCGGCCCGGCGCGATTCTCAATCAGGACCGAGGACGATCCCAGCATGTGGCCGGCGTCGAAAGCTTCGTAAGTGAGGTTCTCGTGAAGTTCGAACGGACGGTGATAGGGTACGCCGTGAAACCTGGAAAGCGCTCTTTCGGCGTCTTCTTTGACGTACAGAGGCGCCACTTCCTCCGTATTGCCGCGGCGACGACGGTGCTTGTTGACAAACTCGGCGTCTTTTTCCTGGATATGAGCCGTGTCTAGAAGCATCGCTCCACACAGATCCACGGTTGGCGGCGTTGCGTGGATGCGGCCCGCGAACCCGGCTTTGACTAAGGTGGGCAGGTTGCCGCTGTGATCGATGTGGGCGTGCGAGAGGACCACGGCGTCGATGTCCGCCGCGCGAAACGGGAGGCTCCGGTTTCGATTCTCAGCATCCTTTCGCCTCCCCTGATACAACCCGCAATCCAGCAGGTAGCGCCTGCCGTTTGCCTCAAGTTCGTGCATGGAGCCGGTCACTACGCCTGCCGCTCCCCAAAAAGTAATCTTCATGATCGACCAGGCCGATTGCCCAGCATGACACACGGCGTACGCTCGAATCCACACCCGTGTTCTCGTTTCTGTGTCGGGAAAAAGGTAGACTGGAACTAATCTTTTCGCAGAAGTGCGCCGATAGGTCCACTAGCACCAGAAACGTAAAGGGACGATGATACTTCCGGAACTTGAAATCATGAACGATCCGACGCAGTGGGGCGCTGGTTTTTGGGAACTGCCACCGCTCATACTGCATCCATTTGCCGATCAGTCCGGGCCCTCGAAGCTGCTTGAAAGCTCACGAGCCAGCCTGATGTTGCAGGGTCTGCTGCCGAATCAGGAGTATGGCCCCGAGGTCCTCACGCGAAAGCTCCTTGAGGGACGTTGCAGCGAAATCAGGATGCTCTACTTCGTTGGCAAAGACGTGCTCCGGTGGACGGCTCAATGTCTCGATTCGGTGAGCCGCGTGCCTGAATTGGCGTCATGTGGGCTCCGGGAGGCGTCCTTCGCGGCGTTCCTTGTTACCGATACACCACAACACGTGATTGAGAAGTTGCGCGGTTGGGGCGTCTCGGACTATAAGTCGATATTCTCACGAGGAATCGGCCTTAACGCTGTTTTCCAGCAGGTTCCAGAACCCGAACAACTTTCGGAAGACTTCACCCGCAACTATTATCGTTTCGCCGATCACATGTTCGCCTGCTGGCAGAATCTCGCGCCATTTACTGAAATCGACGCGAGAAATTTCAGATTTGATCTCTACGCCTCGGGCGAGTATTCGAAGATGCTTGAGCGCCAGTGGGCCGATACGGAGCCAAGTTCGGAGCCGTAGGCGTCAAGTACGAACTTGATGCCTCACTTGTCTGAACGGGAAGCGTTGGCTTTAGAGCACTGGCAGAAATACCGCTATGCGGCTAACCCCGAGCGAGTTTCTTCCGGGCAAGGAAAATTCCGGCTAAGCCCGATCCCAGGATGACGAAAGACATCGGTTCCGGTACGGGGCCTATTATTACTAAATCGTGGCCCGCGCTTGTGAGTTGAGCCACTTGATTGCCCCCCGGCGTGAACAGCGGAATTGGACCGTTAGTTAGCACTAAACTAGTAGCGTCTGGCCACGTGAGTAGGCCGGCCCCGAAAATGTTCGCCGCAGTGGCGTTGCGAAGCGGATCGGGGGCAACTCCCTCCAACTCGAAGAAAATGTCGAAGAAGCTGTCGGCAAGAGGGGAACCCGGCCCCTGCTGAGTGAGTCCGCCCAATGAGGGCGTAAGACCGAAAGCCGACCCGGCCCTCAAAATGACACCGCCCCCGCCAGTCAAATGGAGGGACACCAGTTCGATCGGGACATGACCACCACCGGCGGGTCCAAATAATACCTCAGCCGAGCCAGTCAGCAACACTGACGGACCGCCATTCACCTCACCAGTCGCCTCCCATGGGAGAACGTAGGTCCCGGCCGCGCAGGTATCCACCCAGTTGGCACCCGTCCCGCAAGGGACGGCCAGTGCCCCTGCCAACGGGGCTGCAACTAGCGGAAGGAACAGGGCAGCGAATGCCACCCGGGAGAAAATCGTAACACGTCTAAGATCATTCATAGCACCTCCGAACCTTGAAAATCGTTTCGGCCCTCCGAAAATGGCCGACTGGGTAAAGTTTGTCTCCAATCCCGCCGTATGTCTATCCTATCTTTTGATAGGCTAGTACC
>SYKU01000222.1 GCA_005808865.1 Acidobacteriota bacterium
CTGTTCGGATGGAAGGTGGAGGGGCGCTTCGTGGTGATTCGTGAAGAAATCCGCGAAGCCCGCGCCAGCCTGGGACGCAAACTGATCGAGGTACCGGGTTATACATTCCGCATCTTCGTCACCAGCTGTGCCGACGGGCCGATCGCTACTCCAGCAACTTGGCATCCTCTTGCAGGTGCATCTCCAGTTCAGTCGCAAATGTAGTGTAGACTCGGCGATCGCTTGAACCGTTTCTCAATGACTTAGGTCAGGTTCCTCCCTTTTCGTGACGAACTTAGGCTAGGGCTCCCTGTCCGCTCAAAGCCGGAGTAGACTCGCACGTGATCGATGGCCATATGAACCATCACGAGTCCGCGGACGACGTCCGAGAGGTAAGGCGCCCCCTACTTCAGATATTTGTCCAGGTCGGGGTGCAGTTGCAACTGTACCGCCGGATGTTTCAGGTTTTCCCTTGTGACCACCAGCGGCGCCAGATTGTTGATTTTTTCGGGCGTTCCACCCGCAAGCTTCTTCACCGCCGCCTGCACGGACTCATATCCCATCCGGAACGGGTCCTGCGCTATGAGAGAATCGATTGCGCCTTTTTCAAGGTCTTCGAGCAGCGTCGGGCTCCAGTCGAAGCCGACGAGCTTCACCTTACTCTTGCGGCCCTTTAGCGCCTGCGTCGCGCCGACGGTGCTCGATTCATTCGAGGCAAAGAAGGCGTCGAGGTCCGGGTATGCAGTCAACATGTTTTCCGCGACCCCCAGCGACTTTGCGAAATCCGCCATTCCGAAGCGCTTGTCGACGATCCGGATGCCGGGAAAATCCTGCTTGATCGCGTCCTCGAATCCCTGTTCCCGCAACATCGTCGAAGCCGCGCCAGGCTGTACCGCGACCATCGCCACGTTGCCCTTGCCGCCGAGAATCTTCCCCATCCGCTCCGCGCCCATCTTTCCCGCGGCGTAGTTGTCCGTCGCCACTTGAGATACGAAATTCGGAGTGTCCACGCCGGAGTCGAAAATCACCACGGGAATACCGGCTGCGGTCGCGCGATCGACAACGCCCACCATAGCCGTCTTGTCGATTGGCGCGAGAACGATTGCATCCACATGCTGCGTGATAAATGTCTCGACAATCCTCTGTTGAGCGCTGTAATCGGTTTCGGTTACCGGCCCGTTCCAGACGATTTCAACCTCGGCCTCGCGTGCCGCCTTCACAGCCCCCGCGTGGACGGATTGCCAGAACAGGTGCGCCTGCCCCTTCGGAATAACCGCGATCCTCTTCTTTGAATCCCGCTTGCAGGCGCCCGTGGCCAGCAACGACAGCAGTACAAACGCCGTCACCCGCTTCACTGCGGGAACTTCTCCGGCGCCTTGATTTGCTGCCAGCCTTCGCCGCTGAGCGCTTTGAGAAACGCCACCAGATCCGTCTTGTCTTGCGCGGTCAGGTTCAGTTTCTTCATGCGGTCGTCCAGATTTCTGTTTGGCTTGCCACCGTTGTCGTAAAAATCAACAACCTCCTCGAGGGTCTTCAGGCTTCCGTCATGCATGTACGGCCCAGTGTGCTGGATCTCTCGAAGCGTCGGTGTCTTAAAATGTCCCCAGTCCTTTTCGTTCTTGGTAACGGCGAACCGTCCCTCGTCCGGATCGCGCCGGTCCGCGCTCACGCCAATGTTCGCGTACATATTACTCGTGAAATTGATTCCCTCGTGGCATTGATCGCACTTCGCCTTGTCAAGATAGACTCCCATTCCGCGAATCTGCGATGGCGACATCGCCTTCTTGTTCCCCGCCTTGTACTTGTCGTACGGCGCGTTCCCGGAAAGAATGGTCCGCTCGAAGGTGGTGATAGCCTTTGCCACGTGATCGATGGTGAAATCCTCCGTGCCGAACGCTTTGGCGAACAAATCGCGATATCCTTTGATCTTCCTGAGATTCGCCACGGCCGCATCATGCGTCATCCCCATTTCGATCGGATTCGCGATTGGGCCAACGGCTTGCGCCTCGAGCGTCGGCGCTCGCCCATCCCAGAACTGCGCCAGGCTGTAAGCCCGGTTGATTACTGTCGGAGCGCTGCGTCCGCCCTTCTGTCCGCGAATACCGGTTGACACCGGCGCGCCGTCAGTGAAAGCAAACTTTGGACTGTGACAGGTCGCACAGGAGACGGTGTTATCGGCGGAAAGGCGCGTGTCGAAATAGAGAAAGCGCCCCAGCTCGGCTTTTTCGACCGAATACGGATTGTCGGCCGGCCAAATCACCGGCATCAGGCCAAGCGGTTGCTTCACGGGACCGCCACTCTGAGCGATTAAAAAAATGGCCGGCGCTAGCGCACCGGCCAGGAATCCAGCAGGTCTCATCTTCTTGGAACTCCTACTTCTTGAGGAAGCCGGTAACGTAGAGGGCCTTGTAGCCGCCGTGCGAAGACACAGTTCCATTCACTTCCATGATATGAGCGGCATGGTCGATCGCGGCTTTTCTGAAATCCGTGAGACCGTCGCGGCGCGGATCATGCTCTTCTTCCATCAGCATATAAAGCGAGCCGTCGCTCGTCATCAAGCCAATGGGCTGACCGGCTGTGAAGCACTTCTGGGCGCAGGCGCGATGCTTTTCGCCGTGCTTTCCGATCTGGAGGTAGCACGAAAAATCGAGGATCTCTCCAACGAGCGTCGTTGTGGTCGCCGGGTTGGCCTTGCCGTCCACGGCGGCGCCGACCGTTGTCGCCGACCACGGCTGGGCCGTTTTTGCGCCGATTTTTCCCATGGCCGCGTCATACTTGCCGCCTTCAACGGTCATTTGCGGTTGCAGAATTCCCGGACCTTTCCTGGCCGACGCCTTTTTGCCACTTTGCGCCATCAACCCGGCCGCTACAAGGGCCATGGCGAGGCTCGAAATCATAAATCGCGTTCTGGTACTCATCGTATCTCCTGTTGCCGTAACTAATAGTTCCCGCAAAGAAAACCTTATCACATACGCCTCTCACGCCGCTAGTGCAGTCTTATCCAAGGGTGCACGTCTCAGAAGTGACGATCAACGGGGTTTCTTTTTTTTGTCCCACGGATCCGGGCAGTACGCTAGCACAGGAGGCCCCTCAATGCCAACAACTACATCCCTCGACTCGCTTCAACAGCGGCGTGCCCAGATCGCCGATCAGATCGCCGCCCTGGGCGACCTGCGCTCTGGGTCCATCACTCCCACTTCGGGCCGGTGCTGCAAGCCCACTTGCCACTGCCACCGGCCCAAAGACCCGGGTCACGGTCTAAATCCTCGTCTCCCTTACAAGGTCGATGGCAAGACCGTCACCGAATCGTTGCCCAATCCGGCGGCGGTCCGTAAAGCAGAGCGCGAGATTGCCGAGTTCCGCAACCTCCAGGGCCTCCACAAGGAGTTTGTGGAAGTCAACGCCCAGATCTGCCAATTGCGGCCAACCGAACCAGACGAACTGCCCGCTCAGGAAAAAAACTCTCGAAGCCATCCAGCAGGAAGCCCTCCGCGAAATAAGTCGCTTCACCGCTCAAATCTTCGCCGGCCGCCGTAGGACCGGGCAAATCGACATGGAAGCGGTTGAGACGTTGGTTCGCGAAGGCATGCATCGTGTCGGTGCGACCGTTCTCTCCCGCCTTCTCAGTCAGGGTCCGCCCGAACAAAGGACGATCCTCTGCGGTTGTGGTCAAACTGCCCATTACAAGGATCTGCGCTTCAAGCCCATTGTTATGTCACCGTAGTGGGTCCGGTCCGCTTCGAGCGTCCCTACTACGTCCGCGGCCAGTGCTCTCAGGCTCCCAATCCGGTGGACGCAGCACTGGGCGTCGACAGCCAGGAGTTCTCTCCGGGAGTCCGGCGCATGACGGCGGTGGCGGGCAGCGATTCCAACTTCGACTTGGCGCGAGAACAGATCGAGTTACTGGCCGGCATCAAGCTCAGCACCAAGCCGGTGGAGCGTCACGCCGAGCAAATCGGAGCCGGGATCAGACGCATCGAACAGGCCGAAATCAATCGTAGCGTCCAACTGCAGTTGCCGATTCCCGTGGGCGCCCCGATTCCGGTCCTCTATGTCGAGATCGACGGTACCGGCATCCGTGTCGTCAAGAAAGAACTACAAGGCCGGGCCGGCATTAAATAGAGGGCCAACCGGCACGCACGCGCGAAGTAAAACTGGGCTGTGTCTTCACTTCCTCCAGCGTCGATGAGGAAGGCAATCCGATTCGAGATCCCCATTCCACCACCGCCGAACAGAAGGCTGTAACGGACCGCGATCTTTGCCGGCCACGGTGTCACGATGCCGGGGGACGATCAGTCAAAGTTCTTTCCCTCATCTGAGTCATCCGTGGAAACGGCGCGGAGCGGTCAGGGGCGTGCCAGCAGGCTCGGCGGAAGCGAACCCTTTGACGGCGAGGACCGTTCCATATCATGAAAGAGGAGGGAAGGAACGTGCAAATTCCGGGTCGTAATCCGGCCGCGAAGGGGCGGAAGATCGCGGTCCGCTACAGAAGGCGAATCGGGATCTGCGGCGCACGCTGACGGCACATTATTAAGCAAACCCGGCCCAGTTCCATGCAAGCTTGAGTCCGCCTGGCAAGAGCTGCCGGGATGATTTACAGAACGTCCACCAGGCGCTGATCACCTACCCGGTCCTCGGTGCGGTACGATGGTCTGTCCCGATCTTTCAAACAAATGAGACACCTACGCAACCTCTGGCGAAGCGTCTTCGATGTGCGGGAGGGCGAGTTCATCCGTACGGCATTCATGGCGCTGTATCTGTTTTTCGTGCTTTTCGCCTACTACATCCTGAAACCAGTTTCGCGCGCTCTTTTCCTCCATAAGTTCGACATCGATAAGCTGCCCCACCTTTACATACTGATCGCATGCGTGGGGGGCGTTCTCGCGTACCTCTACACGAAAGTAGCGGTTCGGGCGTCGCTCCAGGCCGCGCTCACCTGGACGTCCGCGATTGCCATCCTGTGTCTAGTGGCGATCTGGTGGCTGCTCCAGTTCAAGTTCCCCTGGATGCTTTATGTCTTCAACGTCTGGGTGAGCCTCTTCAGCATAGTGTTGGTCTCGCAAGGCTGGCTCATTGCCGCGAATGTCTTCACCGCACGCGAAGCCAAGCGCGTTTATGGAATACTCGGTCTCGGCGCCGTTGTGGGTGCGGCATTCGGCGGATCGTTCACCGCCTGGATGACGCGGCACGTCGAGCCGCGCGGAATCCTGCTTGCGAGCGCCGCCATGGTCGCATTGTCGTACGCGACGTTTCTGGTGGTGGTCCGCCAGAAGGGCGTCAATCTGATTGGAGCCAAGGCCGCCGAGGCGGAGGAAGCCGAGTTCGAATTCGCGGATATTGTCAAGGCCATCGGCTCAAACCGTCACCTACAGGTGATCATGAGCATCATTACGATGACGTTCATCGTCGATGTCCTGGTGGAGTTCCAGTTCAGCGCGATGGCGAAGGCCCGGTATCCGACGGAGGCCACCCTTACGGCCTTTCTCGGAAGCTTCTACGGCATCTACCTAAACCTGCTCACTTTCGTCCTGCAATTCTTCCTCACCACTTTCGTAGTGAGCCGCTTTGGCGTCGGCGGCACTCTGCAGATAATGCCGGTGGCGATTTCCGTCACTTCTTTGCTAACGATCTTCTCACCGAGCCTGCTTTCGACGGCTGCCGTCAGGCTCACTGAAGCTGCCACCCGATACTCGTTCAATAAGACCGGCATGGAGCTGTTGTATCTTCCGCTGCCGATAGACCTGAAAAACCGCACCAAGGCCTTCGTCGATATTTTCGTGGACCGTTTTGGGCGCGGACTGGGAGCGGTCGCCCTCCTGCTGTTCTCACATTACGTTGTGAACGATCCAAAGCGCCCGGATCCCCGGCAGATATCGTTCATCGTTCTCGGATTCGCCGCCGCCTGGATCCTGCTTTCCGTACGCGCGAGCCTGGAGTACGCAAGCACGGTTCGAAAGCGCCTGGAATCGCGGCGGTTGAACCTCGAAGATTCGCGCGTCACGGTTACGGATTCCGCGACGGTGAGTCTGCTCGAACAGGCAGCCATGTCGCCCAATGCCAGGCAGGCAAACTACGCCCTTGGCCTTCTTGGGGAAGCCGCCGGCTACGATATTGTTCCGCTGCTCCGACGGCTCGTCGCCAGTTCCAGCGTCGAAGTTCGCTCGAAAGTTTTCGAACTCGCGCGAGTTGCCCGGTTTGACGGGTTGCTCGGCGAAGCTCAGGTTGAGGCGCGACTCGACGTAGCATCGTCAGCGCAAGCAGTAGCTTACCTGCTCGCGCTTTCACCGGACCGGGCAGCCTTGTTCTCACGCTTTATCGAACAGCCGTCCTCCGCGGACGCTGCGATCGCCGCACTTTTTGGGCAACGGGATCTGGCCCGGCAGTGGCTCTCGCCCGACTGGATTTCAGCCGCACTCCATTCCGCTGAGCCCGCCCGGCGTTCACTTGCCGCCGCAGCTATTGGGCTGCGAGGGGATGAAGATTCCTCCGCCTTGCTTCGTCTGCTCGAAGACCCGGACGAGCGTGTGGTTGCAGCCGCTTGCCGCGCAGCGGGTGACATCGGCAGCCGCGCCTGTCTAGACTGCGTCGTTCGGCGATTGGCTCACCCAGGTCTCCGCGGAATCGCCATCGCCTCGCTCGCCTGCTACGGCGCGCGCATCGCGGGATCGCTCGGCGACATCCTCGCCGATGACGCTCTACCGCTCTCGATCCGGCGCCAGATTCCGCGCGTCCTTAAACTCATACCCGATCAGCGTTCCGTGGACGTCCTGCTCAAGGCGGTTGGAGACGCGGACCTGACTGTTCGGGCCGCCGTCCTTAAGGCGCTGAACCGCCTCCGGGAGAACGCACCAAACCTCCACTTCGCGGGACCCACTGTCCGGCAGCAGACCTTCGACGAGATCAAGCACTACTTCGAACTCAACGCGGCGCTCGCCGCGTTTCAAACCCCAGGCCTGCCGCAGACGGCCGCCTCGCTGCTTGCGCGCACCATCAGAGACCGGCTGGATCACACGCTCGACCGGATGTTCCGGCTGCTCGGCCTTAGCTATCCCGCCAAGGATATCTATTCGGCGTTTCTTGCCGTCCGGGGAATTTATACGGGAAAGAGGAACGAAGAGCATTTGACGGCCGCCGTGGAGTTTCTCGATAGCGTCGTGGAGCGGGACGTAAAGCGAGTTCTCATGCCCTTGCTCGATTCCACCGAAAGGCTTACCGAGCACGGGAGGGATCTGCTGGGGGTCGATCCAAAGGACGCGCAGACCGCGATCCGGGACCTCATCGGTTCGGGGGATCCGTGGCTCCGTTCCTGCGCAATCGCGGCGGCGGCGCAATTGCGAATGAAACCGCTGCTAGTGTCTAGTTGCATTAGTTCTGGTACTACTGTATGTTGAGTCATGCGCCGAAAGTCCGCGAAATGTCAGCTCAGCGACGAAGAGATGAAGACCTTAGAGGGATGGACCCGCCAAGGCAAGACGGAGCACCGTTTGGTC
>SYKU01000223.1 GCA_005808865.1 Acidobacteriota bacterium
CGGCAAGTGCGGCAAGCGATCGACGACTTTGTTGAAGTCTACAACGAAAAGGCAGCGCCGTTTGAATGGAAGAAGGCAGTCGTGTTCCCTTCCGGCCCCAAAGCCAAGTACTCTGACTTATGCAACTAGGTACTAGTCCGGTTTCGATGCCCGCCTGTCGTTGCGCATCGCCGTCGAGGCGCACCTCGTGAATCCGCTCCGGGTCCGGAGCTTTTGGCCCTACAGCCGTCTTCGCTTCGGGGATCCCGGTGCCGGCGCCGCAACCGGCCAGCGTCATGGCCACTGCCACCAAGGTGGCACGCCTCATGGATTAACCCCCATCGCCGCCTCTATCGCCGCCAAGCTCTGACGGTATTCGGCCAAAGTCCTCACGTAAAGGATCTCCGTCTCCAGTCTCACCCGCTCGGAGTCCAGCAGGCGCAGCAGGTCGGCTCCGCCTTCCATGTACGCCGCACGCGCGATCTCAGCCGACTGGCGAGCCTGTCCCAGCATCGGAACCAGGACGCCCGTGAGTTGGCGCTGACGGATCTCGATCTCTCGTTGCGCTGCCGCCACTTCGGCGCGGACCACTGCGGACGACGCCGCCAGATTCGCCTCGGCCACCCTTATCTCGGCGGCCGCCATCTCGATGTTGCCCTGATTGCGGTTCGAGAGCGGCAGATCGAACTGAACTCCGCCGATAAGCGTGTTCAGTCCCTGCGTCCGTTTGTAGCCGAGCAACGCGTCCACATTGGGCCGCGACTGGGCCTGTTGCAGACGCAGCGACGCCCTTGAGCGCTCGATATCCGTGCGGCCCAGCTTCAACTCGGTCCGCTCAGCGAGCGCCCGATCCGCGTCGGCAGTCATCGGCGGAGCGGCGGGGCCGTCCAACGGGCCGGCCATCGTCACTTCCGGGAACTCGGTACGGCCCATTTCGCGAAACAAGTCGATGCGGGATCTCTGAGACTCCAGCAGCGCCGCGTTGATCGCCACGTTCAGCCGCTCGCCTTCCAGCCGCACGCGCAGCAGATCGGCCTCCGCCATCGCCCCTTCGCGGACCCGCGCCTCGTGAAATTCGATAATCCTGCCGAAGTTATCGCGGCTCTCCTTAAGCAGCCGCCGCACCGCCTGCGCCCCGGACGCGATCCAGTAGGCATGTTTCACGCGAGCGACAATGTGTTTGGATGTCAGTTCCCGTTCGAGTTCCGCCCGCTTCACCTGCTGTGCCGCCACGCCGGCTCTCAGGTCCCGCCGGTTGCCTGTTTCCACGGTCTGCTGAAGGTAGACAAACGAATCGGCCTCACGCCAGTACCGATTCGGCGGAGCGGTCCCAAATCGCGTATTCTCCTGCTGCAACACCAGCCGCGGGTTGTACCGCAGCGCCGCCTGCCGCAGATGTCCTTCGGCTACGGTGACACGCTCCGCGCCAGCCGTGAGCAAGGGGTGGCCCTGGAGCGCTTGCGCTATCGCTTCCTCCAAAGTAAGTGTGGATTGCGCGAACGCCCAGCACGGGACGCCGCTTATCAATAGAACCGTCCGCAACCAGCTGGTCTTCATAGATCGTGTTGAGTGCTCCGATTCTCATCTTAGCGGGATTGGATGGCCTGTCCTGCCGCTGATTCGTCTTCAGCATCTTCTTCCGGAGGCGTATCAAGTCAAAGACCGTCCGCTCCTCTCGAGCCCTAATTTCAAACCGTACATACGGATCTTCTGCAAAAGGACGCACCATGATTTGCAGTCCTCCTGCGCCGCGATCGTGCACGTTTGCGGGTATAGTAGAGCGATGCTCCATCTCATAGGTCGCGGACTTTTTCCGTTCCTCGCGCTCACTGGCGCACTCCTCGCGCAGGGGAATCCGGAGTGGCACCGGCCGATCCCGGGTTTCAAGATCGCCGGAAATCTATACTACGTGGGCACTGCCGATCTGGCTGTCTACCTGATCAACACACCGCAGGGGAATATCCTCATCAATTCGGATTTCGAGCAGGATGTGCCGCTCATCCGGAAGAGTATCGAGGGACTCGGATTCAAGTACGGCGACATCAGGATCATCCTGATCAGCCACGCTCACGGCGATCACGACGCGGCGGCGGGCATCATCAAGCGGGAGACAAGCGCCCAACTAATGGTCATGGCCGCGGATGTCTCCGACGTGGAAAGCACGGCTCGCGGGCGTCCGGGCGCCAAGGTTGACCGGGTTCTCCACGATGGCGATACTGTTTCCCTCGGCGGATCGACTCTAACCGCGCGACTCACTCCAGGTCACACAAAAGGATGCACCACCTGGACGATGCGTGTTCAAGACGGCTCTCGCACACTGAACGCGGTGATCATAGGGAGCCCGAACGTAAATCCGGGTTATATCCTGGTGGGGAATAAGAACTATCCGCGGATTGCCGAGGATTACGTGAAGACCTTCGCCGTGCTCAAGAGCCTCCCCTGCGACCTGTTTCTTGGAGCGCACGGAGCATACTTCGGGATGCTTGCCAAGATCGAGAAAATGAAACCAGGCGGACCGAATCCGTTTATCGATCCGGATGGCTACAAAGCCTACGTTAGCGAACGCGACGAAACCTTCAGGAAAGAGTGGGAGCGTCAGAAGCAGAACTCCGGTTCGCCGGACGGCAGGAAGTAATACACCCTTGATACGCGCTACCTTTGGGATGGGTAGCCGGGGTGAGTCTCCACAGCGTTCCTCACGGGCGGCTGAACCTTGAGATAGGTGAAGATCGCGCCCAAATCTTCTGCCGGAAGCTGCGATAGATTCAGCCATGGCATCATCGTGAATCCCTCAGGACCGACCTTGGGCGATCCGTTAGCGACGTAACTCTTGTATTCGGCAAATTTTTCCAGGAATTGCTGCTCGGTCCAGCGACCAATACCCGTTTCCGGGTCCGGCGAAATGTTCGCGCTTACCACGATGAGCCCGGGAAGCTTGAATTCCCGCCCTCCCCCGAATTTCATGTTTTGTTCGGGCTCTCCGCCCTTTGCCGGTGTATGGCACTCGGCGCAACCGCCGATCTCAACCAGGTACTCCCCGTACCTCAAACGATGCGCACGATCGGGTGGCGGCACCGGAGCTGCGACCGGCTGGGGCGCAGACTTGATGAAGAACCACACCGGAAAGTCGATCCTGGTTTTCGGTAACCGGTTCTTCACCGGCGGCAGAGTCCGAAGGTACGCCACAAGCGAGTACACGTCCTCGTCGCTCATGGACCGATAAGATGAATAAGGCATAATCGGGAACAGGGCGCGTCCGTCCCTGCCAATACCCTCTCGAATCGCCCGAACGATCTCGCCGTCGCTCCAGCCGCCGATGCCGGTTTCCGGATCCGGCGTGATGTTCGGCGCGGAAATATCGCCAGGCAAACCAAACTCCTTTTTGAAGATGGTTCCTTCGGCTCTGTGTCCCGCAACGACCGGCCCTCCAAAACGGCTGTAGTCCCGCATGGAATGACATCCATCGCAATCGGACAAGATTTCAAAAATGTACCTGCCTCGCGCCACGCGAGTCTCGGAGGGCACGATCTTGAGCGCCGCGGGAGGCTTGGATGCCGGCCTTTTCAAGGTCATGAAGGCGTATCCGCCGGCTGCAATGACAGAGATCGCCCCAGCGGCGATCGTCAGAGATTTGCGCATAAGCCTAACTGGTATTCGTCCTTACGAACGCAACGGCGCGCGAGGCAATCCTGGACGTCTCCTCGGAGCTCGCTCCAGAAAGGCCGTGCGCCGCACCGGACACCGTGATGAACTCATGACTGACTCCGGAGCGTGCAAGCTTCTCCGCCATGTTTTTCGATTCTGAATAGGGCACATCCGTATCTTCCGTGCCGTGGATCAGAAGCGTTGGCGGATACTCGTCCGTAACATTTCGGATCGGGCAATAACGGTCGAACCAGGCAGGCTCTTTGCGCGGATCGCGGCCGGCTACCTCTATGGGCCAGAGTCCTTGCTGGCGGCAGTACAAATAGAAATGTCCTCGCTGGTGGCGCTCTGGCGGCTCAGAAAGCGGCTCTGCGCCGACACTGCCATAGGCCTCGTCCTTTGCAACCAGCGGAGACTTTCGATAGAACTCGTCGGGTTCCGCGTACCAGGGAGTTGTGATATCGCCATAGCCGTAATATGATACCAGCGCGCGCGGAATGGGATCGACGGCGAAGCCGCACATCAGAGTCAGGTATCCCCCGGCGGAGCCGCCCCCGACAGCCATGCGCTTCGGATCGATGCCGAAACGAGAAACCGACTCCCGGTGAAGCCAGCGCCAAGCCTCCTGAAGATCTTCGACAATGCCGGGCAGCTTCGTCTCCGGAGCCAGGCGGTAGTCGATCGACACCACCGCGTACCCTGCTTCGAGCAGAGCCTGGTGAAACTTGCCGCCGAGCGACTTGCGCGAGCCGCTGATCAGCGCGCCTCCATGAATCCACATGACAGCAGGTTTCGAAGCTCCCGCCGCCGCGCCGTAAACGTCAGCGTGAATTTCGCAGCCGCCCGCGGACTTGTAGATTAGGGTCTGAGGACTCGCGCCCTGCGCGTCCAGGAGGAAAGGAAATGGCGCTCCCGCGAGAGTCAGGAAAAAGCGACGCTTCATTGGTAGATTCTACCGTTCTTCAGCGGGAGACTGCGGCGCCGCTCTGCGCGTTCACTCAGGATCGGCGATTATTGCCGCCGTGGCCGGGTTTCCGGGCGGGCGCGTGTTGCTTGAACGACGCCGAATTGAAACTGCCAATGCGGCGATTCTGGCAACCGGGCAGCCCTATCATTCCGCTGAGCGGCTGGATCTTCAGGAAGCGGAAACATCGATTCGCGTGTGCCGGATAGTTGCGTGTCGCGCACGTGACGTGTCGCCGGAGCGATGGTGCTCAACCCGCATGGAACATCCGTGTGGTCGTTGGAGAGGAGCTATTTTCGCCCCGGTTGTCTCATTGCCGGACTTCCTGGCAACTCTCAAGTCCCATGCGCTTATCCACACGGCGGAGGGCGAGGCCTTCCGCGAAGCCGTAGTCAACCCAGCGAGGAGCGCTCGTTTCCTTCGACCAGGGTAAAGGAGCTAGTGTAGTGTATCCCCGCAGGTTTCGTCTGCAGGGTCGCATCCACGATACCGGCGATCTTGTCGATTTGATAAATGGGCTTTCGTCCGCGCCCCGGAGCTATGTCCCACAGACCGTCCAGGCCCTCGTCA
>SYKU01000019.1 GCA_005808865.1 Acidobacteriota bacterium
ACGGCTCGGCATTCGCGACAAAGTACGCTCAGCAGCCAAACGACGCCCCTCTGCTGTCAGAATGGATGTCCGAACTCCAGAATTTTGCAAGAGCCTCGTCCGATCTTTTCTTATGGGTCCGCCGATACCTGTGCCGAACTGATTGTAAGTGAAACGGGGCGCGCCCGCGGCCGGCCGGAAAAACTGGCCCGCCTGGAACTCCCGGTTCCTCACGAATTCGTACAGGACGCCGTGGAGCGAGTTCGAGCCGGTCTTCGAGATCATTTCGATGCCGGCGGCGCCGTGCCCGTAGGACGCGTCCATGAAGTTCATTCGCACTTTGAATTCTTCGACCACATCGAGAGACAGGGCGATTACGGCGTCGTTGACGTTGACGGCCGAAAAATCGACGCCGTCGAGCATATAGTTGGTCGACGAGGTCCGCCCGCCGCCGATCTCGATCGACCTCCCTTCGTTAACGTGGGCGCCTCCGGTCAACGTTTTGACTGTAGCCGGCGACAGAGCGACCAGGTCGAAGAAGCTCCTCCTGTTCAGGGGCAACTCGAGAATCGTCTTCGACGAAATGACGGTTCCAACCATTGCGGTGCCAGCTTGCAGTTGCGGCGCGACGGCCGTGACCTGGATTTCCTGCTGCACCGCGCCGACTTCCAGCACGACATCGGCGCGCACCTGCGAGTTCACCTGGAGGATCAACTCCGGGATCGTGCTGGTCTTGAACGCGGGTGCCTGGGCGGTCAGGCGGTAGACACCGCTGGGCAGCGCTGGGAACTGGTAGCTCCCCTCGTCGTCGGCTACGAAAGCGCGTTTTGCGTTCGTTTTGACGTTGGTTAGCGTGATGGATGCACCGGGCACCGCAGCGCCCGAAAGGTCCGTCACGGTTCCAATAAGTGTTCCTGTCCCGTATTGTCCGAACAGGGCGATTGCGGCAAGCAGAACAAGTGTAGCTACACGCATTGACATTACCCCCCCCCTTTTGTGGAGTCGAGCCGGCTGATCAGAATTTCTGTCCTGACTATCCGGAATGCGTGTACTCTACATCGAACTGCGACCGCTTGTCAAATTTATTTTCGAGAATCTATTTTCGTTACAGTTGAGCGATATTATCAACGCGCTGACAAGCGCGCGGCCGTACACACCCGCCTTCACGACAGCCGAAGCCCTGGAAATCACGCGGTCGGAAACCACCCGCGGATGGCGCGATCCGGAACTCATGGCCGCTTTCGTCGCCATGCTCGACAACTCCGTCGCGGAGTCCCTCGATCACATGAGCCGGTACCTGTCGGCAAGCTGACCGGCCAGCCTGGCAGCCCGTGGCGGAGGTGCGCTGACTCGCCATTGCCCGCCGGAACCGCCGCGCGGCACCCCGACACTGTCCGGCGCATCGAGGCGGCCTATGATGGCCGGTAGGCCGAGGTGCTGCCCTGCATGGAGAACGAAGACGCGGTTGCGCCTCCGGTGAATCCGTACAAGGAGCTTTTCGATAAGCAGTTCGGGAAGGGATAGCCTTGCCAGGCTAGATGCGGTGGAACCTGTCCATGGCGAATTCATAAATCACGCGGCGATTGGAGTCTGAAACAACCATCGGCAATGACTGCGCCACCGGTAGGATTCGAAATCGATTGGTGATGCCGATCCGTCAGTACCCGGTTCTGGCAGGCCTCCTTCCAACCCGGCATGCGTTCGATGGCCGTTATAGTACTTTCGGTGCCCGGCCAGTTTGGCATCCAGATCGACGGTCGTCCAGAATAGGGTCCGGTCGAGGTACTCGCGCCGAAGCGTCCCAACCAGCCGCTCTACGAACGGATGCGACAGCGGCACGTAGGGGACGGTTTTGATCTCCTTTACCTCAAGGATTCGAAGATTGGCTGTCCATTGGTGGAACTGATACAGCGGGTCGTGATCCGAGCTGAGGTATTTGGGCAGGCCGTGCCCGCGAATCCCACAACCGAACATCCGACACAGGGCCACTCCATCCACGATGCCGCGCTGGATGCCGAAACCGATGATGCGACTTGTGAACGCTCATCACGACCAGAACCCAGTGCGTCTTCAGTATTGCCGATTCGCATCGGAACAGGTCGCAACTCCACAAACTGTCCTTGGTGTGACCGATGAAAGTGAGCCAGGATGGACCGGCTGAATCCGATGGGCCGGTTGTGAGCGCTCAGGATGCGGCGCATTTCGACACCGAATGCCAACGAGATCTGCTGGGCAATCCGAGGACAGCCCCAGCGGGGATTCCGCTGCTTGGTGGCGACGACGGCGTCGATGAGTTCTTGGGTGCGGGGACAAGGGCGAGGCCGCGGACGACGATGGAGCGCCCCCAGCCGGCACGGTTCCGCCGCGGAATAAAGCGGCTATTTCCTGACTTACCTAACCCGGCGAAGCCGGAACCAAACAGACCTGAACGGAGAAAGTTGGAGCCTCGCCAAAAGCACACCGAAGGCCTGTCAACATTGCCTCCGGCGCATACCGCGGAAGATTTCCTGCCGGAAACGCGCAGAATCCAGATGTTGAGGTACTAAACTAATTGAAAACAAGCTTCATGTTCGTCCCGCCTATCCGAATCTCCTGGACGCGGTACTTGCCATCGCCGTTTGTGTAGCGGACGGTGGTCGAACTGAACTTGCCGGACGCGGTTTCCACTTTCACCTGTGCTTCCGCTTTGGTCCTGCCGTCGCTGATAGTTGCCTTATCACCCGTTAAGTCCAGTTTGTAAGTGCCGGCCTTTAGCTCCGTTGCACCCAGAATCGAGTTCTCATGGAGGGTAAGGGAATACGATTTGGCGAATGCCGCTGACGCGGTCAGCAGCGCAAGCACCGATAGCAGAGTCTTCATGAACTACGGTCTCCTTTGAAAGTTTCGAACTACAATGAGTGATACGAACAAAGTCTCCATTTGTTCCGAAGAAAGCTAATGCGATCGTTGCTCTATTGCGTCGCGATGTTGAATGCGGCCGCCATGTGCGCGCAGGATACCACCCTCCTCGCTCCCGAACTGGCACGGCTTTCGAGCATCCGCGTGCGCATGGCGCAGAATCTCAACAATCTGCCCAACTACACTTGCCGGCAAGTCATCCAGCGCTCTCGCCGCCGCGTGCCATCGCGGCGATTTGAGTTTCAGGACACTCTCCGGCTTGAGGTCGCTCTCGTCGAAGGTAAAGAACTGTTCGCGTGGCCCGGCGCGGCCAGGTTCGAGGATCGCGACATTGGAGAGATGGTGGGGGGCGGCGCCATAGGGAACGGCAGCTTCGCCCTGCACGCGCGCAGCGTCTTTCTCTCGAACGTGCCCACTTTCACATACAGAGGAGAAGTGACGCTGGGCGGGCGCGGTGCTATCCGGTACGACTTCAGTGTGCCTCAGTTCCGCAGCGGATATCAGGTGAGGGTCGGCAAGGCGAAGGCGATAGTCGGCTATCACGGGTCGTTCTGGGTGGACGCCGCGACGCTCGATCTGATTCGTCTCGAAATCTTCGCCGATGACATCCCTCCCTTCCTGCAACTGACGTCGGCGAGCGATGCCATGGAGTACCGGTTGGCGCGGATCGGCGAATCGGATTTCAACCTTCCGGCGAGTTCGGAACTCGTCATGACCGACAGCGGCGGGAACGAGAGCCGGAACGTGACCCAGTTCAACAACTGCCACCAGTACTCCGGAGAATCCACCCTGTCGTTCGCCGATGCGCCGGAGGAAACGGATTCGAAGGCGTCTCCAACCGCCCCGTTGGAGTTCCAGATTCCGGACGGCTTGTGGCTGGACGTGGCGCTCGATGCTCAGATCGATTCTGCGAACGCCGCGGCCGGCGACGAAATCACGGCCACCCTTCGTTCCGCGGTGAAGAAGAACAAGCAGGTGCTCCTCCCGCGGGGAGCCGTCTTGCACGGGCGCATCACAAGGCTCGCAAGGCATGATTCGACGTTTCTCGTGAGCGTGGACTTTCAGGAACTGACGTTCGACAATTCCCGCGCGAAATTGAAAGTGGCGCTGACCGAGGTTGGGCCGATAACGGGAATGCGGAATCCAAGGATGGGACGGTTGCCGAGCGCGATGGCCGAATACGGCGTCGTTGAAAAGGAGGCCGCCGGGCCGACGTTTTTTGTGCGGACCGGGCGGCTTCATTTGCCGCGCGGTACCCGGATGGTGTTTCAAACCGTACGCTGAGGAACGCTACGGCCGCCCGCCTTGCAGGTATTCTCCGGCGCCCGTCCGCCTTTTTAGTTTTCAGACGCGCCTGCCCAATCGCGTGTCCAGAATCACTTCGGTAGGCACGCAGCCCGGGCCGGTCTATAGGGGTCACTCCTCTAATGGTTCAAAATTGCACGCTAAGGAGTAGCGCGCTTCATCGACACGGACTTGCCGTCCTACTTCGCCGAGTGCCGGCAAAGGCTCGAAGACACCCTGACCACGGTCGCATCAAAAGCACGAGAGAACACATTGCCCGATGTCACGCTCGCCGACGGGAAGCTGCGCATCACCCCGTTGCGCAAGAACACCCCCGAATCCGCGGAAGCCTTCGCTGAAAAGGCGTTTTGCGTTGATGCCGCACGTCAAGATTACCGAATTGCTCGCCGAGGTCGACCAATGGACGAGTATGGGCGATCGATTCGTGCATCTCCGCACACACGCACCACCCAAGAATCGGCAGGCTCTCCTCACTGCGGTTTCGGCTGATGGCATTAATCTCGGGCTCACGCGCATGGCCGAGGCCTGTCACGATACGAGTTGGCGGCAGCTTTGCTGGACAGCCGATTGGCATGTGCGCGAGGAGTGCTATGCGCAAGCCCTTGCCGGCCTGATCGATGCGCAGCATCGCCTGCCCCTGGCCGCTCATTGGGGTGGCGGCGCCACTTTATCTTCGGACGCTCAGTTCTTTCGTGCCGGCGGATATCCTTACATCCGCCCTGGCGCTGAATTCCCGAAGGGCGGGAATGACGAACTGCGTTCCCGAATGCTTGACGAAGGCGACAGCCGCGCGAAATCTGGTCCATTGCGGATCTGCAAGATGCGTGAGCAGGAAATCCTTCAGACGCACTTCGCCGAAAGGCTGCGCAATAAATTGCATGGCGGAGTCGTCATCTTAACATCGCGCCGTGTGCTAAGAACTAAAATCATCGCGTGAACACTAAAATAAGGAGTAGAATATATTGAGAGTGCGTAGAACCACTGACGCACGGCTATTCGGTTCCGGAACAATGCGATTTCATTCACAGCCGGCAAATCGCGGAGCGGCGTGGTTCTGCCGCTTAGCATCTGTCACTGTGATTGGATTTTTATGTTCCGGCGCCCCCCCACAAGAGCCTTCCCGCGCCGCGCCTCCTCCCACTCCCTCGTCGCGCGCCGCGTTAGACCGGTATTGTAGCGGATGCCATAACGATAGGATCAAAGCGGGGGGATTCACTTTGAAAACCATTGGCGTGGCAAATCCTGGAGATTCCCCGGAAACGTGGGAAAAAGTCGTCTCTAAGCTGCGTCACCGTCACATGCCGCCGCCCGGTCTGCCGCGTCCTGATGAGCAGACCTACGATTCCATAATTTCGTCCTTAGTAAACTCACTCGATCGCGAAATGGCGATAACGCCCAATCCAGGTCGAACCGCCAGCTTCCGGCGCCTCAATCGCACTGAATACCGAAATGCAATCAGAGATCTCATCGGCGTTGACCTTGATGTATCCTCGCTGTTGCCGCATGACGAAACCGGCCATGGCTTTGACAATGTTACGGTCGGAGAACTCTCGCCAACATTATTAGAGCGATACTTGTCCGCTGCCCAGAAGATCAGCCGACTGGCCATGGGGAGTGCTGTGCGTTCTCCGGGCGGCGATACCATAGTGCTTCCGCCCGACCTGACACAAGAAGACGTTCTCGACGGGCTTCCGATCGGGACACGCGGCGGCACGGTCGTTCGTTACACCTTCCCCCGCGACGCGGAGTATGCGGTTCAACTTCGCCTCTCAAGGGATCGCGACGAGCGCGTGGAGGGCTTGGCTGATCCGCATGAGCTGGAACTGACATTGGATGGAAAGAGAGTCAAGCTCTTCGCGGTGAAGCCGGTGCCAAGGAACGTGGACCATCAACACATCGACAGGGAGATGGAAGTCCGTATTCCGGTGAAAGCCGGCCCGCACAATCTTGGCGTCGCATTCCTCAAGAAGACTTCTGCGCTTATTGAGACGCAACGACAGCCCTACCAGGCGCGCTTCAATGCGGAGCGGCATCCGCGAACCCAGCCGGCCCTTTATTCCGTCTCCGTCCTGGGTCCCTATGCGTCGACCGGGCCAGGCGACACGCCGAGCCGGCGGCTGATCCTTACCTGCCAACCGGCTATGCCGTCCGAGGAAGACGCGTGCGCGAAACGCATCCTTTCGACCTTCGTGCGCCGCGCCTATCGGCGGCCCGTTACTGATGCGGACCTTCAGGTTCCGCTCACGTTTTATAAAGACGCTCGGGTCGACGGTGGATTTGACGCGGGGATAGAAATGTCGTTGCGAGCGATCCTGGTCAATCCTAAATTCCTGTTCCGCATTGAAAACGATCCACCGGGCGTCGCGCCGAAGACGGCCTACCGCGTCACGGACGTCGAGCTGGCCTCTCGCCTCTCCTTTTTTCTCTGGAGCACTATCCCGGATCAGGACCTGCTCGACGTTGCCACTCAAGGGAAACTGAAAGATCCGGCGGTGATGGAAAAACAGGTGCGGCGCATGCTGGCGGATCCCCGTTCTGAGGTTTTGGTAACCAACTTTGCCGCGCAGTGGTTATATCTGCGGAATCTGGCGTCCGCCAATCCGGACCCTCGCTTGTTCCCGGACTTCGATGAAAACCTGCGGCAGTCCTTCCGACGCGAAACTGAGCTCTTTTTCGAAAGCATCGTGCGCGAGGACCGAAATGTGCTAGATTTGCTGAGGGCGAAGTATACGTTCCTCAACCAACGGCTCGCGAAGCATTACGGCATTCCGCACATATACGGCAGCCATTTCCGGCGTGTCGCGCTAGCAGCGGACAGCGAGCGCGGAGGGCTGCTCAGCCACGGAAGCATTCTGACGGTGACTTCTTATGCTACGCGGACCTCGCCGGTGATTCGCGGCAAGTGGATTCTGACCAACATCCTCGGTACGCCGCCAGCGCCGCCCCCACCAGAGGTGCCGCAATTGAAGGAAAACACGGGAACGGAAAAGCCGTTGTCAATGCGGGAGCGCGTGGCCCAACATCGGGCCAATCCTGTTTGCGCGGGCTGTCATAATCTCATGGATCCGGTGGGCTTCGCGCTGGAGAAGTACGATGCCATCGGCCGGTGGCGGACCGCCGAGGGAGGCGCGCCCGTGGATGCCTCCGGAACACTTCCTGACGGCTCCAAGTTTGACGGCGCAGCGGATCTTCAGCAGGCGTTGCTGAGCCGGCCGGAGCTGTTTGTCTCCACGCTGAGCGAAAAGCTCTTGACCTACGCCTTGGGCCGGGGTCTAGAATATTACGATGCGCCAGCGATTCGAAAGATTGTGCGCGACGCCAGCCCCAATGACTACCGTTTTTCCTCTCTTGTCCTGGGAATCGTCAACTCTACGCCGTTTCAAATGAGGAACTCCATATGATTATTTCGAAGAAGGCCTTACATCGCCGGACGTTTCTGCGGGGCATTGGAACCAGCTTGGCTCTGCCGTTACTCGATGCGATGATTCCCGCAATGACCGCTCTGGCCGCGACGGCAGGTAATCCGGTGCGCCGCCTTGGATTTGTCTACATGCCCATGGGCGCGACTATTTCGAAGTGGACTCCACGGGGCCTGGGCCGGATCACCGAGCTTTCGCCGACGCTCCACACGCTCACTCCGTTTCTCGATCAACTCACTGTCGTCAGCAATCTCGAGCTGAAGAATGCGTATTCGTCCGGCAACCACGCCACCGCGAACAGCGCGTTTCTGAGCGCCGCGAAGGCAAAAATGACGGAAGGATCCGACTACGAACTGGCGACCACCGTGGATCAGATCGCCGCCAGGCAGATCGGCAAGGAAACGCCACTGCCGTCGCTCGAGCTGTGCATGGATTTGCTGACCACGATCGGCGCCTGCGATAACGGATTTGCCTGTGTCTATCAGAACAACCTTTCCTGGTCGTCACCGACGACGCCGCTTCCGGCCGAGGCGCATCCGCGCATGGTTTTCGAGCGCCTGTTCGGGGATGGCGGCACGGCCGCTGACCGGCGCGCCGAACTGCGGAAAAATGCCAGCATTCTCGATTGGGTAAGGGATGACGTTGCCCACCTTCAAGGCAAGCTCGGCGCGGGTGACCGCCATAAAGTTAACGAATACCTGGACACCGTACGCGAGGTGGAACGCCGTATCCAGAAGGCCGAGCAAAAGACTGCCGATTCCCATCTGCCGGACCTCGACCGTCCGGTCGGCGTGCCGGCGTCTTATGGGGAGCACGCGAAGTTGATGTTCGACCTGCAGACGCTGGCTCTCCAGGGCGACGTCACCCGGGTGATCACCTTTCAGCTAGCCCGGGAAGCGAGCACGCGAACTTACCCCGAAGTCGGCGTTACAGATCCGCACCACCCCCTGTCGCATCACTCGAACGATCCGGAAAAACTTCAGAAGCTGGCCAAGATCAATGCGTATCACGTGTCGCTCTTCGCCTACTTCCTGGAAAAGTTAAAGTCCACTCCCGACGGCAACGGCTCTCTGCTGGACCACACGATCTACCTTTTCGGCAGCGGAATGAGTAACTCCGATGTGCATGATCACGTGGACCTGCCGATCCTCGTCGCGGGCGGCGGAGCGGGCAGATTGCAGGGAGGACGTCACGTTAGGTATAAGGAGCCAACCCCGCTCGCAAATCTCCATCTGAGCCTGCTGGACAAGGTAGGCGTGCATATGGCATCCTTTGCCGACAGTCGCGGAAGGGTTGACGAACTACGCGAGCCGGCTTCGCTTTGATCGAAGCGCCGCACTAACTTAAGGAGAGCCAGGATGCGCATCCAATCTTGCGGCCGATCGGTAATCGCTCTTTTGCTTTCTGCGTTCGACTTAATGGCTACTGCGCCCGATACGCGGGTATTAGAAGCCGCGAAGCTGAGGGATGCGGGAGCCGTTCGCCAGTTGCTGCGGCAGAAGGCCGCTGTGAATGTAGCCGCGCCGGACGGAATGATGGCCCTTCACTGGGCCGCTCACTTGGATGACGTGGAAACAGCGGAATTGCTGGTGCGCGCCGGGGCGGATGTGAAGGCGCCCAATCACTACGGCGTGACACCGCTGACTCTGGCCTGCACAAATGGCGACACGGCGATGGTCGAGCTGTTGCTGCAGGCCGGCGCCGATCCCAACACGGTGTTGCCCGAAGGCGAAACTGCTTTAATGACTGCAGCCCGCACGGGCAGGTTGGAAGCCGTGAACGCGCTGCTGGCGCGCGGGGCCGGCGTGAACAGGCAAGAAAACTTTCGAGGACAGACGGCTCTCATGTGGGCCGCGGCGGAAGGTCACGTGGCGGTCGTCGAAAGGCTGATCGAACAAGGCGCCGATAGGCGCGCTCGGTCGAAGAGCGGGTTTACACCGTTCTTGTTTGCTGTTCGGGAGGGCCGGACAGACGTTGCCCGTGCGTTGCTGAAAGCAGGAGCGGATGTGGAGGAGATCCTGGCGCCGCGAGTACGGCGGAGAACCGGCGCCAATGAGTTCAGCGGGCCTGAAGGAAACTCGAGGGCGCTTGACCTGGCGGTCTCCAACGGCCACTTCGAGCTTGCGGCCATGCTGCTTGACGCGGGCGCCAATCCGAATGACGCCGGACCGGGTTGGACGCCACTCCATACGATCACCTGGGTACGCAAACCCGGCATGGGATCTAACGACCCTGCTCCGTCGGGATCGGGGAATATGGATAGCCTGGAGCTCGTCAAAAGGTTCGCCGCGCACGGAGCGGACCTGAACGCACGAATGACCAAGCGAACAACTGCGGGGGGGAGCAGGTTGAATATGATCGGCGCCACGCCATTTCTGATGGCGGCCAGAACCGGGGACGCCGAGCTGATGCGGCTGTTGGCCCAGCTTGGCGCGGACCCGTTGCTGCCGACTGCGGAGAATACTACGCCGCTTATGGCGGCTGCAGGAGTCGGCACGCGGTCCCCGGGCGAGGACGCCGGTACGGACAGTGAAGCCCTGGCTGCGGTGAAAGTAGCGTTGGAGCTTGGCAACGACGTGAATGCGGTCGACGCCCTGGGCGAGACCGCCCTTCACGGCGCCGCGTATAAGTATCTCGGCTCGGTCGTGCAATTCCTCTCCGACAAGGGCGCCAAGATCGATATTTGGAATCAAAAGAACAAGGCAGGCTGGACCCCATTGAGAATTGCGGCGGGTGTCCATCGGGGCGGCAACTTCATGAGCTCGGAAGAGACGGCGGCTGTGCTCCGTAAAGTAATGAGCGCCGCGGGAGTAGCGACGGTTGTGGAACCTGAGGTACGCGCTAACCGCACCGTGAGATACCCACAGTAAGCATAACGCCTAACCTGTCGACTGAGAACACCTGGAATTGCCACAGCAGCCAACACGTTGGGCTGATCGCTCCTCTGTAACCACCGGCTTGCGCCCCCCAAGTCACCGGTCCGGGTGAAAAAGCTGAAAAAGCTGACCGCACCGCTCTTGACTTCCGGTCTGGTGTATACTATCTCAATCTGGGGAACCCAAAATGAAACCTTCGGTACACACGAATCTGGCTAAACGCGCGGCGGACCCTGATTGGCGGGTTCCCGCTATACTGATGCTGGCGCTCGTTTGCGCCGCTCCGGCGTTGCCTCAAACGACCACTGCGCGTTTCTACGGCGTCGTGCAGGATGGCACAGGAGCGGTGGTTCCCGGCGCTGCTGTCACCATGACGCACGAAGGCACGGCGTCCATTACCGCCAAGACGGCCGATTCCGACGGCGAGTTCACCTTCGATTTCCTGCGCGTGGGCGTCTACACGCTCAAGATCCAGGCTCAGGGGTTCAAGACGTCCGCGAGCGGCGGGATTGAGCTGGCGGCCGGCCAGAATGTACGGCAGAACTTCACGCTCGAGTTAGGAAGCGTGTCCGAGACGGTGAGCGTCGAGGGCGCGAGCTTTCTGGTCGATACCATTACGGCCGAGCAGCGCCAGAGCTTCGACACCCACACCGTCACCGAGCTGCCCGTGGCGCGGCGCAACTTCTCCGAGATCCTTAACATCGGCACCGGCGTCAGCTCCTCGACGTCGGGCGGACACCGGGGCGTGCGCATGAACGGGCTGGGCAAGAACGGCGCCACCTTCGCCGTGGACGCCACCGACGCCAGCGGCACCAACGAGGGCCGGCACTCGGCCATGCATCAGGGCTTCAACTACATCGACATCATGACGATCGAAGCCGTGCAGGAAGTGCAGACTATCAAAGGTGTAGTCGCGGCCGAGTACGGACAGGCGCTTTCGGGCACCATCAACCTGATCACCAAATCTGGAACCAACCAGTATCACGGAAGCCTGTTCGAGAACTTCCAGGCGGAGAATTTGAACGCGCGCAACCCCTTCCTCGCGGGCAAAGTGCCGCTGACTTTCAACCAGTTCGGTGGATCCTTTGGCGGCCCCATTCGACGCGACCGCATTTTCATCTTCGGCGCTTATGAAGGCTACCGCGAGCGGGCTTTCCTGGCAGTCCAGGGCAACGTGCCCACAGCCAAGCTGCGCCAGGAGATGCTGGCCGCCGTGCCCGAATACCGCCGCACGCTGGACACCATGCCCTTGCCTAGCGATCCCCATTCGCCTGAGGCCGATACCGGCTTCTTCCGCGGCGCGCGCTCGCAGATCTCCCGGGAAAATCACGCCGTGGTCAAAAGCGATTTCCGCCTAAGCAGCGCCGGCAACCTGGCTCTAACCTATACCCGTGGCCGGCCCTACCAGATCCTCCCCTCGCTGCACATCGGCAACGGCCGCAACCACCAGGGGTGGGTCGAGCGCGGCACGGTCAACTTCATCACAGGGGGCGCCAGCTGGACCTCGGAATCGCGCTTCGGTTACAACCTCACCAACGTCAACCGCGTCCACCAATTCTACTTAGACGGCGTCGATACCAGCCAGCCCGAGAAAACGCTGGGTGGACGCCGCATCGCCTACATCGTCGGGCCGGGCTTCACCACCGCCCAGACCGAGGTTCTGGACCTTGGCGGTCCGACCTGGACCATTGACCAGAAGTACGCGCTGCACCGCGGCCCGCACTCCTTCAAGTTCGGCGGCAAGTACTCGAGCCGCGGCGGGGGCCGCTTTAACATCGAAAACCCCGTCGTGACTTACAACACCAAGACCGCTCTACTGGCCAACGTCCCGGACCGCGTCAGCGTGATCTTCGGCGTGAATCCCTATGTATACGACGCCTACGAGTTTGGTTTCTTCGCCCAGGATGACTGGCGCGTCAGCCCGCGGCTGGTGATCAACTTGGGCGTGCGCTACGACTTCTTTTCGCGCTACGCGGCCCGGCCTTCGACAGATGCGCCCGCCGGCCTCTACAACCTGGACACCATCCGCGACGACCAGTTCAATTTCGGTCCAGTGCGCGACACTAAGAATCCCATTGAAAATGATCCCGGGATCAACATCGGCCCGCGCCTCGGCTTCAGCTACAACCCGGACGGGGCCGGTAAAACCGTGGTTCGTGGTGGCTTCAGCGTGATGTTCAGCCCTCTGGTCTGGACCGCCTTCAACATCGCTGTCTCGAGCGCGCCCAACATCCCGCGACAGACGTTTTTCAGCCGCCCCGAAGGCATCAACCTGGGCTTGCGGTACCCCATCTATAATGACAACATTCGGCCTTTGGTGTCTGCCAGCGACCGTTTTCTGCCATCCGACCTGTTCAATCCGCACATCCAGGGCCCCTACACGATGAACCTTTACCTGGGGATACAACGCGCGCTGAGTTCCACCGCCGCGCTCGAAAGCGCCTTTGTAGGCAACCGCGGCGTGAAGCTGTTTATGGTCCGGGTCTACAACCCCGTGGAGCGCGAGACCGGCCGCCGGCGGAATCCGAACCTGGGTGAAGGCCGCTACTATGATGACTCTCAGAACAGCGTTTATTACTCATGGCAAACCTCGCTGCGCAAGCGCTATTCGCGCAATTTTTCGGGCAGCGCTCATTACACTTGGGGCAAGGCGCTCTCCTACACGGGCGGCGATATCGGCGGCACCAACTACGGAGACCAGATCGAGACCGTGCAGAACTTCTTCAACTGGCGTGCCGAGCGCGGCCCCTCGGCCGGCGATGTGAGCCACTACGTGGCCGCCGAGACGGTTTATGAGCTGCCGCGCCTCGAAGCCATGAACGGCGCGCTGCGTCAGCTAGTCGGCGGATGGCAGGTCTCTGGCATCTTCAGGGCCGGGACGGGCGAGCCACTGCGGATCACGCAACCTTCCGGTATCGTGGGCAGTCGTCCCGATTACGTCGGCGGTGATCCAACGCTGGATGGTTTCCGGGACTCGCTGCAATTCCTGAACCCTAGGGCCTTCGCCCGCGTGCCCACCAACACAACGTCAGGAGCGACCATCCGGCCGGGCAACGTCGGCAACGGCGCCGTGCGCGGTCCGGGCCAGTGGGGACTCGATCTCGCTGTGGGCAAGGCGTTCGCCATTAGGGAATCGGTGCGCTTCCAGATCCGCGCCGACATGTTCAATTTCCTGAATCACAGGAACCTGACAAATGTAGAATCGCGCATCGACCGCGTCAATTTCGGACGGTTTGTCAGCGCCGGCGCGCCGCGTGTGATTCAGTTGAACGCGAGGTTTAGCTGGTAGCGAATGGGCTGCGCATTCCCGTCCAGCAAACCGCGGCAGCGCCGCTGAGCACGGCGACCGCGGCGAAGTAGGCGGCCGCGCCTCCCGTCTGCCGGTTGAGGAATGGAAACGCGTTCGCGCTGACGAACGAGCCGAAGTTGCCCGCCATATTCATCGTCCCGGTTGACTTCGCCCGACCGCTTTCCGGCGGATCTCCCCGGAGAACTTTTTGGCCTGCCCGACTACTCGACTGGTCGCGTCCAGATCAGACTGTCGCAGCTTCAGGCGAACATTAGGCGAATCGCGCTTGCGGGGATTTTTTCAATTTATGAAACAGCGAATTTAGCGCCGGAAAGTAGTTAGAGCATTTTCATATAAATTGAGGCTGCTCCGAAGTTCATCGACTATTGCCGGCAATCAGACTGCGAACCTACTTTATATGAAAATGCTCTAGATTAGCAGACACGATTGCCCAAATCCGCTCGATTTCTGCCATCTCCAAACGCTCGCCCATCTCTCACCGCTCAAGTGGGAACATCAACCTGACCGGCGACTACCACTGGAGAAAGGATGCTGGGCTCCGAAACCGCAAGCTGCTCCCGCTCAGGGTCAGCAAACCGGGCTTGGTTCCTTAGGGTGCAATTTTTGACCATTGGAGGAGTGACCCTGGTATCCATGGCAACCGTCCGCACAAGCTGCGCCTCCATGTTTGACCCGAAATTTCCGCAAGGGCAATATTTGTCTTGACAATGAAGTACATAATTAGTACACTAGTTATGTAGATGACTAGTGAACAAACCCAACCCCGCCGCTCGTTCACGTTCACGCTCGACGCGCGTAGCGGAGTTCCCGTCTACCGCCAGATCATCGACCAGGTTTTGGTTGCCGTCGCCTCGGGAACGCTCGTCGCGGGAGACCAGCTGCCTACGGTTCGCCAGGTTGCGGTGGACCTGGCGATCAACCCGAATACGGCAGGGAA
>SYKU01000224.1 GCA_005808865.1 Acidobacteriota bacterium
AGAGGACGGCGGTCGAGGAAACGGAATCAGGAGGAGGCGAGAAAAGATAGAGTCAATCCAATCGTAAAGGTCACGCGAGGATCACGCAGCGCCGACGAAGAGCCGACGCCGAAGGCTTTTTCGTGCATAATTCAGGTTTCATGTAACCAGCATGAGCACATTGGTTGAAGGAATTGCAACAAGCGGGTAAAGTTTTTGTAAATTCGTTTCTCGGGCGAATTTCCCTATGCGGTTTTTGGCCGTTTGCCGCGGCCGCCTCGCCGCATCAGACCCGAGAGTTCTTCGGGCGTGAGCGGGCGGTGCTTCCCTATCTTCAAGTTCCCGATCCTAATCTCGCCGATCGACGTCCGCACGAGCTTCAGGACTTTGCCGCCAACCGCTTCGATCATCCGGCGAACTTGCCGGTTGCGGCCTTCCGTGATGGTCAATTCGACGTGTGAGTACTTCTCCGAATCGCGTAACCGGGTCACCACGGCCTGCCGCGTCGGGCCGTCGTCGAGTGTTACGCCGGAGCGCAGTCTGTCCAGTTGCGCTTCGCTCAAGATCGTCGAACATTTCAGTTGATACGTCTTGGGAACCTTGAACGCCGGATTCGTCAAACGCTCGCCGAACTGCGCGTCGTTGGTCATCAACAGGAGGCCGCTGGTGTCGAGGTCGAGCCGTCCCACGGGGAAAATCCAATGGTCGAAATCTTTCAACAAGTCGTAAACGGTCGGCCGGCCCGCGGGATCTTTGTAAGTGGTCAGAAATCCCGTGGGCTTATAGAGCAACAGGTAGTAGCGCTTGCCTTCACGCACCGCTCTTCCATCGAGCGTGACGCGGTCCCGCCCCAGGTCCACCCAGAAATCCGACCTCTCCACGCGGTTCCCGTTGACGCACACTCGTCCTTGCGCGATCCATTCGCAGGCCTCGGTGCGTCAGCCGAGTCCGGCCTTGGACAGGACGCGTTCCAGGGTCTTCAAAGGTCGCTCACCCCCGTCCGGCGATTTTCGCCGGACTCCAACCAGCGCACGGGATTTCACTATTTTATTTGTTCTCCTTTCTTCTGAAACATCCGGTCCCGATGGTACATTATAGATTCTGTACTCGATGAGAGAGGCGATATTGATTCGTGGCGCCCGTCAACTGCTGACGTTGCGGGGGCCGAGCGGTCCCCGCCGTGGGAACGCTTTAAGGGATCTCGGCCTGGTCCAGGAGGGCGCCGTCCTCATTCGCGATGGAATGATCGTGGACGTCGGTCCGGCGCGCCGTATCGAGAATCTCGCCGAAGCTAGAGACGCGGTTGAGATCGACGCCACCGGCAGAGTCGTGATGCCGGGCTTCGTCGACAGTAACACCCATTTGCTCTGCGCGCGTCCGCGGTACGGGGACGTGGGCTATTTCGCGGACCCCGCAGCCGTTAGTCTTGACGCCTGCCGCCGGCTGGTGCGGTCTTCTCCGGCGGCCACACTCAAATTCCGGGCGCGTGAGGTGCTCCGACAGTTCGCCCGCCATGGTACGACGACGGTCGAAGCGAAGTCGGGTTACGGCCAGGACGAGTCCAGCGAAATCAAGATGCTCCGCGTGCTTGGCGCCAGTCATCACGACCCTCTTGGCGTGGCGGCAACCTACCTCGGCATGTTTGCCGTTCCGCCGGAGTATAGCGGCCGGAGCGGTGACTATGTAAACGAAGTATGCTCGGTGGTGCTGCCGCGCGTCTCCAAGAACCGGCTTGCGCGATTCGCCGAAATTTCCTTCGAATACGAGGCGTTTACGAAGGAACACGCCAGCCGCTATATTACTTCGGTCCAGGCGTTAGGTTTTGGCCTCCGGGTAGCCGGGTACCCCCGCCTGGCCGTCGAGGCTGGGGCCGTTACTTCTGACCAGACGGGACCTGTGGATCGTGAGGATGCGCAAATGCTCGCGCACTCTTCCACCATCTCGTGTCTGCTACCTGGTCCCGCCTTCCATCTCGACACCGGCAGGTACCCCTCGGGGAGGGTCCTGATCGACGAAGGAGCCTCCATAGCGCTTGCTACTGGTTACAACCCGCACTCGAGCCCCAGTTGCAGTATGCAGATGATGATCTCGCTCGCCTGCCTGCACATGAAAATGACTCCTTCGGAAGCGATTTCCGCGGCTACCATTAATGGCGCTTGCGCCATTCGCAGCTCCGAAACGACCGGATCGATCGAGTACGGAAAGCAGGCCGATCTCCTGATACTCGAAGTCTCAGATTATCGTGAGATCCATCAGCACTTCGGCCAGAATCTGGTGCGGGTCGCCTTCAAGAGGGGCGTCGACCTTTGTTGCACGGAGGCAAGTTGCCCCCGGCCGTAGTCGAATGCGTACCGAATTTTTCTGAAGGGCGAAACGCACAAACGGTGGACGCGCTGGCGGCCGCAGTTGCTTCGGCCCCTGGAGTAGCGCTCCTCGACCGCACCATGGACCCGGACCATAACCGCTCCGTGCTGACCTTCGCGGGAGCGCCCGGCGAAGTCCTGGAAGCCGCGCTACGGGCCGTGGAGCGTGCCATCGCCCTCATCGACCTGACCAGGCACAGTGGCGTGCATCCGCGCATCGGGGCGGCCGACGTCGTTCCTTTCGTCCCGGTTCGCGGCGTTACGCTCGCCGAGTGCGCCCACGTGGCGGAGACTTTCGGGCACGCTCTTTGGGCGCGCTGCCGGCTTCCCGTGTATCTATACGAAGCCTCGGCACGGAGGCCGGAGCGCAGGCGTCTGGAAAACATTCGCCATGGAGGCTTTGAAGCCTTGCGCGACGCGGTTACGGACAAGGCCGACCGGCGTCCCGATATCGGCGGCCCCGAACTTCACCCCACGGCCGGAGCCACTGTCACAGGTGGAAGGAAGTTCCTGATCGCGTACAATCTCAATCTCACGACCTCCGACGTGGCGATAGCGAAACAAGTGGCGCGGGCCATTCGCGCGTCGTCGGGAGGGCTTCCTTTCGTGAAGGCGATGGGCGTGCCGCTTGCCTCCCGCGGACTCGCTCAAGTCACCATGAATCTAACGGATTTCGAAACGACACCGGTGGCATGCGTGTTCGAAGCGGTGAAGCGGGAATCCGCGCGGCTAGGAGCCGGAATCGCGGGTGGCGAATTGATCGGGCTGATTCCGAAAGCCGCGCTTGACGAAAGGGCGGAGTGGTTCCGGACGCTCGAAAATTTCCACGCGGGTTGCGTGCTTGAAACGCGCCTCGACCGGGCGCTGGCTCCACGCGGAACGGCTGCCTGATTTCGGTGTGACGCCGTGGGCCCAAGCCCCGGTGGCCGAAGGCGGCCGGCAGACGCACCGGTGTCGGGCGGGCCGATTAGACGAAACGGGAGCGGCTTGAATACGTGATGAACCGCGTCGAACCTCACTTTGACCGCGCTGCTCCAAGCGGCAAACTACGGACGGGGCGCCGGCGCTATCCGGCTCGTCCTTTCGACCGAGATCGCGAACACAACGGCGCAGGCCTTGTATGAGAGAACGGGCTGGAAGCGGGACACCTTCTGCGTCTACCATTTGACGCTGTCAACGCCGCAGACTCGCACCGGTTCACTCCACGCGGAACGGTTGCCTGGCCTCAATCTTCTGCGCGCCCGCGTTGTCACGTACCGTGATCGCCAGTCCGTATTCCCCGAGGCTCGCGTCCTTGCTGAGACTTAGACTGAATTCCGCCGGCACGTAACGCTGCGTGTAGAAAGGCGCGCGCTGTTCGGGGGTTGGTTCCGGCTGTGTATAAAGCAGGTTCCCAGAGGGGCCCGTCACTGAAACCTGGAAGTCGACGTCGAACCTGTTGCCAACACCGATCATGTATCCGGTGATGTCGAACCTTGCCCAGACAGCGTCACCCTGCCGGTACGCCGCAATGGACAACGGAGCGCGGTCTTCCTCGCTCCGAAAGAATGTGAAATTGCGGAGCGCGAGCGTCGCGCTGGGCTCGACCGCCCTCCCGCGAACGGGAAACTCGACCTCCTTGATATCCGTCCTGCCGGTAGCTTCGTCAGTCACCGACAAAGCGAACTTGTAGCTGCCGCTCGGGCCAAGCGGGGGAATCTCGGCGATTTTGCGCACCTTCGGCATCCAGTCCTTGTCCTCCGGTGCGACGTCGGTATCGACCGCGCCTGAGAGAGCGGGAATGATCGCGACCCCGAAAGGGTCGAGCGCCATTACCTGATACTTTAGCTTGATCTTGTTTTGCGCGGACGGTTTCACGCCGGCGATCTGGAATGCGAGAAAGACGGTCTCTCCCGGCCGGAACTCATAGCCGCTCGCAGGCTTCACCCCGTCTTCAGTTTGCGATACCACGGCATTTAGGATGCCGAATGGCAACACCGCTGCTCGCGCCACGCCAACGGACAACGCCGCGCTGAAGGTAAGGACCCGCAGCCACTCTGTCACGCTATCCGCCCCTGCCTACTGCGGCGCGTTCGGTATCCTGATGACATCCTGCTTGTGGATGTCACTGCCGAACCTGAGCGGCAGGTCGATCAAGGCCTGAACGCCCGTGTCGCTTTCCACCTGGAGCCTGTAATGTCTGGCGGGGGCGTCGAAGACGATAAGGCCGTCCACGGTCTCCGCCGAGTTCACCTTGCGCGACATGCCCAGCCAGTTCGGCACACCCGTGCCATCGGAAAGTTCGGTGATCAACTTGCCGTCATCGTCCATCAGGTTCAGCGGGGGAATCAGAAACTCAGAGGCGCCGCCGTTCGACACGGAAATTCGAATCTGGAAATAGCGATCGGCCGGCACGCGGGCCATGAGGCCATCGCCTATTTGCGGGAGCCACTGAGCCTCGAACACATTGTACGTAACGAAGCCCACCGTTGCTTTTTCGCCCTGCGCGTAGGTCTTGACCTCCGTGGACTTGACACAACTGGAGGCTAACACTGCGAGTCCCAGTGCGAGAAGAGCGGCGCGGCGGTTTCGCAACATAATATCGTAATGTTGCATTCTTGCGCCGTTACTGTCAACCGGCGGATCCATGGTGTGCGCGCGTTAGCTGAGATCGATCCCCGGCGGACCGCTCGACGGGGATACCCGCTCCGAATGGAAACAGCGATCAGGTGTCTCGATGGGCCGGTCCAACTCCTCCATGCCACTGCTCGAAGATTGCGCAACACCTGCGCGGTTTGGCGCTGTCCGAGAAAAAAGACCCAGTCCTGCCGGGTGTTCCACGGGCGCTTCCAGCGCAATCCCGCGTACCGGAGCACGGGATTCGACTTGATACCGCTGTTGGAGAGAATGCTCATGGTCCAGTTCGATCCGCCGCCTGTTGCTAAACGCCGGGGCGTTCGACACATGGAGGGGACCGTTTGAACGAGGCTCTATCTCGATGTCTGCGATGCACTTCCGAAGGCGGCCGCGTTCAGTTCCGCGACTACGTCGCTCGGGGCAAGGCCCTGGCGGCGAGCGACCATATCAATGGAGCAGTCATCGCATATGGAACGAAAGCCAAGGCTTTCGAAGACGTCGATTGTGGATGGGTATTGCCGCTTAACGTCTCGAATCACCATCGAAGAGCGGATCAAATCGTCAAAACGGAACATGCGCACCCCCAACAGCAATTGAGCATTTTGCGTGCCAATTTTGGGTACCCCGTTTGCGCAAACAACTCGACGGCGGTTAGCTTGGCCGCCAGCCATCCCGGTCTGCCGAACAGGATGAGACGCCCCCCTCAAAACGCAAAGCGAAGCAGGAAGCGAAATGCCCGCCCGTCGTTTAGTGTATTCGTAATCTGTCCAAAGTTCTGCGCCGACAAATCCTTTCCCGGAGCGGCAAACTGGGGCGTATTGAACAAATTTATCGATTCGGCGCGGAACGTCAACGTCTTCTCCGGGCCGAGCGTCCAGTTCCGCGACAGGGCCGCGTTCACGTTGCGAATGCCTCCCCGCCTGAAAACGCTGCGACCCAGGTTCCCCCGCTGTTCCGTGGGCCGGATATACCCAAACGCTGAACGCGGCAATAGCGAGCGCGACGTGTCGGGATGGCCGATCGTCCGTCCCAGAATTACAGGGTCCAGGATATTCGGACGATCCCCAGACGCCCCATCCACATTTCCATACCCGGGTCCGTCCGATCCCGAGAACACATCGAACGGCGCACCGCTTTTCACCAGGTTCACCCAGGAAACGTTCCACCGCCCAACCGGGCGAGCCCTCCCCTTCAACGCGGGAGTCGTATAGGTCGCGCGCAGCAGGAATGAATGGGTCTGGTCGAACGGACTTAAACCCTTGAGATCCTGTTGAGTGTTGAACTCGGACTGGCTTCGCGCCTGCAGTGCGTCTTCACCCGCGGCGGTGTTGGTGTAGGCGGCTCCCAGGTCGATCGCCTTGCCGAACCAATACGCTGCGTCCAGAACCAGACCGTGCCAGTTCGCAACCGTAAGTGCCGCCCGCGCTGCGTCGTAGTAGCCCCGCGACCCGTTCAAGATGCGCCGGATCTCGAAGCGGTCCATGCGCGGCCGCCTCAGGTTGATTGTGGCCGTCGTCTGCTCGATGCCTGGCGCAGGCTGCGCCCGGTTTGTCGGCCAAAAGATCAGCAACTTGTGCGAACGGCTGCCGATGTATCCGAATTGTAGCCTCCACCGGCGAGAGATCGCCGGTTCCCACATGAAATTGTACTGGTGCGAGTAGGGGGTCGTCAGGTTTGAGGAGAGATCGAAAACGGTGCTGCGCGCGTCCGGACGCAGGTCCGCCGGTCGCAGGTTGCCAAGCGGATTCACAAGGCTTGGAGTTTGAATCTCCAGCTTCAGAACGAGCGGCGGATTCCACCGCAATTGCTGAAACGTCACGGGGTAGATCTCGCCATAGTCTGTACCGTACGCCACGCGCAGTACGCCCTTCCACCCCTTCATGCGATACGCGAGGCCAAAACGCGGCGCGAGGTTGTTGCAGTCGCAACCGTACGGAATCGGCGTCAGACCATTGACTTCCTTGATCCCGGTGACCGGCTGAAAACGAATTCCGTAGCTAAGCGTCAGATTCGGCCGCGCGCGCCATGTGTCTCCGGCGTAAAGCTGGTACTCCCAGTTCCTGAAGCCGCGGTGAAAGCCGCCGATTCCCGTTGAGAAGCGGCTCGGGACGCCCATTCGGAAGTTCGTAATCGCGTCCCGCCCAAAGTCGTTTCGGAAGTAGAGAACACCTCGCTGGCTGCTGACTTCGGTGCCGTTTATCTGCCTCCTCACTATTTCCCCGCCGGCCGTCCATGAGTGCAGCCCCTGAACGCGCCGGACCTGTCCCGCGTAACGGAACCGGTTCTGCGCCCGGTCAATCGGCAGGTCTGAACTGGGCCCCAGGCCTTCCAGGGCGTTCCCGAAACTCACCGTCGGCCCAACCGCGTTCGGCTCAGGTACGATTAGCGCCCTCGCCCGGTCGAAGGCCGTTGTGAAACTAGTCAACGTATTCGCTCCCAGTGCGCGGTTCCATGTGGCGCGCGCCGAATGCGATCTTGTTGTTGTGTCCGGGTTTTGTCCAGCCAGAAGTTCGAAGGCATCCACAACCTGATCGGTGTACGAATACTGAAGCGTGAGGCGGTCGCGTGAACCGCGGCGTTGATCGAGCCGGATACTCCCATTGCTAGTATCGATTCGCTGCGGCGCGTTCGTGTTAAGTGCCCGAGCGTCGATGTCAGTCCGGTTCGGAAGGTCCGCAGGAAAGGCGCTCAGGAACCGCACTACGATGGCGCGAGCGGCCGGATCGGAAGTGAGCGGTGTCCGCTCGTCCGCCCTCGGCACCAGAATGTTCCCGTTTACGCTACCGCGGATTCTCTGCTGGCTTCCTTCGAAGCTTACGGATCCAGTCCGCCATGGCGTGGCGCCGACGGTGAAGCCGAAGTCGTTATCCCGGGCCGGCTTGACCGGGCCCGCCTGAAAGAACGACCGCGCCGCAAATACGGAGTTGCCGTGAGTTTCGTAAAAACTGCCGTGAAATCCGGATGGGGATTTCGCGTCGGTCGCGTGTGGAGGCGCCGTTGGCTTGTTTCCGAACTCCGCGCTGAAGTATCCGCGGTCAGCCTGGAATTCCGGCACAAGCGTCGCTGTGGTTCCCATTCGGACGTTGAGTTCCTTTAGCGCGTTGTTATCGATAGGGTTAAATTGCACATTCTCGTTCCGCCTGCTTTCGCCCGATCCGGTGTCCGTTTTGCCAAGCAGGTTGAGATCGGTCCGCCTGTCCGTCTTTGCATCCGCCGCCGCAGGCGCTCGCGCCGGATTAGGCGCAACCTTTTCTTCCGCCTGGCAAAGCCATGGCAGAAGCAGGATACAGGCTGACCAGTGGCGAATCACTGGCACTGATTTTAGCGCGCTATGCGAGATCCCCGCTAGTTTGCTTCCGAATGATCACAGGTGTACCAATCTCCCAGTACCCGACTTATTACCGGACCTTGGTGCTAGCAGTCCCATCCGCCGGACCATTACTTTTCGGTTTCAGAAACCTGCTCGGCGAGGGGATTCCCGTGATATGATTCAGCCAGTGATATGTTGACTGGAGTTGTTTTCATGGTTTTTTCCTTGCCCCACGTTAGGGCTATGGCGGTTTAACAGGCATGAACTTGGGTTCCTACACTCACCCAGCCAGGCCCGTTGGAGCGGACGATTCGCTTACGGGTTCGCTCCAGCCCACCCTCTCGCTGCCAGACATATCCTGGGGCCGCTACCTCTCCCTTTTCCGGCCCTTGCTAGCCGCGGTTTTCCTCATCGCGCATTTGCTAGCCGATCCGCGCTCCATTCAGGCGATCGCGGCGGCAACGGCTTTTCTAATATACAGCGCTCTCGTAGAGATTTCGAAGGGGGCGATCACGGGGAACCTGGCCTTGGCAGGTTTGCTTGCGGACACGTTATTCTTCCTCCTTCTCTGTGGATTCGCCCCTGGCCCGGTGTGGCTCTCCTCCATTCTTTTCCTTTTCTTATCGGCGCCACCGTATCCGCGTTTCGTCCATTAGAGGTCTTCTTCGTTACTGGCCTTTGTTTTCTGTTCTTGATGACGCTTCGCTCGCCGCAACTTGGCGGACTTGAAAATGCAGTACTAGTACTTGGAATGTTCGCAGTTGCTTCCTCTGTGCGCCTTCAGCACCACGAGAGCGCCATTGCCGCGCTGAACCGGAAAGCCGCAGACTGGCGAGATGCCGAAGCCCGCGCCCGCGACCTCGAGCGGCAGAAGATCGCCGACGACTTCCACGACGGGCCGCTGCAATGCCTGATCAGCTTCCAGATGCGCCTGGTCGTGTTGCGCAGACTCCTTGAGCGCGACCGCGAAGCTGGCATGTCCGAACTTCAGATGTTACAGGACATCTCTGTCCGCCAGTTGCGTGAACTGCGAAATTTTGTACGAAGTATGCGCCCGCCGGAACTCGACGGCGCGAGCCTGTCGATTGCCGCCCGCCGTCTCGCGGAAACATTTCAGAAGGAGGCCGGCCTCGCGGTGACGTTTGAGGGTGATGGCCCCATTGAAACCAGCCCCGAAATTGCCGGAGACATCCTCCAAATGATCGGGGAGGCGTTGAACAATGTCCACAGGCACGCGCGGGCGACGCGCGTGGCAGTCTCGATGCGCAAGGTGGGCCGAGATGTTGAGATCGCGATCGACGACAACGGCGCGGGCTTTAACTTCAGCGGTTCCTACACGCTTAACGAACTCGAATTGCTTCGGCTCGGCCCGGTCAGCCTGAAGCGCAGAGCGCGATCGCTTTCCGCGGAGGTCCTGTTGGAATCGAAGCCGGGACGGGGCTCGAGCCTGAAGATCAAGGTGCCGATTCTTTCCGCTTGACACACGAGCGTGGCAGTCACCCGGCGCGTCCGTATTCCCTTCAAGCGGGGTTTTGCGTCAGTCCAGGGACTGTTGGATAATGGTCTCATGCCACTGAAGTTCATTTCCGCCCTCCTGGCCCTCGCAGCGTCCCTCCCCGCCGCCGAAATTCGTGTGATCGAAGAAATCGTCGCGAAGGTGAACGGCGATATCATCACTCGAGGTGAGATCGACCGCGGTCGTAAGGTCCTCGAAGCCGAATTGAAGGCTCAAAACATCCCGACAGCCCGAGCCAAGGAGATACTGAACGAGAAAGAAAAGAGCGGACTCCGCGAGCAGATCGACAACCTGCTGCTCGTTCAGCGCGCGAAGGAACTCAACATCAACGTGGACCCTGAAGTGACCCGCCGCATCGCTCAGATCCAGATGGAAAGCAAGCTTACCGATCCCGACAAGTTCCAGCAGTGGGTGCGTGAGCAGGCCGGCGTTCCTTTCGAGGACTTCAAGGCGCAGATGCGGAACCAGCTTCTGACGCAACGCGTAGTCGGACAGGAAGTGGGATCGAAGATCTCGATTCCCAAAGCGGAAGTCAAGAAGTATTACGACGAACACCAGGGCGAGTTCATCCGCCAGGAACAGGTTTTTCTGAGGGAGATCCTGATCTCGACCGAGGGAAAGACCGAAGCGGATTTGGCCGCCGCCGAGAAGAAAGCCCGTGACGTGCAGGCGCGCGCGAAGAAGGGTGAGAAATTTCACGAGCTTGCCCGCGACAATTCCGACGCCGCGAGCGCCAAGGAGTTCGGCGACCTGGGCGCCTGGAAAAAAGGACAGCTCGACAAACAGATTGAAGACGTCGTGTTCAAGGAAAGGAAAGGCTTCATCACCGACGTGATAAAGATGCCGGCCGGGTTCCTGATCCTAAGAGTGGACGAGCGTCACGCGGAAGGGCAGGCAGCGTTCGAGGAAGTGGAAAACGAGATAACGGAGCGGCTCTACGGTCCCCGCATGGAGCCAAAATTGCGCGAGCACCTGACGAAGCTGCGTGAGAACGCCTTTCTCGAAATCAGGCAAGGATTCGTGGACAGCGGCGCCGCTCCCGGGAAGGACACTACTTGGAAGGATCCGGCTCAACTGAAGCCTGAAACCACCACGAAGGACGAGGTGAGGGCGCGTAAGAAGAAGAAATTTCTGAAGATAATTCCCAAGCCGGGGTTTCCCGGCCGCGGCTCCAAGGCGGAAAGCGATGTTTCCGCGCCACCGCCGGCCGGAAATCCCGCCACTGCGCCCGCGCCGGCTGCAGTGCCGCCCGCCGCCAAATGAAGCCTACCTACGTCAGCGAGCTTCAGGAAAACCAGACCATAACCAGCACGTTTCTGGTACAGGCTAAGGAGATTCGCCAGAAGAAGACTGGCGACCCTTTCTTGTCCCTGACACTTGCGGACCGAACCGGTGAGGTTGACGCCAAGATGTGGGACAACGTCACCGAGGTGATGGATACCTTCGAGCGCGAGGCTTTCGTGAAGGTGAAGGGGCTGGTGCAGGTTTATCACAATCGCCCACAACTCACGATTCACAAGCTTCGGCTGGTTGAGGATAACGCCGTCGATTTCAAAGATTACTTCCCGGCCTCGGAGCGCGATCCGGGCGAAATGTTCCGCGAACTCCGCGAGACGGTCTCGGCGATGACGGATGACCATCTGCGGGCGCTCCTGGACGCCCTGCTCGACGACCCCGAAATTGGCCGCCGTTATCGCGCCGCGCCAGCCGCGAAGCAGATTCACCATGCTCATCTGGGCGGTCTGCTCGAACACGTCCTGTCGCTCTGCGGCCTTTGCAAGGCGGCTGCCGCCCATTATCCAGTGATCGATCTGAATCTGTTGCTTGCGGGTGCGGTCCTGCACGATATCGGGAAAATCTACGAACTCAGCTACGAACGTGGCTTCTCCTATACCATTGAGGGCCAGCTTCTAGGCCACATGCAGATAGCCCTGCGGATGATAGCCGGCAAGCTCGGCGGACTTCCAGACTTCCCGGCGAAGACCCGAATGCTTCTGGAGCACATGATTCTGAGTCATCACGGAAAGCTTGAGTTCGGGTCGCCGAAGGTCCCGCAGTTTCCCGAGGCTCTTCTGCTCCACTATCTGGACGATCTCGATTCAAAAATGGAGTGCATGCGCGCGAGCGTCGCGCGGGATCGTCAGGTTGACGGGCACTTTACCGGATACATCCCTTCGCTCGAACGCTCCGTTTTCAAGAAGGCGAAGTACCTGGAGGACGGAGCTGTTAAGGAGGAGGCCGTAACGGAGACTTCCCAGGCAGGAAACACCGTCGACAAGCCGCCGGAGAACGAGCCCGTAGCGTCGCGGCCCTCAAATCCGGGGACTTCACTGAAGCCAGCCTCCCGGGGGCACGTCTCACCGTTCGCGGAAAAGCTGCTGCAGGCGATCACTCCAGACGCCGCAGAGCGGGGTTGACGTGCGTCGGCCTGCGCCGCCTCGCGACATCCCGCCGCCGCTCGAACTGGAGTGTCTCAAAGCGCTGTGGTCAATAGGTGAAGGAAACGTCAGCGCGGTTCGCGCGGCGGTTACCCAGCGGAAACCCCTCGCTTATACGACGGTGATGACTCTGCTTGACAGGCTCGCGCGGAAGGGGGCAGCGTCACGGCGCAAGGTAGGCCGTTCATTCGTCTACACGCCGGGGATCACACGCGACACCATGCGCCGCCACGCGCTGCGCGAATTGCTCGATTGCTATTTCGATGGCTCCGAAGCGCAAATGAGAGCCTTCCTGGAAGGCACCGTTACTGCAGCGGAGCCGCAGCCAGGAGAGCGCCAGCCAGACTCCGGCCGCCTTGACACAACACTCCTGTAGGCCGGGTAGACCGTTCCCTGGTGCGTGTTGTGGGAATGGCTGGCAGGCCCTGCGGGAATCCGAGGGCGTTCCGGTCGTATAGACCGAACCGCGATTAGCGCCTGGATTCGCCGAGGATCTCGCTCAGCAACTCCGGGATCTCGTAGACGGCCCTGTTCCGCCCGGCGCCCGCACGTTCGCGGTACGCCTCGTAATTCCGGGTGTCGAGCAGTGTTCGCACCGCCGCGCCGATGTCTCGAGCGAAGTTCTCGACAACGATGCCCGCACCCAGTTCCTCGATCCATTGGGTATTGTAGAGTTCGTGCGCCATCGTCCACGCATTACGCTGCACGATGACGGGCACGCACTTGGCAAGGGCTTCGCTGATGCATCCTGGTCCTGGCTTCCCGATCAGGAAGTCGGACATCTCCAAATAGAGCGGGACCTCGCGCGTGAAGCCTTCGATGAGCACCGGAATGCGCCATTCCATGGCGCGCAACTCGGCCGCAACCGCTTCGTTCCTGCCGCAGATCAGGATCAACTGGACGCCGCTGTCCGAGCGGTTGAGCGCTCGCGCGATCCGTGGCATCTCGGGAGAGCCTTCTCCGCCGAACATCACCAAACCCGTGCGAACATCCGGCCTCAGGCCGCGCAGGATGCGCTCGGCCCCACGGTCGGCACCAGACGGTGCGTAAAACCTCGGGTCCAGGGTCATGCCCGAAACTTGCAGGATTCGGTCCTCCGGAAGGCCGATTTCGCGGGCCTGTTCCACGGCCCGGCGGGACCCGCATATGACCCACTGGTCTATCCGCTCGATCCAAAAATGCGGTGGGTAGTCCGCGATATCGGTGAGCAGCGTCACATAGGGAGTTCCGGGCAAGACCCGGTCAAGGGCCTCCTTCATCGCGCGGTTGAAGTGAGGGATCAGCGACACAACCAGGTCCGGGCGCTCGATCTTCCAATAGGCCTCGAGCATCCTGACCTGGGACCTGTGCGAGGCGCGCATCAGCGCGTGCATTACCGGAATCGTCCGCGCCGTTCCGCGAGTCCAGCCGCGCCTCAACATGATGTTGTACACCTCCTGGAACGGGATGCCGGTGAGCTTCCTGATGAAGTCAATGGGATTGAAGATGTCCTGAATGGAAACCAGCCGTAGCTCCCAGGGACGTCGCTGCTCGTGGATCACGTCGCTCAGCGCGTTCGCCGCGGCGCGATGACCTCCTCCCGAATCGATGTAGACCAGGCTCAGACGTTTCATGCGCACACGCTCAAAGGTCCCGGGCGCGCCCGAGAAGGAGTTCACGCTCGCGCGCATTCTCTGTGAGCGACACCGCGAGTTGTAGCGCCTGGCGCGCTTCATCGCGGCCAAGCTTCGCCAGCAGGCCGCCGCGCGCGAGGCGGGCGAATTCCGCGCTCCAGACAGTCTCTATCGCGTGGGGTGTGCCGGGCCGCTTCACTCCAACCGATCACACCATTCTTCGGTCCGTAAGGCAAGACGCGCATCAAAGCTGCACGCAGGCGCTCTTCCGGTTCCCTGAGTTCCGGCGTGAGTTCCGCGCCGAAGTCCTCGGCCTCGAACACGGGCCGAATTCTCAATTTCGGACGCTCCGGAGTGCGGATTCAGGCAGCGCTTCACCCATTCAATAGCCCCGGCCATGGACCCGCCTTTCCACAGCCAGAATCCCGCGATCAGTTCCTTCGTCTCGGGAAAAGCTCCATCGATCACGGTGCGCTTTTCTCTCAAGAACCTGACTCGATCCCTTCGAGGCCGGATGAAACCCCTCGCCGGCGAGCAGCACGCCGGCTTTCACCAACTCTTCATCGAACTCCCCATTTCTGCAAGGAGCCTCTCGCCCAGCATGACGCCTGCCGCATCGGATAGCTGTCGTCTCCCTTACTAACGCGTCGAACGGAGAGAGGCGGAATCGACAAGATTACCCGAGGATCCGCTGCTCGATCATGCGGTGCGCGGCACAGCGGTCGAACCTCTTCGAAGCGCTCTCCCATCGAATTTCCACATGCCGTGCTCACCCACTTCGGATCGTGGCAGGACACCAAGGCACGCCGACCCAGATGCTGTGTTAATGGATTCGGCGAGCCTACGCATGATGGCGGCTCACGATCCATCAGGATGGCGTAGCTTGAGGAAACCCGAGATCACCGAGATCAATTCCAGGTTGCTTCGGCGCCACCTAATGAGTATCTTTTTCCAGTATCTTCGCGCCGAGCGCTCCCCCGGCGGTGCACATCGAGGTCACCAGCATGAAGAGAAACAGCAGCACGAAAACAAGGAAGAACGCGAGGCCGGTGGGAGTCTGGAGCAAGTCTATCGCCTGCTGCATGTCCTGATTCTGAACCGGAACACTGTTCAGCCTTTCCCGGTACGCCGCCGGAAAGTCCTCCGCAACGATGCTCACGGTGAACACCACCGTGAAGATGACGAAGGTGAGCACGCCGGTGATCCAGCCGAGCCGCGCCCCGCTCTTCACCGAAAGCAGTTGCCCGGTGCGCTTCCGATACAGGTGAACCGAAAAGAATCCCGCCGAAAGCCACCAGATGACGAATCCCAGATTCAGCAGCGGAAGCGACGAAAGCAGAGACGCCAGGCTCGCGGCGAAAAACCCTACTCGAACCGCCACCGGATTGTGAAAACTCGGTCCGAGCGGAGCAAGCGTCGCCGCCGCTTCGACGATCGATATGACCGGATGAGCCGGAGCGGCTTCGGCCGGGGTCTCCGCAACCTCCTCGCGTTGCGGTTTCCCGCAGAGATGGCAGAAACGCGCGCCGGACGGTAACTGTGCGCCGCAGGTGCAGTATTCAGACATGAACTAAGTTCAGTGTGACGCAAGCCTGTCACTGGAAGCAAGCGCGCGGCCCGGCGCCCGCCATTTTCACCAGCGGTGTTTGCCGCGGTTGAAGCCGCGAAACAGCTGCTTCAGCTTCTTTTTCTCGGCTTGAGCCGCGTGTTGATCGACGCGCAGCCTTTGCCTGTGGGCTTCCCGCCGCAGCTTGAGGTAGTTCTCAAACCGCGCCGTAGGGATCGTTCCGTCAAGCAGAGCGTTCGCGATCGCGCAGCCAGGCTCCGAACCATGGGTGCAATCGCTGAAGAAGCACTCGCGCGCCTTCGTCTCGATATCCTCGAAACTCTGTTGAATTCCCTCCTCGCCGCCCCACAATTGCAACTCACGCATCCCAGGCGTGTCGAGCATAATCGCGCCCGACGGGAGAACAACCAACTGCCGGGACGTCGTCGTATGCCGTCCGCGGCTATCGCTCTCGCGAACAGCCCGCGTCTCAAAAATCTCAGCGCCTGCCATGCGATTGATCAACGTGGACTTCCCCACGCCCGACGAACCCAGCAGAACGAGGGTCCTGCCCGGCAGCAGGTACGGCGCGAATGCTTCAACCCCTTCGGCGCTCGGCGCGCTTGTGGCGATTACGGTAACACCAGGCGCGGACCGCTCCGCATCGCGAACAAATTCCGGCAGACGTTCGCCCGCGACATCGGTTTTGTTCAGCACTAACACGGGCTGGGCACGGCTCTCGTAAGCCATGGTCAGAAAACGTTCGATGCGGCGCGGATTGAAATCGTGGTCGAGTCCCGATACCAGAAAAACAGTGTCGACGTTCGCGGCCACTACCTGCTCTTCCGTCTTCGTGCCCGCCGCCTGCCGTGAGAACTTGCTTTTTCGAGGCAGGATTGACTGAATTAGAGGACCCCGTAACACTACCCAGTCGCCCACGGCGGGCATCCCGGCGTCCTCGTAGTACATCCGTCCAGCAGGCTCCGCGGCGGACTCTCCGCGCGCGGTAACCACACGGTATTCTCCCTTGTGCTGCGAGACAACGCGCCCCGGTTCACTTTGAAGGGACGGATCGCGGGCGTCGGCGCAGGCCGCGTAGTGGGCCTCGAAGGCGCTGTCCCATCCGAAGGCTCGCAATAAGTCCGTCACTTGATTTCTGTCAGATGGCGCGCCGCTCTCGTTCCGCTGCCGTCGCGCCGAACCCGCGAAGACAGAGTAGCATTTAATCATGAAGGCTGTGGACTTCGCTCGCATGGACAGAACCGCGTTTAGCGTTCGGTCCCTTTCAGACGAGCATGACCACAAGGCGTACTGGAAGTCCAAGACACCGCTTGAGCGGCCGGAGGCCGGCGAATTGATGCGGCCGATCATCTATGGCTATGATCCTGCCACCATCCGACTTCAGAGAGTTTTGAGGTTGGCGAACTCGAGTAATGCCGACAATCTTCTGATTGACGGCTACGCCGTGAACTACTACGGGTATCCGCGCGCCACGGCCGATCTGGACTTTTGGGGCCGGCGTTGATCCTGACAACCCGGAAAAAGGTGGCTGCCGCGCTGCATGAATTCGGGTTCGCGGCGGAGGCAAGTATTTTTCGCGAGCCTTGCGAAATAAGGTTCGTCGGAAAAATTCGTGGGTTAGCTCGGGCTCAGGCAATTTCCCAAGTGAGTGATAAAGGGCGAGTTCTTGGACACGGAAGGTCCGGAAGCCATACGATCTTCTGATGGTGACTTTCGCTTTGTTATTGAGTCCCTCGATCACACC
>SYKU01000225.1 GCA_005808865.1 Acidobacteriota bacterium
CGCGGCAAGTGCGGCAAGCGATCGACGACTTTGTTGAAGTCTACAACGAAAAGGCAGCGCCGTTTGAATGGAAGAAGGCAGTCGTGTTCCCTTCCGGCCCCAAAGCCAAGTACTCTGACTTATGCAACTAGGTACTAGTATTATGCCTCAGTGGCTTACCTACCGAATCATCTTGCAGACGTTTTCATCAGCTATTGCCACGACGATGATTACACGTGGATCGAACGGTTCCAGCAGGACCTGTACACCGTTCTTACGCGCAAACTTCGCGCCCGCACCAAGCTCACCTTCTTTTTCGACGCGAAGGACTTGCGGGCTGGCCGGAGCTTCGACGCCGAAATCGCGGAAAAACTCGCGCAGACCGGTTTCTTTCTTGCCATGGTCTCCCCGAAATACAACAGCTCTACCTATTGCCGTCACAAGGAACTGGGGGAGTTTCTGGGCCGGCACCCATTGGAATCGGGCCGCCTGATTCAAATCCAGCTCGATTCATCGACCGCGTTTCCCGTGGCCGAGTCGAACGCCGTGTCGTTCGCCAACGCACGGGGGCCGCTCCGTTCGGACGGCGACGAATACCAGGACGCATTACGGAAAGTCTATGAACCGATTGCTTGCGAGTTGGACAAACTGTACGCGGAGTCCAAGATGGTCTTCCTGGCGTGGCCGGGAGACGCTGCGTTAGAGGAAGAACGGGAACGGCTGGTGTTGGAGATCGAGGGCCGCGGACTCCGGGTTTTCCCGGAAGTGGTCGCGAAGTACGAGAGCGAAATCCGCTTGCGGGACGCGCTTCAACAGTCTATGACGAGCGTTCACTTGTTCGGAAACGATCCGGGTCCGTTCGACATTCGGCAGTGGGAAGTAGCGGTTGGCATGGGTAAGCCGTGTGTTCTGGCCTCGCGCAGCGCGACGGAAGCGCGTCGCGGACCTGCCGGCTCTCCTCCGCCCATCTATCTCGATCAAGGCAACCCAACCATCGCGGTCGCAAAGGCAATCGAACAGATCGCTAACATTGGCAGGCGGAATGAAAGTAATGGGCAGCCGTCACTCGGCAGAATGCCGGTATTCCTGGTATTCAAGCCCGAGTCGGACGCGGCCCTTGGCATCAAACTGAGAAAGCGCATCCCCGGCCGGGGCCGTTTGAGGTGGTGGAGCCCCGGAGCGGTGCTCCGCGTTACGAGGGGCTTGAGCGCGCCAAGGCGGCATTGCTGTGCCGCAGAAAAGCGGGAAAAGACTGGTTGGCCGGCGAACTCGACGCTCTCAACATAGCCATGGCGTCCGATCCGCAGTTGGACCTGCGGCGCGCACTCCTGCTGCCCGCGGCCACGGCCGAGGACCTGAAGGGACTTGAGCTGTTAGACGATGACGCAATCCTCGATTCCGACGAGGCGCTGGAGGCCTTCCTGGCGAAGTTGCAGGGAGCGGCAGCATGATTGCGGCGGCAGTTGGAGTGAAGAATCCCTATCCGGGCCTGCGTCCCTTTGAGGCCGACGATGCCGAATACTTCTTTGGCCGTGACCGGCAGGTGGATGAGTTGCTGCCACGCTTGCGGGATCACCGGTTCGTGGCGGTGCTGGGACTTTCGGGCTCCGGGAAGTCCTCTCTTGTGCGGGCGGGCCTGATTCCCGCGTTGAAAGCGGGTCATTTGACCAGTTCGGGATCGCGCTGGCGTATCGCCTTGATGCGGCCGGGCTCGGATCCGATGGTGGCTCTGGCTGCCGCGCTGGATCAGGCTTTGGGTGCGGCGCCCGATCGTCTGGCGAATCTCCGCAAGAACACGAATGCTCTTATCAGCGATTCACGGATGGGGCGGAAGCCCGACGAGAGCTTGCTGGTGGTGGTGGACCAGTTTGAAGAGTTGTTCCGCGTTAGCGACGCCCGAGAGGCCGCTCATTTCGTCGATCTGCTGCTGGCGGTGGAGCAGGATGTCTCTCCGGAGTTCCGTATTTACGTCGTGCTGACGATGCGCACCGATCGCCTGGGCGAGTGCTCGCGTTTCGATGGGCTGCCGGAAGTGTTGAACCGCAGCCAGTATCTGGTTCCGAAGCTGGGAAGCGACCATCTCCGCGAGGCGATTGAGGGCCCGGCCGCGTTGACCGACACGGAGATCGAGCCGGGCCTGGTGCAGCAACTGGTGGTGGAAGCGTCCGAGGGAAGCGACCGGTTGCCTTTGCTGCAACATCTGCTGATGATCCTGTGGGAGGGCCGCACGCCAAGCACGGATGGCTCCCCCCTCATCTCGCTGGGGCAATACCGGGACGCTGTTTCCGCTGCGGATGCGCTTAACGATCATGCCGACAGGACACTGAAGGAATTACCGACGGAAGATCGGCGGCGCGTCGCCAGTCTGGTCTTCCGGGCGCTTACCGGTGGAGGCGCCGGCAGGGACTTGCGGCGCCCGCTGCGGCTGAGCCAACTGGCGGCGGAAACCGGCGCGCCTCTGGAGGAGGTTCGCGAAGTTGTTGAGCATTTCTACGCGGAGAACTTTCTAACTTCCCCCGACCGCGGGCTGACGCCGGATTGGGAAGCGGACATTACGCACGAAAGCCTCATTCGCCAGTGGAAAAAGCTTTCAGGCTGGGTGGCCGAGGAGGCGGCCGGTGCCGACGACTACCGTTTCTATTCGCTGAATGCTGCGCGCGACGCGAGTCCGCTCACGGAACGAACGCTCGAGTCCGCACTCCAGTGGCTGAGGAAGGGACATAACGCAGCCTGGGCCGCTCGCTACGGCGGCGATTTCGAGGCCACGGTGCGGTACATCGAGCGAAGCGAAAGGATACGGCAGGAAGCCAGCGTCGAACGCGAAGTGGAGCGGAGGTGGCAAGTCAGGTGGCACCCGATTATCGCAGCGGTTATCGCGTTTTCGTTCCTTTATGTCCTCGTAGAGTATCGTGCCAACCTGTTCCCGGCAGATGCTCAGAAGGCAGCTAATTTTGACTTGGACAAATTCAAGAAGTTAGCTGTTTCCCTTCTAAAGATCACGGGAGTGGCGTTGGCGTTCGCGGTGGCCTATGTAGCTATCGCCTATTATGGAAAAAAGGTTCACCATCGGTTTGCCCGGCTTTCCGTGCTCGGGTTGATCCGAAATCAGACAAAGGAAGCCGCAAAAGGAGAGCAGGCGGCGGCAACGGAAGCTGCCATTTTTGTCCCGGGCGACTACGCGCGCTGGTGGCTTCGAGCCTTGGCGTTCACCATCGACACCATTGTCGAACTTGGCCTGTGGGGCATCCCGTTCACAATTGTTTTAGCGTCGGGTATCAATGAGGACCTTGCGGCTTGCTCTACCATGTTAGCCACCACGCTGTGCTACCACGCGTTCACGACCGGGTCGCGCCGGCAAGCAACACTGGGAATGCGGACCATGCGCATTTATGGCGCGAAGATAGACGGTTCGCGGGTATCGCCCTTGGGCGCCGTGGGAAGACAGATCGTGAAGATCGCACTAAGTCCGTTTCTCCTCTACTGGCCCGTCATATACAGCGCGACCTACCACCAGATGACCTACCACCGGATGGCAATAGGGTGGCGCAGGCAAGTCGAAACGCGGATTCCCGTGGTAAGACAGATCCTCTGGTGCTTAGGGCACGTCTACCAGCCCTGGATCTACGACGCCTTCTCCAAGCGCTGGCCAAACCACCTTCAATTCATCCAGCGCAAGCAGTGGCTTGGCGATCTTGCCACGAAAACCGTTGTCCTGGTAAGAGGTGCGAATCCGGCAAAATGATTCCTCCCTGCCGGGTCAGCCCTGTAGGCAGCCAAAAGCCGGTTTCCCTTGATAACGGAGAAGGGCTCGAGTGCACCCGATCGGGAAACCCGGCGTGAGCGCGCAGGAAAGTACGGCGGAGGCCCAATCAACGCGCTTTGACTTGCTGCGCGGAGATAGCCCCGGCGGTTCCGCATGCCGCCTCATCCAGGATGTTCAATTCCTTCAGTCTGGCGGGATACGAATGCCGGCATCCCGACGCCGGCCAGAAAACTTCGATATCCGTTATCGAAGTTGCGTCCGCAAGGCCCAGATGCATCAGGTACGGCCCGC
>SYKU01000020.1 GCA_005808865.1 Acidobacteriota bacterium
AGAATAGTTATTGTTTCAATTGGTTTTGCAAGAGGCTCAGAAGGATCATCAATTGTCAATACAGCGAATTCTGCCGATTTCTGCCGATTCTGCCGCAGCAATTCCGCAACCGAGTAAAGAAATCCGGCCGCGCTGCAATGAGATGAGGGAGATCCTGGTATTTTGGCCTCTGGAATCTTGCCGCCGATCAATTCCCTGGTGCAATTCTTATCGTGGACTTCTACCACGCCGCCGAACACCTTCACAAGATTTCCAGACTGCTGTCTCCTGGTGACGAAGCCGCCCGCCTGCGTTACTCAAACCGCCTCTTGTGTTCAGTTATTTGTTGGACACTACACTAGCCTTCGCGCTTACGTCACAAGCTGTCGCAGGAGGGGCAAGGTACGCTCACCGGGGTGCGGCGAGTTTCGCGTTTGCCTCGCTCACGATCATGAGCAGGAGGCACCCATTCTCGCTGTAGCTCCCCACGTGTTCCGTGTCGCCGGATGCCCACTGATAATCGCCAGGGCCCATCGCCAGATCGCCGAAGTGAACGTCACCCTCAAGCACGTAGCAGTGTTCTCCGCTCTTGTGAGGATGCGACGGGAACTTCGCTCCGGGTTCCAGCCGAATGAGCATCGTGATGTCGCCGCCCCGGTTGTGATGCAGCCGTTTCATCGTCACGCCCGGAAAAGGAAGGGCCTGCCATTCCCCTTCCCCTTCGCGGACCACCCTAAAAGGGGGCGTGCCGTGCCGGCCTATCCTTTCGAAGAGCTTCTCGCGGACAGACGGACGGGGCCGCGCCATCTCGAAGCCCATCGGGATGAGAGCCGCCGCCTCCTGCATGGCGCGTACCTCCGCGACGCATACGGCGCACCCGCCGCCCAGGTGCTCGCTGAACTCGCGCGCCTCGGCCTCTTCGAGCGAACCAAGCGCATAAAGGCTCGCGCGCTCGATGATCTCGTCTGTCGCCGTTTCGTGCTTCATCATCTGCTCCAATTCTCCCCGGGCTCGAGCGGCGCGAGCAGGCTTTTCAATCTGATCATCCCCAGCCGTATGCGTGTCTTGACCGTCCCCAACGGCTCTCCAAGTTTCAGGGCCAGTTCAGAATGGCTAAATCTCGAAAAATAGGCCATCTCAATTGCTTGTTTTTGCTCTGGCGCGAGGGTTGACAGAGCCGACTGCACCCGGCGTTCCATGTCGAGCGACACCGAGTAATCCCCGGAGTCGGACGGGAATTCATATGTCCTGACGTCGAGTGGTTCTTCGCGGTTGGTTCGAGTCACCCGCGACCGCCGCTTATCCATGGAACGTGTGCGGGTAATGGTCATGAGCCAGGCGATGGCGGAACCGCGGCTCGTCTGATACGCAGCCGCCTTCCTCCAGACCTGCGAATACGCGTCGAGAGTGGCTTCTTCGGCGTCCGCAGTATCGCCCAGAATTCTGAGCGCGACGCTGTAGACCAGGTGGTTGGTCCGATCGTATAGCGTCCCAAGCGCCTCCTGTTCGCCCACCGCAATCCGGTGAATCAGGTCGGCCAAGTCCGCATCGGCGCTGGTCCGCATCGGTATCCGGACAGGCGATTCCACGTTTACCGGCAACTGCGCGGTAGCAACCATCTTCAAAGATACGGCTTTACCGGGGGTTTCGGATTCACCCATGATTAGCGCTTTTCCTTGACTACCTCCCCCTTTCGGCGCAACGTGGGGGCTTTCTTCTTGCCAGCCTCGGCTGCGGCGGCCTTCTTTTCGGCAGCCCTTCTTTCCTCTAAATCCTTGGGCTGCATCAGTTCCTCAAGGTCCTTCTTGTCTTTCTCTGTCTTGGCCAGAATCTCGGACGACCGCGCCGAAATATCCGACAGCGAAAGCTCCAGGCTGTCTTCGGTTGTCTCGATCGCCTGCTTCAGCACGAATTCGTACCGGCTGACGTCCTTCGGGCGGGCTTCGTCGATCTCCTTCAACGCCGCGAGCATCTCTTTTTCCGCCGCCGCCACAACCGCGATCCCCTCGGAAATGGCGAGTTTTCGCTTGAGGGCGTCGTCGGCCACCGTGTCGATAGCGTCGATGATCTTCTGGTAGTCTTCGAGCGAATCGTGCACCAGCAGCGAACGTCCGGCCTTTTCCTTTGACAACAGGCTCTTAACAATATCGATCCGCTGTTTCGCAAAATGAGTGTAGAGCTTGAGCCGCTCGCCTGGGTCTTGAACCAGACGCACCTGATCGGCTTCGTCGGCTGTGAGAAAATCGCGCTGTGCCAAAGCCGGAGCGTCGGCACACAGGAGTACTGAAAGCAGTGGGAGCGGGATGAACTTGAACCTCATTTCTTTTTTCCCATGATGCCGTGAAGGATCTCATCCTGAATGCGCTGCACCCGCGCCTTGGCTTGCTCGACCAACTCCCGGTCGGCTTCGTCCACATCCTTGGCGAAGTGGTCAAGCTTGCGCGCCAGGTCGCGCGTGGCGATTTCCGCGTACTTGAAATGCTTGGGATTGCGGCTCGGATTCTTGCCCGTAGCGCGCAGCGCGTCGCCTGAAACTTCGACCGACTCCGCAACTTCTTCAAGCAAGACAGCCGCTTCCTTCGTATCGGCGGCGTAGACATCCTTTGCCTTTCGCAGGGCCTGGTTGGCGTTCTCGAGCGCGGCCCGCGAGCGTTTCTCCAGGTTCGGCTCCGCTTTGGCGGCGGCGAGATCCGCGCGCGCCGGCGCGGCGAGCCATAGGGCAGCGGCAATCACGAAATGTACCGTTGTTCTCATCGCTTGCTCAGTTCCTTCTGTATGATACGAATCCTCTGCCGGGCCTTGAACTCCTCGTCCGGGCGCTGCCCCTGACTCGCCGCAAGGAAACTCTGGTAACTGTCGAGCGCGGGCTCATAAAGCTTCAGCTTATCGAGGGTGATTGCGCGGAAGTAATGATTAGCCGGCGTCTCCCCGCCCAGCGCCTTTACCCGGTCGAGCGCGGTGAGCGCGCGCTCGTAGTCTTCCACAAGCAGCAGCATACCGGCAAGCTCGTTCCAGGCCTCCTTCGATTCCGGCTGCTTTTGCGCCGCTCCGTAGAATAGTTGCGCTGCGGCGGCATATTTCTTTTCATCCCGCAACACGCGGCCGAGCAGCATGCGAATCGCGTAGTTATTCGGGTCGCCCGCGATCGCGGCTTCGAGGAGGGGAATTGCCTTGTCCACCTGCTTGTTGAGCCGGTAGGCTGTCGCGAGCGCGAGGCGATTTGCCGGTGTTGGGTCGCGTGCCACGGCCTTCTCTAACACCGGGATGGCATCGCCTGCCTGTTTCAATTCAATCAGCAATTCGCCCAATCGCTCCTGCGCGCCGGAGTTATCCGGGAACTGGCGGTAGATCGCCATCGCGTCGAGCGGTTGGCCGTTCTTCTCATGTAAGGACGCCAATTCGAGAAGCGCGTCTTTGTACGAGGGATCGAGTTCCGCCGCCTTTTGAAAATGAACCGCGCCTTCCGCGAGGCGCTTCTGCGCCGCTTGGGCCCGGCCAAGGCCCAACTGCGCGCCGGCCGACTTTGGGTCGAGGTCGGCGGCAAGCCTGTACTGCTCCTCCGCCTTCGCCGCGTCTCCTGCCGCGTAAAGCGCTTCCCCGAGATAGAATCTTGGGCGAAATTCCTTCGGCTTTGCCTCGACTGAGGAATTAAAGAATGGAACGGCCTCCACCGCATTTTTCCCGCGTAATAACAGGATCGCGAGATTGAGGCCCGCCTCGTAGAGTCCAGGCTTAAGATCAAGAACCTTCCGGTATTCTGTTATCGCCTCAGCGTCGCGGTTGAGCAGACTCAGGGATAACGCAAGGTGGAAGTGTGCGCCATAATCCTTTGGATCGGCCTCCGCGGCTTTGGCGAATAAACCAGCGGCGTCCGAATACTTCTGAGCTTCGAGGGCCTTCATGCCCTCGGCTTGGAAGTCGGTGCTCTGAAGCAGCAAGAGCGACACCAGCGCGGAGCGCAACACCATGACATCATTCTAGCCTCTACAATCTGCCAAAGCGAATATCGTTGTTCTGAAATCGTCTGGACTCTCGCCGCGCCGCTTCCCGGACAGGATCGTTTTCTTCACTGAATGGACCGCATCGCCCAGGAGCAATTGGATGCGAGAGAAGCGGCCGTGGCGAAGATCCGGACGGTCGAAGAAGCAGAGGCCCGCAAGACCGCGGTACGCGCCAGATTGCTCGGACTGCTGGGCGGGCTGCCCGATTACAACGGTCCACTGAACGCGAAGATCACGGGGGGGCTCGAGAAGCTCCGCTACACGATCGAGAAAGTTATCTTCGAGAGCCACCCGCAATTCTACGTGACTGCGAACCTTTACCTTCTCAGGGACCGTGGCAAGCACCCGGGAATTCTTTTTCCGCTGGGTCACCGGTATTGTCGTAGAGAAGATCACAACGCAAGGGAAAACGGCAACATGATGATCCAAGGCGTGCCACTGCACAATTCGCGTCCCGGCCAATTCGCGGCAGCACGATCATTTTTCGCTGCAAACTGTCGAATTGTCGAAGATGAGCTTGGTGCCTTGGTGCCGGTGCCCGTCACGGAGCATGACTTCGGCTTTCGCGATGAAATTGGTTGGTGGCGTGCCGGCTTTTGAATGGACCGGCTCGACGCCGTTGGGAGCGCATGGCCCATTTCGCCTGTTTGGCTCTGGATCTAGACGAACTCGGCACACCGCCGCTGGCGCTGATTGCTTCAGCTTTGGTGCGACCTCTCCCGGTTCCCGGGATTCGCTGGGCGTTCGCATCGATGGGGAGCGAGGTTCCTCCTTTGCAATGCGATGATCGAAAAAAGGCCGGCCCTTGCGGGCCGGCCCCGAAAGCGATAGACCGGAGGTCGTCCCCCCGAACCAACCTCCAGTCTCACGCGAACAACTCGATTCTGACAGAGAAGCGGCGCCCGGACAAGAACCAACGGTTCCATGGGTCCTGCTAATGGGTACTAGAGCTAGCGGACTACGTGATATAAGCGGGCGAGTCGCTCCGGAGCCACGCCGAGGCAGTATAACGCCTGAATCAGCACCCAGGCGGCGACTGTTGAAACAACCCCTCCGCCCCTCCAACGCCGGTCAGAAACCTCGATCGGGTGATCGAGCAGCGCAAGCCGGCGGCCCCGGCCACCGATCAACCAGAGCCGTCGCGCAAACTCGTAGTCCTCCATGATCGGCCAAGTCCGGAAACCGCGGAACTCTCGAAAGATCTCGGCGCGGCAAAAAATGCCGGAATCGCCGTAGAACACGCCCAAGCGGCGGCGCCAGCGATTCACCCTGCTGAAAGCGGCCGAGAGCCATCCCCCTTCATAACGAATATCGAAATTTCCGCCAGCTACCGCCGGATCCGCCATGGCCGTCCGCACAGCCTCCAGGGCAACGGCGCCCAGTCGCGTGTCGGAATGCAGGAACAGGAGGATATCCGAGTGAGCCGCGTTCGCCCCCTCGTTCATCTGGTGGTCGCGGTTGGAAACTGGAATCCTCAGCACATGGGCGCGCCCGTTCTCAAGCGCTCTGTCAACGGTACGATCAGTGGAATTGCCGTCAACGACTATGATCTCGTCCGCGCCTAGTGTTGCCAGATGTTCGAGCAAAACTGAAATCGTGGATTCTTCATTAAGAGTTGGAACGATGATGGCGACGCTCGGAATCAATTCCGTGGGCCGATGCCTTCCGTGCGTCCCGCGAGTGGTTGCACCACCGTCCCGCCACACACAGCGACGCCGGTCTTGGTAAGCGCGTTCAGGAAATTGAAGAAGAGGGCGTAGACCACCTGCTCCGTGACGGGTTGGCGTCCAGGCATGCGGAATCCGGCGGGCAACTCCTTCGCAATGCGCACCCGAACGGAATTGGGGGCGTTCTTGCCGCCGCGGTCCCTGGCGTTTGCGACCGCGAGGGGGGTCTGCATCACGTTGCCTGTGCGTCCATCGACGTAAAACTGGCAGCGGGAAAACCAGCCAAGGTTGGCCGGATCCGCCGCGTCGAACAGCAGCAGCGGCCCCTGCCTGTCCAACGCGGTGAGGTCAACCTGAAGGCTTCGCGTGGAATCTTCGAGCTTGCCGTCGAAGCCTGCCTGCTTAACCACGCTGTTAACCAGATCGAGGTCGAGTTCGAGAAGAATGAGTTTGTGCTGCCCGGCTTGCAAGACCTGCATGAAACTACTACTCTACCACTCGGCTTCGCTGCCGTCCGGTCAGGTATAATCGGGTTCTTCATGCCCGCCGGAAAATTCAGCCATGGTGTGTTTGGGTTGTGGGCCACCGCGGCTCTCGCGCAGACTCCCGATGGTGGTGCTTCGGTGGCCCATTTCCACCACATTCACCTGAATTCGACAGCGCCGGCGGAGGCCGCAGCCTTTTACACGAGGCATTTCGACTCCCAAAAGGCGAGTTACCCTGGCGTCAAGGAAGCCGTCCGGACGCAGAAATCGTGGCTGTTTTTTGAAAAGGTGGGAACTCCGCCGCCGTGGGAACCCACTTCTGCGATCTGGCACTTCGGTTGGGGCGCGCCGGACATGAAGTCCGCGTACCAAACCCAGCTCGACCTCGGCGCGAAGTTCTTCACACCGCTTACCGATATCAGCGATCTGGCGGGCGTTCCCGGATTTTACTATGCATACGTCGAGGGGCCCGACCGCGTCCTTATCGAGTTGAACACTGCGAATCATCAACGCTTCGGTCACCTTCATCTTTTCAGCCAAGACCCCGTTTCAGCGGGTGAATGGTATATGCGGCATTTCGGCGCGGTGAGGCGCGGGAACCGTCCTCCCTCTCGGGAGGCGCGAATGTACCGTGGCGTCCCGGTGGGTCCCGCGATGTCGCTGGTTATGGACGACGTAAACATCATCATCTACCCTGCAGGCTACAGCCGCGTGGCATACAAAGAGTATTGGGGCGGTAAGGCTAGCCTTGATCCAACCAAAGGCCGCGTGGCCGATCACATCGCCTTCGCCGTACAAAGTGTTGCGGAAACATCCGCGCGCCTGCGCAGCGCCGGGATCAGGGTCACGAACGAAGGGAACGCCGTTTTTGTCGAAGGGCCGGACCGTATCGGTCTTGAGCTGGTCGACGAGCACGCCACAAAAAATCAATGAAAAAACAGATTGCATTGTTCGCACTCTCCGCGGCCGCAGCCCTGGCTGCAGCCCGAGGCAGCGCCTGGATCACCACCAAAGAAGGCGAAAACATCCGAGGAATCCTTGCGGAAAAGAGCGTCCGCGTAACAGTGAACGGTGCCCCGCGAGAGATTCCACTCAAGAACATCCTCTCGATTCACGCGGGCAGCGAAGCATCCGCGGGTGAAGCGAAGCGAATATCCGAAGGCCTCGCCGCCATGGCGGGGACGGATCGCAAACGGCGCGACGGCGCGTCCGCCGATCTGACGGACATCGGCATCCCAGCGATTACACCGCTTTTGAAATCCTACAAAGATACCGACGGACACGAGCCCCTGGCTCACTACCGCCTGTTTGAGCGCCTCATTCCCGGATACGCCGATGCCGCGGACCGGGGCGCGGACCTGATCCGGCTGACAGGCGGCGAAGCCCTGCGCGGAAAAGTGGAAACTTCGCAGTGGACACTGACGCTCACGGATGGCATGAAGCGGACGGTCCCGTCGGCGTCCCTTCGCCGCCTGGCGATGTTCAGGTCCGTGATCGACCGCACTTTCGAAGTGCACTCCCTCCGCCACGCTACTCAGATCGAGTATCTGGATACGGGCATCGCCGTCGATTCGGCGTCCAGGCTCGATATCGCGGCGAAAGGTTTCGTGCGCCTTTCCTTTGACATAGACGGATGGGCGTCCGATCCCGACGGCATCAGGGTACCTGGGCCAAACTACAAGACGAATCTCGTCGATGGTCATCCGTTCGGGGCGCTAGTCGGAAAGACGGGTCCCGGTGGTTCAGTATGGCTGTCTGGAAGTCACTTGGTGAAGCAAGGTATCGGCGACGGGCGGCTGTTCTTGGCCGTAAACGATAACCGTCACTGGCAGAACAACATAGGTAGCTTCCAGGTACGTCTCAAGGTAAACGGCGGATTCGACCTCGGCGACGCAAGATAGGTCAGTCCTCCGGTCCGGTATCCGAGGTTTCCCCACGTTTGGTGAAGGACCTATGGGCAACACCCGCCTGCATGCCGCGCCAAGCCGCAAGGACCGGCCGGGAGGCCGGTCCCACAGTGCGCCCAAGCATCACACTATTTTCGATTTCAAACGTCTAAGAAGAAAGACGAATCATCTTGGCACCAATATTGCTATGAGGATGGACATGGCGATCACGAAAATCACCGGACACGGATTGGCGACGATAACGGTACTGGTCGCTATTCTTTGGGGCTGTCTCTTCCTCGAGCGTACAATTATCCGCCGGGCACAGATTCAGCACTACCGCGCACTCCGCGACATCCGCACAATGCAGCTTCGCAAAGGTATCCAGCCCGCGTCCACGCCAACGCAACCTTCGACTCCCGGTTACTCAACCGGATCAAGGCGTTCCGCGATCGGGTAACGGAATCTCGAAATAGAACAATTCCTTTCCGGAACCCGCCTCCCGAATACCCGTTACGTACAGCTTGGCCCCGCTGTGGTGCTGCGTCTGGAAATAGAAGAAACCGCTGGAGCTTTCATTGGGCGGCAACATTTTCGCCGAAAACGCGCGCCCCTCAACCTGCCAATCCGAAAGCGGGTTTTTGCTCCTGCCGATTCGCCCCGGCAACCCCGGAACCGGCCCGCCGGTGTTCATCTTTGGCCGCTTTGCCCCGCCCAGATACGCGATCTCGCCGGCCGGAGTGGCTTCCACATGCGACCTGTCGGGACCGATGTATTCGATCCTGAGATTATCGAACCGGATGGCTTGTCTGGAATCGTTCCGGATGGCCACGAGAACCGGCAGAATGCCGTGGCGGCTCAGGTTCAGCTTCCCGAAGGCAGCCTGCATGCGCACTTCGGTGTCGAATGGCTGCGCCGCGACTGTTACCCCGGCCTGAGTCTGCTTCGCCTTGAGACTGTCAATCGGCGGAGCCTCGAACCTTGCCCTGTCCTTGTCGGCCCCGCGAGCGTTTTCAATGCTCAACGGGGTTATACTCAGGAGGGCTATACTCAGGGCTATCCTACGGAAGTCTAGAGCTAAACTTTTGGAAACAAAGGGCATCTATTTACTCTATCGGGTTGTCCTGGCGCTTGCCTCGCCATTCCTGTTCCTATATTACTTGTACCGCGCCTTTCGGGGAAGAGGATTCGGCTGGCTTTGCCAGTCCTGCGGATTCCTGCCTTCGTCATATACACAGACTCTGGATGGCGCAATCTGGTTGCATGCCGTCTCGGTAGGCGAAGTGATCACGGTTGCCCCATTGGTCCGCCAGTTGCGCGCTGAACTTCCCCGCTCACCTCTTTACCTCTCGACTGCAACCGCAGCCGGCTACGCGACCGCACAACAGAAACTCGGACCCGCTGTCAACGGTATCTTCTACATTCCGGTGGACTTCGCTTGGGCCGTACGCCGTGTCCTAAGAACGCTTAGGCCGTCTCTGGTCGTAGTTGCCGAAACTGAGATATGGCCCAATCTCTTCCGGGAAGTTAAGCGAATCGGAGCGGGCCTTGTAATGGTAAACGGGCGAGTCTCAGACCGGGCGTTACCCCGCTACCGCGCCCTTCGCTGCTTTTTCCGCCACGTTTTGCGTCTTCCCGATGTCATTCTGACTCAGGATGAGGCACTCCGGGACCGGTTCGTGCAGATCGGAGCGCCGCCCGAGACGACGCGAGCCGGTGGAAACCTCAAGTACGATTTCGAACTGGGCCCGCCGCCCGCCGATCTCCGGGCGTACCTCGAACAACTCGCGCCCGTGCATGTCCTGATCGCCGCGAGCACCATGCCGCCCGACGAGGAGGATATCGTAATTTCGGCTTGGCGTGAGCTGGCAGTGAATGGGGACCGGCTTCTTATCCTCGCGCCGCGTAAGCCCGAGCGTTTCGACCTTGTCGCGGGGAAGCTCCAGGCGGCTGGTATACCCTTCGTTCGCCGTACCGCGCTCGGGAACCTGCGGCTTCCAGGCGTACTCCTGCTCGACTCGATTGGCGAGTTGAGTTCGCTCTTCGCCCTGGCCGACGTCGTGTTCATGGGAGGCACGCTCGTGACCTGGGGCGGACACAATATACTCGAACCGGCATTCGCCTCGCGACCGGTTGTGATGGGCCCCTACATGCAAAATTTTCGTCAGATGGCGGCGGATTTCCGGCAGGCGGATGCGTGTGTGGAAGTTCAAGACGGGCCCGGGCTGGCGCAGGCGGTCGAGCGGCTCTGGAGCGATCCCGCCTTGGCGCGGCAGATCGGCCTGCGAGCGCTCCGCTGCGCAGAGTCGAAGCGCGGAGCTCTGAACCGGACTGTCGCTGAAATGCGAAGGATCTATGAACGCCGCTTGCCGGAGTTCCGGCCGATGTTCCCGGCTCTGCTGCTTCTCCAACCTCTTTCGTGGCTTTGGAGGTGGGGCTGCGCTTGGAAGCGTTCGCGGGCTCTCTCCGCAGTCCGCAGCCTCCGGACTCCTGTTGTGAGCGTGGGAAACCTAACCATGGGGGGAGCTGGAAAGACGCCTTTCGTCCTCTATCTGGCTGAGCGTCTCCCAAAGCCGGGAATCCTGACACGCGGGTACGGAAGAAAAAACGCCCGCGATCTGCTGGTGCTGCCGCCCGGCGCTAAGGAGGCGGCACTCCAGACCGGCGACGAGCCGCAGATCTTTCTTCGGAGCGGTCTCGCGCCAGTCGCGATTGGCGCGGACCGTTTCGAGGCCGGCCGGGTGCTCGAAGAGCACTTTACCGTCGAGACCATTCTGTTGGACGATGGCTTTCAACACGCTCGCCTCGGCCGCTCGACCGATATCGTCTTGATCGACTCCTTACGTCCGTTCGGAGACGGCGCATTATTTCCGTTGGGCCGGCTGCGTGAGCCGCTCTCGGCGCTCGGCAGGGCGGACATCGTCGTGATCACGAGAATACGGGAAGGCAGATTAGTTCCTGCGATTGAGCGCGAAATCCGCCGTTACAACTCGCGGGCGCCGATATATCATGCACGCGTGGAGCCGGCCGGCTGGGTTAAATGGTGCGGCGGCCCATCGCAGGCCGAACTGCCTGAACCTACGGCGGCCTTCTGCGGTCTCGGAAATCCGGAATCGTTCTGGGCGACGTTAGCGGGAATGGGCGTCCGCCCCGTTTATTCCGTCGATTTCAGCGATCACCACCGGTATCTGCCGCGGGAGTTAGCGCGACTCGCGCATCATGCCGCTGCCGCCGGCGCGAAGGCGCTGCTGACCACTGAGAAGGACGTGATCAATCTGCCGGACGATTGCGGCGAACTCCTGCAAATGCCCATTTACTGGCTGAAAATTCGAACGGTTGTGGAGAACGGAGAGGAGTTGTTCCGCGAAATCCGCAAGCGCACCGGCCACTTGAAGTAAGATTTGATCATGTCGTACAAATTTAGCGCTGCGAGCATCACACGCCGTTCGTTCGTGTCCGCAAGCGCGGCCTTGGCCGCCCCGTTGCGTCTGCCTGGAAAGGTCCGAATAGCACTGATTGGCGTCGAGGGGCACATGGGCGAAATTCTCCGACCCCTGCGGTCACTTCCCGAAGTGGAGTTGGTCGCAGCGGCAGACCACTCGGCTGCCGCTGCCTCGAAGGCCGTCGCAAAGGCGAATCCCAACGCGCGCATCTACACAGACTACCGCGAGATGCTCGACAAGGAGAAGCTCGATCTTATCGGCATTGGCGGATCGAACGGCGAACGCGCCGCGACTGTTCTTGCCTGCCTCGAGCGGAAGGTCCACGTTGTAGCGGAAAAGCCGCTCGGTATCGAGCGGGCGGACGTGGATAGAATCAGAGCGTCCGTGAAAAGGAACGGAGTGCGCTTGAGCATGCTGCTGCCCATGCGATTCTCGCCGCCGTATCTGGCGCTACGCCAAATTGTGGAGCGCGGAGAGATCGGCGAGGTCGCGCAGATGGGCGCGCAGAAATCGTACAAGCTCGGTCAACGTCCCGATTGGATGAAGAAACACGCCTCCTTCGGAGGGACTATTCCTTACATCGGGATTCACATGGTGGACCTGATGCGGTTCACGAGCCGGCGCGAACTTGTGGAAGCGGTGTCTTTCCAGTCGCGCATCGGACATCCCGAGATGGCGGACATGGAGAACGTCACCAGCACGCTGTTCCGGCTCGACAACGGCGGCATCGCGACGCTGCGGATGGACTACTTGAGGCCCGGGACCGCCCCTACGCACGGTGACGACCGGCTGCGCCTCGCCGGCACGGAAGGCGTTGCTGAGTATCAGGAGGCGACGGGCGTCACTCTGCTGACGGGCAAGAGCAAGCCCCGCAGAATCGTAGACTTGCCGCCGGCCCAATCGCTTTTCGTGGACTTTTTGGACTCCGTGTACAACGGAAAGACGCCGGCCCTGACGCTAGACGACATCTGGCGGGCGAACGAGATCTGCTTCGCGGCGCGGGAGGCGGCGGAGCGCCACAGCATTGTGAAAATTTGAGGGTGCTTCCAGTCGGGTCCTCAAGCCGGAAGGATGACGGGCGGGGTGAAGGCGATCGCGCACCAAAGACAGCCTCGGCCTTGGCGAGCCTATCTCGACCACGGCGATCCGATGGGCAGTTGCTTCCTTCGCCCGCGCCATTTCCATGTTCTTCAGACGTCTTTCCTGCGCAGAACCGGCAGTGAAGGATCATCTCGTCGCCCGTAATTGGGCGGGAACTCTCCACATCGGATACATTGGATCCGCCGTTGATTGTCTTGTGCCCGGGTAGGCGCATGGCGTCCGGAAGGCCGGAATCGCGGCGGTCCGCTTCTCCGCAGTCAAGAAAGGTGTGCGGTTCAGCTCAGCTTGCTTATCGCCGCCAACGCTTCCACTTTCCCCGCCGCCGCGCCAGACTCCAACGCCTCCGCCGCCATAGCCGCTCCTTCCCGGAAATCCGTGGCCCGTCCGGCGGCCACCAGCGCCGCCCCCGCATTCACCACGACGATGTTCCGCTTCGGGCCACGCTCGCCACCGAGCACCTGCCGCGCGATTTCAAGGTTCGCGGCCAGGTCCCCGCCGCGCAAGTCATCCAAGGTGGCGCGCGGGACGTTGAAGTCCTCGGGCGTCACCGTGCGCCGGGTGACCGATCCGTCCCGGACTTCGAGCAGCAACGATTCCCCGGTCGTCGTAATTTCGTCGAGTCCGTCCGATCCGTGAACCACGAAGCCGCGCTCCAGACCCAGATTCGCCAGAGCCTGAGCCATCAGTTCCGCCGCGGGCGCTGAAGGCGCGCCCACAATCTGCACGGTCGCGCCCGCTGGATTCGTCAACGGGCCGAGCAGGTTGAACGCGGTCCGCATCTTCAGTTCCACTCGCACCTGTTGCGCATGCTTCATCGCCTGGTGCATCGCTGGCGCGAACAGGAATCCGATGCCAACGTCGCGGACACAGCGCACAACGGCTTCGGGACCCGGCGCGATCTTCACCCCCAGGGCTTCGAGCAAATCGGCGCTGCCGCACTTTCCCGATATGGCGCGGTTGCCGTGTTTCGCGACGCGCACGCCCGCGCCGGCGATAGCGAAAGCGGCCACCGTCGAAATATTGAACGTATGGCGGCCGTCGCCGCCCGTGCCGCAGGTATCGAGCAGCGGCTCTCCAGCAACCCGCGCGTCGAGCGGAACTGCCATCAGCCGCATGGCTCGCGCCAAGCCAGTCAGCTCTTCGGCGGTCTCGCCTTTCATTTTCAGCGCGACAAGAAATCCTGCGATCAGCGCCGGCGCCGCGATGCCGGAGAGGATCGACAACATGGCGTCTGAAGCCTCGTCCCGCGTAAGATTCTCGTAGTTCGCGACTCGGTGAATGAGAGTAATAAGGGGCATGTTATAGTATAAGCTTCCATGAAAATTCACGAGTATCAGGCCAAGGCGATCCTGGCCCAATACAAGGTCCCCGTGCCTCGCGGCGAGGTGGTTTCGATCGCGGCGAACGCCAAAGCCGCGGCGGAGAAAATTGGCGGTAGCGTTGTCGTTAAAGCGCAGATTCATGCCGGTGGACGCGGTAAAGGCGGCGGCGTGAAGGTCGCGAAAGACGCGGCCGAAGCCGAGATCATCGCCGGAAAAATCCTCGGCATGACGCTCGTCACGCACCAGACCGGACCGGAAGGCCGTGTGGTCCAGAAGGTGCTGATCGAAGAAACGCTGCCGATTGAGCGTGAACTTTACCTCGGCATCGTGCTCGACCGCGCGCGGGCGATGCCCGTGTTCATGGCGTCCTCGGAAGGCGGCATGGACATCGAGGAAGTC
>SYKU01000226.1 GCA_005808865.1 Acidobacteriota bacterium
ACCAAGGCGGCTGTTTCGAGACTTCGCGCGCCACAACGCACACAGACCCGGTCTACTCCGTCGAGGGTGTGATCCACTACTGCGTATCGAACATGCCCGCCGCCGTACCGCGCACTTCGACGTTCGGTCTCACGAACGCCACGTTCCCCTACCTGCTGGAACTGGCGGGCAAGGGTCTGGCGAGGGCGTGCCACGAGCGTCCGGCGATTCGAGAGGGCTTGAATACCTATGACGGTTTCGTGACCCACCGCGGCGTGGCGGCGTCACAGGGACGTACCTGGAAGGATCCGCCTGAGCTGATGTAGCGATTCGCTTGCAAAGGAGATCAAGCAATGAGTTGCTTAAACCGCCTCTGGCAAGGATCGCGTTTATTTATCAAATTGGTTCCGGCTGGGCGTCCTCACGCTCGGACTGGTTGCCGTGTTGGGCAGTGCGGAGAGGCGGCGGATAAGGGGAGCGAATTCAGTTTTGACCGCACTGCCCTCGACGGCGTCAACCCGCTCCGGGAAGTCCAGCCGACGATCGAAGCCAGTGAGAGCCTTTCTTTGAAAGGGGGCGATGGCCGAGGATAAGGCAACCCTGAATACTCAGCGTGCCTGCGCAATGTTCTATGTTCATAAGAATGGATGGCAGTAGTTTTCGGCGATTACTTGAGCAAGGGACTCTCCAATCCGGATCGCCGCTTGAGGATGCCGCGGGCTTCCTAAATGCGGCACGTCATGCCCTACCGTTTCGCATCAACAGCGAACAGTTTATCCGGTGTTTTGGGAGACTGCTTCGCTCCCTCAACACGACACCGCCTCAGATTCTGAACCGCGGAATCCCCGATCTGGTGTACGCTTAGACCATGAATGCTTCTCCTATCATCGAGGCTGCCGGCACACCGTTGACGGCCCTCTCCGAAGAAGAGCAGCTCTTCCAGAACACCGTGCGCAAATTCGCCCGGGAACAGATTGCACCTCACGTCCGCGAGATGGACGAAGCCGGTGTGTTCCGCAAGGACATCGTCCGCCAGTTCTTCGAATTGGGTCTGATGGGCATCGAAATCCCCGAGGAGTTCGGCGGGCAGGCCGGGAGCTTTTTTCAGTGCGTGCTGGCCGTTGAGGAGCTATCGGCGGTCGATCCCTCGGCGGGCGTCATTGTCGACGTTCAAAATACGATCGTCAACAACGCCATCCTGCGGTGGGCCAGCCATGAACAAAAGCGCCGCTTCCTGCCGAAGATGGCCGCGAGCACAGTCGGATCCTACGCGCTCTCCGAAGCCGGCGCCGGCTCCGACGCTTTCGCCCTTGCCTCGCGCGCCGTGGAGAAGGACGATTGCTTTCTGATCACCGGCCGGAAACTGTGGATCAGCAACGCCGATGAAGCGGGCGTGTTTATACTCTTTGCGAATGTGAATCCGGAAGTTGGATACCGGGGCATTACGGCGTTCCTCGTTGAACGGGACTTTCCCGGTTTCCAGGTCGGCAAGAAAGAGGACAAGCTTGGCATGCGCGCCTCCTCCACTTGTGAATTGATCCTCGATAACTGCCGTGTGCCGAAGTCGAACGTGCTCGGCGAAGTGGGGAAAGGCTACAAGATCGCCATTGAAACATTGAACGAGGGGCGTATCGCGATCGGGGCGCAGATGGTCGGCCTGGCGAAGGGCGCGCTCGGCCACGCTGTCGCTTACGCGAAGGAGCGTAAACAATTCGGTCAGCCCATATCGAATTTTCAGGGCGTCCAGTTCCAACTCGCCGTGATGGCGACCGAGATCGAGGCCGCCCGGTTGCTGGTTTATAACGGCGCCCGGCTGCGCGATGCGGGAATGCCGTTTGTGACCGAGGCGGCAATGGCGAAGTACTATAGTTCCGAGATTGCGGAGAAAGTGGCTTCAAAGGCGATCGAGATTCATGGGGGTGTCGGCGTAACGCGGGACTATCCCGTTGAAAAGCTTTATCGCGACGCCAAGGTGGGGCGGATCTACGAGGGAACAAGCAATATCCAACTCGTGACGATCGCCAAGGGGATTTTGGCAAAGTAAGTACGAGGGAGGTTGTATGCGCAGGATTTATTACGTAGCACTGACGGCGGCGCTAGTTTTCGGAATTCCGTGCAGCGCGCAGGCGGCCGACACGAAGGTCGAGTCGAAGGACGTACCTCCGGAAGAGATCATCGCCAAGTTCGCGGCGAAGGAAGCGGAATTCGCGAAGGCTCGCGAAAACTATACGTACCGCCAGACGGTTCGCATTCTCGAACTGGACGAAGCGGGCGGCACGCGTGGCAAGCATGAAATGGTATCCGATATCATATTCTCCGCCGATGCCAAACGGACTGAAAAAGTGGTTCGCGCCCCCGTTTCGACGCTGAAAAATTTGCTGTTAACGCCCGAAGACGAACAGGATCTGCGCAACGTTCAACCCTTTGTCCTCACGACCTCGGAGATTCCGCTATACGAGGTCCGGTACATGGGCAGGCAGAAAGCCGACGAAATCCCGTGCTATCTTTTCGCCGTGAAACCGAAGAAGATGGAACCCGGCCATCGTTACTTCGAAGGACAGATCTGGGTGGACGACCGCGACCTGCAGATTGTCAAAACGTACGGGAAAGGCGTCGGCGTTCTCAAGAAAGGCTCCGACAATCAGTTCCCGCGTTTCGAAACGTACCGGGAACAAATCGACAAGCAATACTGGTTTCCCACTTACACACGCGCCGACGACACCCTGCATTTCCAGCACGGGCCGCAGCGCATCCGCATGACAGTCAAGTACGAGGACTACCGGAAGTTCGAAGGCAAGTCCACCATCAAGTTCGGTGAAGTGCTTGACGAAAACAAGGACCAGAAACCAGACCAGCCGAAGAAATAACAAACCATGAGACTCGCGACGCTGCTCCTTATCGGACTCGCCATATCCGCGGCCGAGACGCACACGATCTACCCGGATCATCATTCGCGGGTCTTCTCAGCATTCAAGACCCCGGTCTTGAAGATCCACACCGGGGACACCGTGATTACACGTACCTGGGATTCAGGCGGACAGGATTATAAGGGCGTCCGCCACCTGAAGCATCCCTATGTCTATCCGGAAAGCGGCAACCCCCTGATGGGACCGTTCTACATCGAAGAGGCCGACTTGGGCGATTCGATCGAGGTGCATCTCGATAAGGTCCGGCTGAACCGCAACTGGGGTTATACGTCCTACCGGCTGAGTCCGGGGCTTGTAGATGCGGGCGCGGCGGAACGCTTCTACAAAAATCACTACGTGATGGCTGCGCTGCGGCCCGAGCGCGCGGACATGATTCCTTGGGATCTCGACCTCGCGCGCGGAGTTGCCACGCCTCGGCTGCGCGCGGGAAATCCTGAATCGTCGGGCCTGAAGATTGAGGTTCCCGTGAAGCCGATGCTCGGCTGCATCGGCGTTGCGCCCGCGGGTGAACGCGTTGAAACCTCCGGCCCCGCCGGTTCGTACGGCGGAAACATCGATTACAACGACATCGTTGAGGGCGTGTCCGTTTTCTTTCCGGTCTATCACAAGGGCGCGTTTTTCTACGTGGGCGACGGCCACGCGGCGCAGGGCGATGGCGAAGGCTTGGGTTCGGGCATTGAGACCTCGCTCGACGTGCAGTTCACGGTCAAGGTGCACAAGGGGAAGCGGCTTGGCATTCCGCGGATCGTCAACGACGAGTCCATCATTTCCGTCGGCAGTCAGCCGGAGTTCGGAAGCAGCATGGACCAGGGACTGCGAATGGCTAATTCCGACATGCTCGCATGGCTCACCGGCGAATACAAGCTCACGGCTCCCGAGGCGCACATGCTGATGGGCACCGTGGTGAAGCACAAGATCGTCACGTACTTCGGCACGGTTTCGACGATCATGCCACGAAAGTACTTACCAAAGCCATGAGATCCGCGCGGTTTTGGCTTGCGCTCGCCGCGCTTGCGGCCGCGAACGCAGGCGATTCGGACCTGGAGCGCGCCAAACGCATTCATGCACATACCATCGGTGTCGACAGCCACATCGACACGATTCAGTGGGCGCTGACGGAGGGCGTCGATCTGTCGAAGCGGCTGCCGAGCGGACATGTGGACCTTCCGCGGCTCCGCGAGGCCGGGGTCCGCGCGCCTTTCTTCGCGCTTTACGCGCCTACGTATTACAAGGGTTCGGAAGCCGTGCGGCGCACCCTGCAACTACGCGACGCGATGCAGAAACTGCTCGACGCGCACCCGGACCAGATCGCACTCGCGACCTCGGCCGCGGATGTGGAGCGCATTACCGCTTCACCGCGCAAGATCGCGGCGATTCTGACGATCGAAGGCGGTCACCAGATTGCCGACGACCTGGCCGTGCTGCGCATGTACCGCAAACTCGGCATTATTTCGATCACGCTTTCGCACTTCCGCAACAACAACTGGGCGGATTCCTCGACCGACAAGCCCGAGCACAACGGCCTTACGGATTTCGGCAAGGCCGTGGTCCGTGAAATGAACCGGCTGGGCATGATGGTCGATATCTCGCACGTTTCGGACAAGACGTTCTACGACGCGCTCGCGGTGACCACGAAACCGGTGATTGCGTCGCACTCGAGTTGCCGCGCGCTTTCGAGTCTGGAGCGCAACATGACGGACGACATGATCCGTGCGCTCGCGAAGAACGGCGGTGTGATGGGGATCAACTTCGGCGCGGGCTTCGTCAATCAGAAAGACGCAGACGCGCAACGCCAGAAAATCATGATGCGCGGCGCGCTCGAGCCGCAACTGACCGGCAAGGCGCTAGACGCATACGCGGCGAAGGATTTTTTCGACAACTACGCGATGATGCGTCCGTCGGTCGCGACGCTCGACGACGTGGTGGCGCACATCGATCGCGTGGTGAAACTCGCGGGCGTCGACCACGTGGGAATCGGCAGCGACTACGACGGCATCAGTACGGTGCCGGCCGGACTTGAAGACATCTCGCGGCTCCCGAATCTGACGGCGGCCCTTTTGAGCAAGGGTTACAGCGAAGCCGACGTCAAGAAGATTTTGGGCGGGAATTTCATTAGGGTGCTGCGGGCGGTGGCTGGGAAGTAGGGAGTGCGGCGATGCCGGAAGAGCTGTAAACGGTAGGGGAGCGCGTCAGGGCTAAAGATTCCGCCGATATGTACCGCTGGTTTCGGAAGAGCGGCCGGATGGCTCCCGCGGGCCTTTTGTATGTGTCGAGTTGGGCCGACGAGACATTCGAGCGCTGCTCTCAATTGATGGAAACTCATGACCGTGCGCTGCCCGATGAGTGGATGGCGAACTGGCGCGATCTTGTTGATTTCGAGGTTTATCCGGTCCTAACCTCATGAGACGCAGTCGAAGGGATCGGGCCGCAATTGTAGTTGCGCCCGCGCACCAAACGGGCTGACCGCGAACCAAGCCCAGGGATGGGAGGACCGGACTCGAACCCTTCGGGCAACCGGGACGCTTTCATTTGGGCTATTCTGGCTTCAGCCTTTACTCCCGAACAGTCTTGCGTGATACCATCCCTCCTTGACTCGACTTGCCGTCCCGGTTTTGGTGATACCGGTGTTTCGTGGCGCGCTGTCCCTAGACGCGGGGCGCAGAATTCCTATGGCCGGGTTGTGTGCCGCGTGACGAACTCTCAAGGTGCGACGATACCGGGCGCCGCCATCGCGCTCACCCACACCGAAACCAACGTCCTCCGTGACCGGTCGTCGAGCCCTTGGGCGAAATGGCGTTGCGGGTCTGGTTTGGACCCATTCGGCGGAGACTTGATTTGGCTGGGCCCGGACAACCACATCCTGACCTGATCGTGATTGTGGCTTGGGGATGCCGCTCGTGGGCGCGGCGCGCTCTTGGACCTTTTCTTCCGTCTTGAGCCAGGAAGGAAATCAGCGTCCGGGCGTGGCTACCGTCGTGAATCCCGCGGTTATATTTCACTTAGCGCGGCCACCAGTGCTCCTTTCGCGGTGGACAGGAGCGGGTTGGCCGCCATCCGGATTTCACTCAGGGCGATGGGGAAATCCGCCGTACGGAGCGCCTTCTCGAACCGCTGATGGAAGCCGCCCGGCATCGCGGTGCCTCCCGCCAGCACAAGAGGAATCGGACGGTCGAGCTTAGGTAACGATCGCGCCGCTGAGAACGCCTGCTTCAGGGCGCGAACAAGGTTGTTTATCAGTTCGTCGTAGTACACATTCAGCGCCTGGTGAATTCCGTTCTCCGAGAATCCGTTCAACCGGAAATGTTTCTCCTTCTGTATGCGTATGTGGTTGGCCAGTTCCCGCGTCGCAGCCGCGGCGCTCGCGTCTATGAAATCGCCACCCTTCGGCGTGCTGAAGCTCACCACCGGTACGGAGAGATAGGAGAGACAGACATTGCACATCCCTCCTCCGCAACTGATACCGATGCCAGTGTAATTGCTGCTCTCGAGCTCACCGTAGACCACAGCCAACCCTTCATGGATGCCGTGTGCGTCGTAGCCGTATTCTCCGAGGATCTGCTGTATGGTGGCTTCGTGATAGGTAATAGATTCGTCGCCTTCGAGTGCGGGGGCGGGGACACTGAAGTACAGCTTCTGACCCTCCACCTTCGCGCGGCCGAGCATCCTCTCCACAAACTGCCGAATCACAAGCAGGTTACGCGATTCTTCAGGATTCAGAACGCCGCGCGTCATCGGGCGCCGCGCCTCTACCTGAAAGAGCTCGGCGAATCGTTCCGAATCGTCCCCAATCACGAACAACTCACTGCCCTGAACGGCGTGAGCAACGTTCTCTTTTTGCAGCATGTTCTGCGCGAGTTTCGTAAATGGTATCGTTACGAACGCGTTCAACTGCGTCTCATATTGATAGTCAGGCGCGGTGTTCCGGGCGACAACGACCCGGCTCGTGCCGATATCAAATCCAGTCAGTGCTTCCGTCATGGGATTTGCTCCTTGAATCCTTGGAATTGTTTTCGAAGTTCCGCCCGGTAGGCTTCCACCATCACCCCACGCGCTGCGGCGTTTCCGGCTAGCTGCCGCTCGGCGAGTTCGACCGATTTCAAAAGCCTGGGACCCGCAGCCTGGGCGAAGGCGCCGTCAGAACGGAAGCCGAAATGCGCGATCGCGGGAAGGGGCAGGGAGTAGTTGTCGGGGAGACCGAGGTCAGTGAAAGGAAACGAACCGCCCCAATCTGTATGATGTCCCACGCGGAAATTGTGCGGATTCACGGAAACCTGCCCGTGAGTCACGCAATTCGCCGCGGCGATCTCGTATTTCGACCGCAACATCGCGATCAAGGTCTTTCCCGCCTGCAACTGCGCGGGCGTGATGCCTTGAGCCGCGGTTTCCGCCTCAAGCGCCACGCCCAGGAAAATCTGATTCAAGCCGACATACTCGCGACGCGCGTCGGCCCAGATGGACCATCCTGCGTGATTTGCGGCGTCAGCCTCTTCCACGACGCGGTTGACCCGGCCGAATCTGTCGATCACGAAATGGTACGACTTATGCCTGCGTATGTAGGCGATCAGGTTCGCGCCGATTCTGGTCAATTCGCGGCTTCGCTCCTCGGCGAACGGCGCCTGATGACTTTCCGTTGTGTGAAATACGATGCCCGCCGGGCGTCCGTCAAGCGGTCGCCCAACGTTCGATACGCGGTACCTGTTCTCAACACGAAGCCCGTTGCTGTAGAGATCTGCCTCGGAGCCCCGGCTTACCAGCCAGACTGCCTCGGGCACGATATCCTGCTGCGCCGCAGCGGGCGCGACCCGCTCCGGAAGAGGATCCAGCTTGACGGTGGCCGGTCCCAGCGGGCTGGCTGGCCAAAGCGCAAAGAGCAGCGAGCCGGCTATCGTAATGCGCCTCCCCCATTGCGGCGGTTTCTTCGCCGGACGCCGCATGGCGCTCCGCAGGTACTTCAGGCGCCGGACCGGATCGGGGATTCGGCGCGCGCGCGACTCTACTGATCGAATCGTACTAGAACAGTGCGGTTGAAAGGGCGAATATCTCATGATATTGCCCCAAAATACGGCGGTGCGCGTTATTTTTTCTGGCCTGTCCGGACGATGATGTGCAGCGCCTGATCTCCATCCTCTTTCGAAACGAATCGCACAGTCACTTTCGACCGCACACGAAGGTTGCCCTCCACGCGAGTCTCCGGCGTGATCTGGAATGTGCGAATGGAAGAGATCTTTCCCAAAACCACCCGCCCCACTGTAACCGTGTGTTTGGAAAGCGCGGTGACGTTCCCGGCGAAAAATTGATCAGTCGATGCCGCCGGGGAAGGAGTTTCCTGGCTGACGCCGCCGAAACCCCCGCTGGCAAATGTCAAGAATGCCGCGATAGTGGCAGTTGCGATCAGGGCGCGTAGCACACTCCTAGCATAGTTCAAACGGATCTAGATTCCGCTATCACGCTTTGCGCGGAGACGGCGTGCTCTTCGGCGGGCGCTGGCTGAACGGGAAGCGTAACCACGAACCGGCTGCCGCGGCCCGGCTCGCTTTCGACCCGGACGTTACCGCCATGAACTTTCGCGATCCACGCGACAAAACTCAATCCCAGGCCCAATCCCTTCTCGGGGGATGGATCCTGACCCGCCACGCGGTACAGCCGGTCGAAGATGAAGGGCTGGTGTTCAGGCGCGATACCGCACCCGGTATCGCGGAATTCGAGCTGCACTGAGTCCTCCCGCCGTTCGAGCGAGACGCTTACCTCTCCTCCGGGCGGCGTGAACTTCACGGCGTTCGACAGCAGATTTGAAACGAGCCGCGTGATCTGAATACGGTCCACTTCAACAGGACAACTCTTCGGCAGGTGGCGCAGCAACGTGACCTGTGCCGCGTCGGCAGGAATCTGAAACTGGTCGGTGGCGTCCTGCACGAGCTTTGCAAGATCCTCGCGGGTCTTTTGCAGAGTCAATTGTCCGGATTCGGCCTGGGAGAGCAGGAGGAGCGCGCGAACAATCTGGCCCAGCCGCTCCACGTCTTCGAGTGAGTTCACGATCGCGTCGCGGTATTGTCCGGCGCTGGTCGCTGTGAACAGAGCAACCTCAAGCTGGCCGCGGATGGCTGTGATCGGTGTGCGCAGTTCGTGAGAAACGTCGGTTGAGAATTGCCGGATCTGCTGGAACGAAAGCTCGAGCCGCTCAATCATCCGGTTGAACGTTTCAATGAGGTAATCCAGTTCATCGCCGGCCTGCCGCCCGGGAATTCGAAGGCTCAGATTCGACCCGGAAATCCTCGCCGCGGTTCTTGCGACTTCTGTTACCGGCGCCAGTGCCCGGCCGGCGAGGAACCATCCGAGGAAACTGCCGAATACGATCAGGATCGGCGTAATCAGGACATAGATGCGGGTGAACTGCTGAATGACGGTCTCGTTCTCGGCGAGCGACCGGCCAATGGCAACGAAATAGGGTTCGCGGTGACGCTCATCGAAGTTCACACCGGCGCGCACCAGATACGGCATACCTTGCCGGTTTCTGCGGACGGACCAGGACGGCTGTCCCCAACGCATAACGGAGCGAATCTCCGCAGCCGTCTGAGCGTCCAGCGTCTTGTAAAGATCCGAGATTTCCATCACGCTGCCGGCCGAGTCGGCGAGAAGATAGATACGTCTCAGCCGCTCGACGGTGTAAGCCTCGTCGGGATCGTCGCGGTCGAAGAACCAAACGGGTCGGCCCCCTTCGATCCGCAAGTAAGCTTTCATGGCGCCCCACTCCTGATCGAGTACTTCGCGGATTTGCCGATCGAGAATGCTGACGAGCGTCTGGCGAAAAAACACGCCGACTCCGGCCAGCAGAAGTGTGAAGAACAATGCGTAGCTAAGAGTGAGACGAAAGCGCAGTCCGCGGGAAAGACGCCACGATGGAACCGGAACGCGCATTTCAGGCCTTTTGCGCCGAAGCTTCCTCCGCTGGGGCTTCGATCAGGTAACCGATGCCCCGGACGGTCTGAATCAGCTTGGCCGGGAAGCGGTCGTCGATCTTTCCGCGAAGATGACGGATATAGACGTCCACGATATTCGTCAACCCGTCGTAGTCCATATCCCAGACGTGTTCGACGATCATGGTACGGCTGAGCGGCCGGCCCTTGTTGCGCATCATGTACTCGAGGATTCCGAATTCCTTGGGAGCAAGTTCGATCGACTCCCCGGCGCGGTTGACTTTACGCCGCATGCAGTCAACCACCAGGTCGCCCACTTGCAGCCGTTCGGGAGAAGGCTGGCCCCTGCGGAAGAGCGCACGCACCCGCGCAAGCAATTCGACGAAGGCGAAAGGTTTCACCAGGTAATCGTCGGCCCCTTGCTCGAGACCGCGGACCCGGTCGTCGACCGCGCCGCGCGCGCTCAGAATCAGGACGGGCGGACCCCCTTTGCGGTTCCGTATGTGTTCGAGGACGGAGAGGCCGTCCATGTCGGGCAGCATCAGGTCAAGAATGATCAGATCGTAGTTGGCCGCAGCGGCGAACTCGATTGCGCTGCGTCCGTCGGCTACGGGATCCACCGCGTAACCCGCGCCCTCGAGACCACGGCACAGAAAATCGGCGATTCGCTTCTCGTCTTCGACTACGAGGATCCGCATCTCGTACCAGCTTAGTACACCTGGCAGAACCTGGCGGATGCCGGCTGGGCGGAGCTGCGAAGAACATCGTGTCCTCGAGGCCGGCCGCGCCGCAGGACCTCCTGGAATGGGCGCGTTTCGGCTGCTTTGTCGAATGCCTTTTTGAGATAGGCACCAGCCTAGACCACGCAACGGCTCGCCAAGCCTCACCCCTGGTCGCGAAGGGCGCGAAGCGTGCGATGTCCCTGTGGTAAGCACTCCCTCTTTCCTCGGATCGGCCTGAAATCTGTTCCCTTCGCCAAAACGCCGCCCGCCCACTGCGACACGGAAACCTCACGTGACGCGGCCTGGAACGACCGAACCGCGGCACCAACGAAGTACATGGAGACTGAGAAGTTGATCGCGGAACTGGGAGTGGAATTGACGCGAGATTCCCGATGGACGATACACAAGCCGATATCCGTTTCCATCCCAAAAAGCGAAACTCCCTGGCGCGGAAACGCCAGGGAGTTCGGAAAAACCGGAAAACAGGAGGTTCTTACTGTTCGCGCCGTTTCAGCGTCGGGCGTTCGTCCTGGTCCGGCTTCGCCTTCTTATCGTCACCGTTCTCGTCGTCAATCGGCGCCGTGCCTCCGCCCGGAGCCTTTCTCAGCCGGGGACGGTTGAGATCTTTCTCTTCGGGCTTACGGCGGTTATGCAGAGCCGACAGGCGGGCTTTCACGTCGTTGAACTCCGAGGTGTTGACCACGTACTCGGGCTTTGCTTCGAGGATTTCCTGAATGCTCTTCTGCGAAGCCTTGATGCGGTCGTCCGTCATTGGGTGGCTCGCGAAGACCTTCGAAATCGTTCCAGGCTTTCGTTTTTCCATCGACTGGAGCTTCTCGAAAAAGTCCACGAACGACGTGGGGTCGTAGCCGGCCTTATACAAGTACTGCAAGCCCAGAAAATCGGCTTCCGTCTCGAAACCCCGCGAGAACGTCAGAAAGCCCAGCGGGATCGCGAGACCCGCGCCCTGGCGGATGGCGTAACCGGTCCAGCCGCCCATGAAGATCAATGGGATGCTCGCGTAATTAATAATCTGACCCCGCGTGGCCTGCCGCGTCGAGTGCCGGGCCGCGACATGGGCGATTTCATGCGCCATCACGCCGGCAAGTTCGGACTCGGAATCCGCCTTCAGCATCAGACCCGAATTGACGAAGAAGAATCCACCCGGCAGAGCGAACGCGTTGACTTCCTCCGCGTCCACTACCTTGATTGTGAAAGGCACCTTCGCATCGGAATTGCGAACAAGGTTTTGGCCAACACGATTCACATACTCCGCGATGATCGGGTCGTCCACAATCTTTGCCTGACGCTCCACTTCCTGCGCCAACTGTTTCCCGAGCGCGATTTCTTTCTCCAGCGAGTAGAAATTCACACCCTTGCCGACGTCCCGGTTTCCGATCTCTTCGGGGTCCTTCTTCTTATCCTTGGCCATGAGCGAGCCGAGGACAACGATCAGCGCGAGCGCAATGCGGGCGATCCTGGTCATCAAGATACTCCTGTCCATAGTATATACCCCTTCGTCAAGGCCTTTCGGCATTTCCCACCTACTATAACGTATATTCAAGGCCATGGGTTACGAGAATCTTTGGAAGCAGTGGCGGCATGCCTTTCCCGTGACGGAGCGCCTGGTCTATCTGAACCACGCCGGAGTGGCTCCGCTGTGCCGTCCGGCGGCCGACGCGATGAAGCAGTTGGCGGACGACGCCCTGAACTTCGGGAGCTTGCACTACGGCCAATGGCTCGACGCCTATGAAGGCGTACGGAAGTCAGCAGCCAGGCTGATCGGGTCTTCGCCGCGCGAGATTGCCATTGTGAAAAACACGTCCGAAGGCATCGCGACCATCGCCCTGGGAATCGGCTGGAAGCCTGGCGACAAGATCGTCCTATTTCGCGAGGAATTTCCCGCCAACTACCTGCCATGGAAGAAGATCGAAGCCCGGGGAGTTCATCTCGAATGGCTGTCATGCACGGCGCCTCTCGAAGAAATCGATCAAGCCTGCAAGGGTGCCCGCCTGCTGACCATTAGCTTTGTTCAGTACCTGGGGGGGTACAGAGCGGACCTGAACGGGATCGGAGAGATCTGCTGCCGCCGCGGCTGCCTGTTCCATGTGGACGCGATTCAGGGTCTCGGTGCATTCCCGCTCGACGTGGAGAAGGCGCGGATCGACGCGCTTGCCGCGGATGGTCACAAGTGGCTGCTTGGGCCGGAAGGCTGCGGCATCCTTTACATCCGCCAGAGCCTTCAGGATTCCGTGGAGCCGGTGGAGTTCGGCTGGACAAATGTCGCGAAGTACAACGACTACGCGTCGCGGGATCTGGCGTTGCGTCCGGATGCCGGCCGCTACGAATGCGGCACTCTGAATACGATCGGTTGTTACGGCCTGCGGGCGGCGATCGAGTTTGTCACGAAGGTGGGCACGGAAGCGATTGGAAATGCCGTTCAGGCACTCGGTGACCGCTTTGCGGATGGCGTGGCCGCGCGCGGTTATGAGGTGCTGGGAACCCGGACGCCCGCGACTGGCGCAGGCATCGTGGCGTTTCGAAAACCGGGAAGGGAGAGTACGGACATCGTACGCCGGCTAAAGGAGCAAGGAATCGTCACTGCTCCCCGGCAAGGTTGGGTGAGGGCCGCGCCGCACTTCTATATCAGTCCGGACGAAATTGACCGGACGCTTGAAGCTTTGTGACTTGACGTGGATCTTCCTGGATGCCAGGCAGAATCTCGATCAGATCGTCATTTGGCTGGCAAGAAAACTAGGCGCTCTCATACGGGTCACGGATTCGGAAAACACGAGCGGCACTCAAATCGTGCCGCCGGGGGCGGCAGGGCTAACCCGGAGCGCGGTTACCGGGAACGGTTTCGTAAGCGAGTAGAGCGGAGGCCCTATCGAGACCCGCCCGCTCAACGTGACTATCGGCAATGTAGTCGAGGTACCGAACTGCCTTCGGCCGCAGGCGCAGCCGAAACTCACCGCGTACCAGTTTTCCGAGAGTGGCGTTCGGTGAGATGGCGGCGTTTGTCGTCACTGCACTCCGGCCTGTTCCCGATGGGGCTCCAGCGTTGGGGCCGGTATATGAGTCACAGGATTGCAACTCCCGCGTCCGCTTGCCCTGCTCTCGGTCCTGCTGCTAATAGCGTCCCAGCAGTTCCACTCGTACACCTCCGCCCGCCCTTCCCCTGCGAAGCGGACTTCCTGGGCCGCTTCTATCAACGCCTGGATTCGCCCCAAGCTCAACTTCGGGCATCCCGCTTTGACGATCACACCCCAGCATGCCGTCCCCCCCCTTCAGGCCCATCCTGTATTGGATAAGGCTGGAGCTTGTTCCGAACCTCCCAATTATGATAGTGTCGATATCCAGTATGAGAAGCCTAACGACCGTTGCGGCTGCCTGCGCCGCCTTTATTTTCTCCGGCGTCGCCGTTGCCGCCGCGTCCAAACTGCCGCCACCCGCTGCGGGGACGGTCGATTTCGACAAGCAGGTTAAGCCGATCTTCGCGGCCAAGTGCCTCGGCTGTCACGGAAAGTCGCAGCAGCAGTCCGGTCTGCGTTTAGACAAGCGGCAGAACGCGCTGCGTGGAGGGGACTACGGTGCGGTCATCATGCCCGGCCGCAGCGCCGAGAGCAAGCTGATCCTCCGCCTGGCGGGTCCTGAAGCCGGTGTTCAGATGCCGCCTACTGGTCCGCTTGCCCCTGAAGAGATCGGAATCCTGCGGGCGTGGATTGATCAGGGAGCCGAATTCCCCGATGCGCCGCTGGATGTCGCGACCGAGAAGCCGGCGAAACCGCTTGATCCGAAAGTGCAGGCGTTCCTCCACGCGGTTCGGCGCGGCGACGCCGCCATGGTTCGTAAGATGCTACGCGGCAACAAGTCCCTTGCGAAGGCCCGCGACGCCGGAGAGGCGACCGTACTCATGCACTCGACCGTCCTTGGCGGCCTCGAGGTAATGCGGCTACTACTCGACGCCGGCGCCGATCCGAACGCGAAGAACCACCGGAACGCGACGGCGCTGGTTTGGGCAAGCTCGAACATCGAAGCCGTGCGGTTGCTGCTCGATCGCGGGGCTGATCCGAACGCCAGGTCAGTGGAAGGCCGCTCGCCTCTCATGATTGCCTCCGTGCAGCCTTCGGGCGCGGATTTGATGGCACTTCTTCTCGACAAGGGCGCGGACCCGAACGCGAAGGACCTGGTGGGCCGCACCACGTTGATGAACGCGGCGTCCGCAGGCTCGGTGGAGTCTTTGCGGCTCCTGCTCGCGAAGGGCGCGAACCCCAACGTCCGGATGGAAAACGGATCCACCGCTCTGCTGGACGCGGCACGCAGCCGCAATTTCGCTACCGTTAAGTTGCTCATTGACAAGGGAGCGGACGTCAACGCGCGAACCAAGCGCGGCGCCTCGGCGCTCGATATTGCCGCGAGTTGGGGATCGACGGACATCGTGAAACTGCTCCTCGACAACGGCGCCCGCGTCGATACGCAGGACGATCGCGGGTACACGCCGCTAATGTACGCGACGTATTCGGAATCAATGCCAACCGAAGTGGTGAAGATGTTGCTGGCAAAAGGCGCCGACGCCAAGGCGACGGGTGAAGGAGAAACCGCGCTGAGCCTGGCCGCGAAACGGGGCGACACGGAGATTACCCGCTTGCTTCGTTGAGCGGCGGAACATTGAGAGGAGCGATGCGATGACGAAAGGAAGAGCATTATATACGGTGTTTGCCACTTTGCTTTCCGCGGGGTTGGCGCTCGCGGCCAATGCCGCCCTACCGCCGAAAGCGGAGGTCTTGCGCGACGCGGTCGTGCGAGGGCTCGGGTTGCTCGAAAGGACCAGCCCCCAATTCATAAAGCGCGGCGGATGCAATTCCTGCCACAACCAGTTCCTGCCGGCGGCAGCGCAGGCCATGGCGCGCGAGCGGGGAATTCCGGTTGGCAAAGAGTACGCCCAGCTTCCACCAGAGGCTGAGGAGACGCCGGCTGATCGCATCTACGAGCTGGTGACGGTGGGTGGGGTGAATTCAGTCGGCTACCGGCTGTTCGTCGATGCAATGCTCAACCGGCCCTCGGATGACCGCCGAACTGCCCATGTCCACTACCTTCTCGCCAGTCAGTCTCCCGACGGACGGTGGCAGACAAGCAACAACCGGCCGCCCATGACGTATGACGATTTCAATACTACGGCGCTTACGATCTTTGCATTGCAACGTTACACTCCTGCAAGCCAGCGCGCAGAGTCTGACAAACGAATTGCACGGGCTGTAAGCTGGCTCCTCGAGGCGCAGCCGGGATCGAACCAGGAACGCGCCTTCCGCCTCCTCGGACTGGGCTGGGGAAAGGCCCCGCGCGAGGCGCGCGAGAAATCCGCGAACGCACTGATTGCGAAACAACGGGCCGATGGCGGGTGGGCGCAGCTCCCCTCGATGCCAAGCGACGCTTACGCGACGGGTGAGGCGCTCTACGCACTGCATCTGGGAGGAGGCGTTGCGGTGAACCATGCGGCCTACCTGCGAGGGGTGGAATACCTGCTTAAGACGCAAGCAAAAGATGGATCTTGGCACGTGAAGACGCGCTCGCTACCCCTACAACCGTACTTCGAGAGTGGCTTCCCGTACGGGCACGACCAATGGATTTCGTCCGCGGGAACAAGTTGGGCGGCCATGGCGCTCACGCTTGCTGTGGAACCTGTTCGCGTGAGCCGCAGATAAACGGAGCCGCATGATCAGCAGACGAGTCTGGGTTCTCGGTTCGGCGGCGCTTCCGGCGGTGGCGCAGAGCGCGGCGGAGCCAAAGAACATCGTGATCGCGAGCGATAACGGTCTTGAGGCTTGCGCGAAAGCCATGGAAATTCTCAGGGCGGGCGGAGACACGCTCGATGCCGTAGTCGCCGGTGTGACGATCGTCGAGCTCGATCCGAACGATACTTCGGTCGGCTACGGCGGCTTGCCGAACGAAGACGGAGTAGTGGAACTGGACGCAAGCGTGATGCACGGTCCCACCCGGCGCGCTGGCTCGGTGGCGTCGATTCGCGGAATCAAGACGCCGGCGAAGGTCGCGAAGCTGGTGATGGAAGAGACGGACCACGTGATGCTCGTTGGCGAGGGCGCGCTTCGTTTCGCGAAAGCCATGGGCTTTCAGGAGGAGAACCTTCTTACTGAGAAAGCTCGCCTCGCATGGCTCACCTGGAAACGGGCGGTGAGAGACCCGAAGGGGCACAGCAATTGGTCGGACGGACTCGACGCGCCGCCAAATGCGAAAGCCGGGTTGCGGAAACTGTTCCCGAACGCCGATGCCGAAACACTGGCGTGGGCCTGGGAGCAGGCGGTGCACCCCACGACAGGCACTATCAACTGTCTGGCCTTAAACGCGAAAGGCGAGATCTCCGGCGTAACCACGACAAGCGGTCTTGCGTGGAAGATCGCGGGACGAGTGGGAGACTCCCCAATCATTGGGGCCGGCGTCTTTGTAGATCCGGACGTCGGCGGCGCCGGTTCGACGGGCCGGGGCGAGGAGAATATCCGCGTCGCGGGCGCGCATACGATAGTCGAGAACATGCGGCACGGAATGCCGCCGAAGGAAGCGTGTCTCGACGCGCTGAAGCGCATTTCACGGAACTACGGCGACGACAAGACCCGGCTCGCGCAATTCGACATCAACTTCTATGCCCTACGGAAGGACGGAGCTTACGCCGGGGCGACGCTGTGGAGCGCGCCTCGTTCCAAGTCGGGCCAGAAGCCGAAACGGTTCGCGGTCAACGACGGAGGCGCGAGCCGTCACGAAACGTGCGTTCACTTGTACGAGCGTTAGTAGGCGGAACGCCGGGATGTGGCGTCATGCTTATGATTCGGCGCCGGGCGTTGCTGTGACCGGCGCTTGCGCCGCAAGTTGGCACGGGCACCCGTTGCACGGGTCATGGCAGGAAAGGAACGGGGGAAACGGTCCACCGTATCACTTTCCCGGCGCCAAACAGCGGGAGGCGGGACACACCACGATACACCGAGGCTATGCTTTTTCCGCGACTTCCCCGTGATCCCTCGGTATCGGAACCCGTTCGCTTTTAGGCCCCTCTCTAATCGGGCAATTCCGTAGCCAAGACGCCTCACTATGGGGTGCTACAATTGAGTATTCATGCCTGAGACTGTGCCCTCGGTTGTGATCGTGGGCAGGCCGAACGTCGGGAAATCCACTCTCTTCAACCGCATTACCGGTAGGCGGCGCTCCATCGTTGGAGACGAGCCCGGAATTACGCGCGACCGCATCCAGGGAACCGCCCAGTACGATGGCCGCCCATTCGAGTTGATCGATACCGGGGGTATCGTCGTGCAGGACGATAGCTTCATCCCCAGCCAGATCCTCAGACAGGCACGACTCGCAATCGAACAGGCCGCCCACATCGTCTTCCTGATCGACGGACGCTCCGAAATCACCGGTTCAGACCGCGATCTAGCCCAGCTACTGCTCCGCCTCGGCAAGCCCGTCACGCTCGCCGTCAACAAGATCGATACTGCCGCTCGCGAGGAGCTTGTTCCTGAATTCTACTCGCTCGGTATCCGCGACGTGTTTCCTGTCTCCGCGGAACACAGCCTCGGTGTCGACGCGCTGGTCGCGCATGTTACGAAGAATTTTCCGGAGTCTGTACCCGTCGCCGTTGAGCCTGCGCCGGACGCCATCCGCGTGGCTATCATCGGACGCCCCAATGTCGGCAAATCGACGCTACTCAACGCCCTCACCGAATCCGAACGGGCCATCGTTTCTCCCATCGCCGGAACCACGCGCGACGCCGTTGACGAGACAGTGATCCAGAACGGACAGGCGTACGAATTCGTGGATACCGCCGGTATCCGCCGCAAGGGAAAGACGCACGAGATGGCGGAGAAGCTTAGCGTCGTAATGGCGCGCCGCCACATTCGTCTTTCACAGGTCGTGCTGCTCGTTCTCGACGCCGCCGAAGGCGTTCTGGGGCTTGACGCCACTATCGCCGGCTACGCCCACGAAGGCGGCCGCGCCACCATCGTCTGCGTCAACAAGTGGGACCTGATCGACGAGGGCCGCAAGCGCGCCTTCGAAAGAGATTTGCGCGACGAACTAAAGTTTCTCGACTACGCCCCGGTCATGTTTCTTTCGGCCCTCAATGGCGACGGCGTCAAGCCCCTGTTTAAGACCATCAGGCAGGTGTACGACTCGGCGTCGCAGCGCATCGGCACCGGTGAGATCAACCGCTTCCTCGAAAAGCTGCGCTTCGAAGAACGCAAGATTTACTACATGACCCAAGCCGGCGTGCGTCCGCCCACGTTTGTTCTTTTCACAAATAAAGCCGAGCCGCTGCACTTCTCACACGAGCGACAGTTCACGAACCAGATCCGCAAACGATTCGGTTTTCACGGCACGCCTATCTTCCTAAAAGTGAAGTTTCGAAGAAAGAAGTAATTAGCGTGGGCAACTCCAGATGCTCTGGCGTTTATCTCGCGAACTGCGTCGTGGGCTAACCGGCGAGATCCCTCGAACGCAGGAACCAACGGGCAATGTCCTCGGCGCGTTACTACGGAAGAGCGAACTGACGAGCCATCGCGGCGAAACAAGTGTCTTCGTGCGGATCGGCTTCCGATCCCGGCGATTTCGACGTTCACTTACCGCACCGTTCGGCCGCGCCCTGATCCTGCGGGAAGAGTCTCGCCGATCCCTCAGCTCAGGAAACGTCGATAGCGAGCCCATATGTAGGCGCCCTCTATGCGAACCGCCGGCAGGCAGCAAAAGAATCTCAATCCGAATGAGTTAGGTTGCCTTCGATACCGCTGTCGCCTCCTACATTTTCAATTGGCACTCGCCGGCACGGCGCTACTCAGATGCGCTGCGTGGGGCCGAACTGATTCTATCCTTCATGTCGATAGCGGAATTGCGCCAGGGTGCGATCTCGGCAACGGGGAAGCCGGCGACGCCTTCTCCTCGAACGCCCGATTCAAGGTCCCGAACTCGTTACGGCGACAACGACCTTTAAGCGGTTTTGCGCGAGTGTCCGCAGCACGCCTGGATTGCGGCAACAGCACTGGCGCCTGATGCCCCGCTCCCAGGTAACAACCGGCAGGACTACGAGAACATTCAGAAGCTGCGATTCGTGTCGCTCGCACGCGTGATCTCGGCAGGCCACCAGGTTTACCAGCGGGGTACCCAGCCGATCGCATGATCAAGCGGTCCTGGGAGCCTCATTGCGCCCTGGGCGGTCATCCGTTGGAGCCTCTACGTCTTGCGTATCACCCTCTCCCTGCCGTTCGGCTGAAGGCAACAAGCCGAAGGCCCGATCCACCCCATCACCAGCCCGCTGAAACCGCGTCGAACAAACCGCCCTTCGGCCTCCACCTCCATTCCGCCGTACAATTAGAATTTGGCGCCCTTCGTACCCCTTTTCACTAATCACCACCTGCTCACCCTCGCCGGCACAATATGGATCAGGTCGCTCGACACGGCCCGATTCCCCGTTACCCGTACGCTCTTTCAGCCGGAACCAGGGGTCAAAGTGCTCGTCCAATCGCAACAACCTCACGGTGCGGCGCGGGGCGAGGTCGTAATGGTCCACGGCCTTGAGGGTTCGGGGGACTCGGGCTATATGCGAAGCATGGCCCAGACTGCACTCGACGCCGGATTCGCCGCGCACCGTTTCCACATGAGGACGTGCGGCGGCACGGCGCACCTCTGTGAAACGCTATATCACGGAGGGCTCACAAGCGATCTGCTGTCGTGGCTGCGTCATCTGAGGGATGCCAGGCCCAAGGAGCGCGAAGACGCACCCATCCTTGTGGCCGGCTTCTCGCTCGGCGGCAATCTGGTCCTGAAACTTGCGGGCGAGTTGGGAGAGGGCGCACGCGGCCTTGTTGATGCTTTCAGCGCGTTGTCCACGCCCATCGACCTCGCGGCGTGCTCGCGTCACATGGGAACGGCGGAGAATAAGCTCTACGATTTGCATTTCGTCCGCCAGATGCGCCGTCGAATCGCGTCGACGGGCAGGTTCTCCCGTGAGGCGCTACGGCGCGCCCGCTCTATCTACGAGTTCGACGACAAGTTCACTGCCCCGTCCTTCGGATTCCGATCCGCCGGCCACTACTATTCAACTCAATCCGCCAATGGGTTTCTCTCCCGCATCCGTGTGCCCACTCTCATGATTCAGTCGAAGGACGACACTTTCATCCCGTTTTCCGTGTACAGTCACCCGGACCTTGCTCGAAACCCAAATCTCGAGTTGATTGTAACGGAGCATGGCGGACACTTGGGCTTCATCGCAAGACGGGGGCCCCGGTTCTGGGCTGATCACGCCGTGATCGGGTGGTTTGCGGCGCGTGGCGCCATGCTAACTTCAAAAGGATGAGACCCGGCAGCCGCCTGATGGCGATCGGACTTCTTGCGCCTCTGATTCCCTGGGCGCGGAACCTCGAAGAAATTGAAAAAAAGGTCAGCGAATTCACCCTCTCGAATGGGATGCATTTTATCGTCGTGGAACGGCGCGGCGCGCCCGTTGTCAGCTTCCATACGTTCGTGAACGCGGGGCCGGTTGACGAGCGCGCGGACGAACCGGGAATCGCGCGCATGTTCGAGCGGCTGGCGTACAAGGGGACGCAGCAGATTGGAACCCGGAATTGGGTGGAGGAAAAAAGGGCCCTCGACGCGATGGAAAGAGCGCATGACAGGCTCGAAGCTGAGCGGCGAAAGGGCGCAGGCGCCTCCGCCGGGCGCCTGGAAGCGCTGGACGCGGCGATGCGGGAAACGGCCGCTCGCGCGAGCGCTTACGCCGACGCCAACGCCTTCCCGGCAGTGTTTGAGGAGAATGGGGGCGCCGGTCTCAACGCCGTATCGAGCGCTGACTCCACGAATTACTTCGTGAGCCTTCCTTCGAACCGTGCCGAGTTGTGGTTCCTGATGGAATCACAGCGCCTGCTGCGGCCCGTCTTCAGGGAGTTCTACATCGAGAGGAGCCGGGCACTCGAGGAGCGCCCGCAGAGTTCCGAATCGGGCGAGCGCGGCAAGTTGCTTTCGATGCTGCTCGCTACGGCGTTTTCGGCGCACCCTTACCGGAATGCCGCGGGCGGGTGGGGCGGCGGTGTCGAAAACCTGAGGCCGGCGGACGTGGAAAGTTTCTTCCAGAAGCACTACGTGTCCGGTAACATTACGGCCGCGATTGCGGGCGATATCAGTCAGGCCGAAGCGAAGCGTCTCGCGGAGAAGTACTTCAGCACGTTGCCCCCGCGTCCAGCAGCGCCTCCACGCCACGCGCTCGAGGTCCCGCAGGAGGGCGCGAAGCGGGTCGAAGTCGCGTCTTCGAGTCAGCCCTGGGTTTTCGCTGCGTACAAGCGCCCGGACCAATATCACAAGGACGACCTGGTTTTTGACATCCTCGCCGTTGTGCTTTCGAGCGGACGGAGCGGATGGCTCTATCGGGACCTTGTAGCGGGTGGAAACGTCGCTTCGGTGGCCTACGCCGTTCCGAGTTTTCCGGGAGGCAGGTTCCCCAGCCTGTTTCTCGTTTCAGTCCTCACCGCGAACGGTCATTCCGTCCAGGACGTAGAGCGCGCTCTCGACGTAACGCTCGACCGATTGAAGAAGGAAAAGATTGGAGTGGCGACCCTCGCCCGCGCCAGGACCCGAACCCGGGCCGCCGTCATTCAACAGTTGGAAAGCAACGCGGGAATCGCCCAGGCTCTGGCGTTCTATCGCGCCAACTACGGCAACTGGAGGAAGCTCTCGACCGTCCTTGACAATATCGACAAGGTCACGGAAGACGATGTGCAGCGCATAGCCGCCGAATATTTCGTTCCGAGCGGGCGAACGGTTGCCGTCAATATCGGTCCGCGCGACGGAGGAGGCCAGTGAATCGCCTCGCGGGACTCGTGCTCTGCGGCCTGTGCGCGGCCATGGGACAGGACATATCGACGCTTCCTGGGGCGTTCGACCCGAAAGCCCTGAAATTCGGGCTGCCTCGCCCTGTACAATTGCCCGCCGTGGCGGACTTTGTCTTGCCAAACGGCATGCGGCTTCTTCTCATCGAAAACCGGGAGCTGCCCCTCGTACATGGCGTCGCGCTCATCCGCACGGGAGGCTTGTTCGATCCGCCCGGAGAAGCGGGGCTCGCCGCTCTGACGGGAATGGCGATGCGCTCGGCGGGCGCTCGCGGCCGGTCAGGTGAACAGTTGGACCAGGCGCTTGAGGATCTCGCCGCGTCGGTTGAGAGCCACGCCGGGGACGACTACGGGCAGGTGACGTTTTCGTGCCCAACCGGCAGCGCCGCCAAGGTTCTTGAAATCTTCCGCGACGTGATCGCTGCCCCCGATTTTCAACAGGAGGGGATGGACTTGGCCATAGCGGGGCTTCGCGACGCGATCGCCCGGCGTAAGGGCGATCTCCAGGAGCTTGCCTCGCGGGAACTATCGGCATTGGTTTACGGACGCCAGTCGCCGCACGGTCAGCGTGTTGATGCCGGGAGCGTCGCCCGCATCACCCGCGCGCGCGTGCTCGCATTCCACCGGCGCTACTATGTTCCAGCGAACGCGATTCTCGCGATCACCGGCGATTTCCAGCCTGAGGAATTGAAGGCGGAAATTGCGAACCTCTTTTCCGGTTGGTCCCACGCAGACCAGGTGTTGCCTGCCTTTCCGCCGGTCCGCCAGGTTCCACAGCCCGGTATTTTTCTCGCGGCGGCAAAGGGCCATTCGCGAACGACTTTCTCGATCGGGCGGCTCGGAGGTTTGCGGAGTGACCGGGACTGCGCGGCTCTCGAGCTGGCAGCGGGAATTCTCGGCGGAACAGGTGGCGCACGCCTCTCCAGGCGGTTGCGCACTCACTCGCCGGATTCCGCCGTTTCCGCCGCCTGGAATCCGCGGCATGCTTATCCCGGCTTGTTCGAAATTTCGGGAGCGACGGCATCGGGTTCCACTACGCAGGCACTCCGGTCCACGCAGGAAGAGCTCCGGAAATTGCAGACACCCACCGTGACGGCCGGCGAATTGGAAGCTGCCAGGCAGCGTGCACTGAACAGCTTTGTCTTTCAATTCGACACGCCGTTAAATAAGCTTCGCCATGTTGCGTTCTACGAGTATTATGGCTATCCGAGGGACTTCATTTCGCAGTATCAGAAGGCAGTTGCCGCGGTAACGCGGGCGGACATCGCGCGCGTCGCAAAGCAGTTCCTGAAGCCGGAAGAACTTACGATCGTGATTGCCGGATCTCCCGAGACGTTTGGCGAGCCGATTACCGCATTGGGGTTGCCGGTGAGTCCCGCGGGCTTCTTCGAGCATGCGGAGGCAGGCTCGGCCGCGAACCCGTTCAATACCGCCTCCGCCGCGCCGCTCACCACACCCTCTGCCGCACCGCTCACCGCTGCGCCTGGCGCGCCGCCCGGCACCGCACCTGTCGTCCCGCTCAGCACTGCCCCCGCAACGCGGCTCACCACCGCGCCCGCCGCACCGCTCAACAAAGCCCCCGAGGCTGTGGCCTTGGAGTTACTGCACCGTGTTCAAGAGGCCGTCGGTGGCGCCGAAAAGCTGGCCGCTGTCAAGGACTACTTCCAAACCTGCGAATTCAAAATGTCCGCCGGCGCCGGAGGAATGACGGCAAAGCAGACGAACCGCTGGGCCTGGCCCTCCTATTACCGCCAGGAAAGCGAAATGCCCATTGGAAAAATCGCAGCCTATTCCGATGGCTCGACGGGATGGCTCGTAACGCCCCAAGGCAAGACCGGCCTGCCCCCGGCGCTACTGAAGCAGATCCAGGGCGACTTGTTCCGTTCATTTTTCCAGTTTCTCTCAAGCGACCGGATTCCCGGCCGCAAGGTCACCTCCGCCGCCCCGGGGTTGATTGAGATTTCGGACGGACAATCGAACTCGGCCCGTCTCGCCATCGACGAAGCGAGCGGCCTTCCTCTGAAGCAGACCTACACGCAGTTGCAGCCGTCCGGCCCTTCATCGACGGTCGAGGAACTGTACGGCGCATGGATGACCGTTTCCGGGATCAAGGTCCCATCCCGTATTACGATCAGCCAGAATGGGCGGAAATTCGCGGACGTCACCGTTACCGAACATCGAATCAACACGGGCCTAAGCCCGCAGGATCTGAGCAAATGGCCATGAAATACCTGATCGCATTCGCATCGTTTACCATCGCTTTGTCCCGGCTTCCAGCGGAAACCAATCTGGAACGTGGCAAGCGCGTTGTCGATGAATCCCTTAAAGCGCTCGGCGGGTCTCGCTTTGTCGCGATGGAGGACCGCATCGAATCCGGCCGCGCATACTCGTTCTATCGCGAACAACTCTCCGGCCTTTCCCTGGCGAAGATTTATACTCGCTATCTGACGCGGCCGGAGCCGCCGGTTCCGGGATACCTCGGCGTACGTGAGCGGCAGGTCTTCGGGAAAAAGCAGGATACGGCTGTCTTGTTCTCCGATGACAAGGGGTACGACATCACGTTTCGCGGAGCGCGCCCGCTCGATCAGAGTCTGATCGACCGGTTCAAGGAAAGCACTCTGCGGAACATCTTTTACATTCTGCGTCAACGCCTGGGGGAGCCTGGACTGATCTTCGAATCGAAGGGGTCGGACGTCGTGGACAATCAACCCGTCGAGATCGTCGACATTGTGGACGGCGAGAATCGTCTTGTAACGGTGAACTTCCATGCGTCGACCCACTTGCCAAGCCAGCAGATATATGTCCGCCGCGACCCCGTAACCAGGGAGCAGATCGAAGAACTGAGCGTTTTCACCAAGTACCGTGACGTCGGCGGCGGGGTGAAGTGGCCGTATACAATCCTTCGAAAGCGCAACGGCGAGAAGATTTTCGAGATCTTCTCCGATTCGGTCACCATCAACCAGGATCTGCGCGACAACATGTTCACCATCGATACGAAGATAAAGATCCTGAAGCCGGCGCGATAAACCGGCCAAACCTCTTATGAACGCTCTTCAAAACGGATACACGGACCTGCCCCCGGGCAGACTTGCCGCCGTTGTCACCTATCTTGAAATGCGCGAGTGGGACATGCTTCCCGGCCTTTCACTGCCAGAGGCAAGACCAAGCGAGTTCAGCTTGCGCCGCGTGGAAAATCCGGAACTCGAATGGTACCGGTCGCTCTTTCGAACCGTTGGCGAGAATTGGCTGTGGTCGAGCCGGCTCAGGAAGGACGACGAGGCGCTGCTGGCGATCATCCAGCATCCCGCCGTGGATGTGCATGCCTTGTCCCATGAAGGGCGCGACATGGGCATTCTCGAACTCGACCGCCGTCAATTCCCGGAGATCGAGCTTGCTTTTTTCGGCGTCGCCCCGGAACTCATCGGACGCGGCGCGGGAAAGTTCATGATGAGGCGGGCCATCGAGATCGCGCGGTCCTGGAAACCCGCGCGATTCTGGCTCCACACCTGTACGCTGGACCATCCGAAAGCGATAGGGTTCTACCGGAAAGCGGGGTTTACACCATACAGGCGCGCAGTGGAAATCCTCGACGATCCGCGCGTGGCTGGCTTCCTGCCCCGGACCGCCGCGTCTCAAGTACCAATTATTTGACGCCCATCTCCGTTGCCGCCAAATCGCCTGCGAGTCCGTTAACTACCGTGCTCGCCGCCGGCGTGTTAGAAACAATCCCATCCCGAGTCCGATCACGGCCAGACTAACGCTAGCGGGCTCAGGCACCGGTTGATGGCCGGGTATGGAAGTCGCGAGCACTAGACCCTCGACGGAGATGGAGGCGGGATCCCCTAGAATAGTCAAGCCTTCGCCGAGAGAGAAGGCCCCGACGTGCGTAATTTCATCGACCAGCGTGAGTCCGCTAAAGAAGCGTACCCTGGCTGCTGTGCCGGCATCGCTGAGCGACCAGAACAAAGTGAAGGCGACCCCGGTCCCGATGTCCGTACCGAAAAGCGAAAGCGACGCGGAAGCGCTTGGCGAAGTGGGCGTTACCAATGGGACTAATTCTTCCGGTCCGCCTGCCGAGCCGCCACCGACTGCCGTGGCTGCCGCCGCTCCCTGCCAGAATGCGCCGTTTGACGCCGAGGCGCTGGTCCCCGCCGCAGGCGGAGCACACACGCCCGGCCCGACCCCCACCGCCACACCAAAACCCGTCGCCGTAGCAGTAGCCGTGGGTGCGCCCGGCGGGGCCGCCGGCGGGCACCATATACTGGCGCTCACGGTACCGAAGCCGAAGCCGTTGCCTGTCCAACTGGCAGCCCCGGATCGAACCGGGAACAAGCCCACCAGGCAAAGCATGATTCCGGTGAGAGCCAACGTGCGCGGTAAGGTGCGCGGCGTAATCGAGACGGATCGCAAACTCATAGATTTCCCTCCGCACCGAGTATACTTCCGGGCCAATTGTTTTACAAGAAGATTCCTCATGCAATGGTACTATGGGTACTGTCGCCGGCTTACTCCTCTTCCCACCCTTTCACCGGACGGCCCAGCACCTGCGACAGGCTTACTGGCTTGCGGCGCCAAGGCAGTCCTGGATTCTTATCGATCTCGTCGCGATAGCTCATCAGTGGTCCCGGATAGCCTACCAGTTGCCAGCCAATCAGCCCCGCATTGCCGCCGTGCATCGGATCGCAAAGAAAGCCTTCAATCGTGTGTGCGCGCAACAGCGCGAAAAACGGCGTCTTCTCGATTGCGCGAAGCTTCTCGTTCTGAAGTGTGGGCGCGAGCGCCGGTAAATCGCCCAAGCCGCGCAGCCCTTCGCGATAGATCTCCCGCGGTGTCGCCTTGCCCTGGTAGCCATGCTCTGGAACCGATTCGACGAAGGGCCCCTTGGTGTAACGGTTCTTGTCGCGGCCGTACGGCCCGGCGAGCTGGCGGTCGATGTAGATGACGACACCGGCCTCGGTTGCGCCCGGACCGCTCTCATCGCCCGGCAGGATACGCTCGGCCGCCGCCGTCACGATGCGCGCTTCGGCCTCGGTGAAAAACTTCAACGGCACTCGCACGCTGCCATCCCGCGTCTGCGAGCGCAAGGGTCTTCTGTCGAGCGTGAACAGCAACAAGCCGCCCAGGCTCGCCGCCGGTATCGTGATAAATTCCCGGCGCTTCAAGCCAAGCCTCCCGGACGCTTGAGATACCGGTTGACAAGCGCGTCCGCAGCCCGGTAGGTGAGCGCCAGCGCGCTCAGCGTCGGATTGCCCCATCCGCTTTGCGGGAACGTGGACCCTCCCAGCACCCATAGATTCGGAACGCGCCAGTGTTGGAGCCATGGATTCACCACGCTTATCTCCGGCGACGCGCCCATGATGACTCCACCCTGCACGTGGCTGCTCTGATAATACGTAACGGAATAGCGCTTGCCCACGCCGCGCAGCATGCCGCCTGGACGCGCGCCCATGGCCTTCGCGAGTCCCATCTGAATGCGCATGGCGAACCGTTCCTGTAGCCGTTCGTGATCGGTCCAATCGAGAGTCATGCGCAACAGCGGATCGCCGAACTTGTCCGTGTAAGTAGGATCCAGATCCATGTAGTTGTGGCGGTAGGCAAGGTGGTCGCCTTCGAACATGACGCTCCCCATCCGGTCGTACCAGCGCAGCGAGGACTGCTTCCATTCCGCGCCCCAGTTCGCTTTCGCTTCGCCGGGAGGAATTCTGCCGAATGAGGCGATGGGCCCATCGCCCGAGCTTTGGGTTCGGAATCCCCCGCCGCGCAGCATACCCGCGTCAACCTTCCCTTCGCCTTCGAAGTCGCCTATTGCCTCGCCCATGCCGCCCGCGCCCATGAAACTGTTGAGAGGTTTGTCAAAGAACATCTGGAGGCCGGCGCAGACCTGATGCGTGAGGTTCCTGCCGAGTGTTCCCTTTCCGGTAGCGGGATCGTAGGGTTCGCCGGCTCCTGAGAGCAGCAGCAACCGCGCGTTATTCAGAGTCCACGAGGATAGCACCACAATACCCGCAGGCTGCAGGAATTCCTCACCTGCGGCATCGGTGTAGCTGACGCCCTCAGCCTTGCCGCCCCGGTGAATCACGCGCCGCACCCAGCACCCCGGCCGAAGCTCGAAGTTCCTGCGCGAAGCGAGCACCGGCAGCAGCGTATTCGATGGCTGCGCCTTTGCGCCGATCATACAGCCATAGCGATTGCAGAAGCCGCAGTAGACGCAACCCGCGCGCGTCACGCCATCGGGGTTGCGGTAGGTTCGCGTCAGCGTCGCGGCCGGAACGGGATACGGGTGGTATCCCAGATCGATCGCGCCCTTGTGAAACGTGTTCATCAGATAGTTGGATTTGTGCGGCGGATTTGGATACTCGTGCGAACGCGGCGCTTCGAAAATATTTCCGCCCTCGACGATCTTGCCGCGCAGGTTGCCGGCTTTCCCGCCGACGCCAATCAGTTGCTCGGCGCGCCAGTAATCGGGTTCAAGCTCGCCATAGGTAACGCCCCAGTCTTGAACCGCAAGGTTCTCAGGCAATCGCGCCGCGCCGTGCTTCCCGCGGAGATGCGTGGCCAGTGTGAAATGGTCCGGCTCGTAGCGGTAGGAGACTCCGCCCCAATGTTCACCCGCGCCGCCGACGCCGGTGCCCGGCTGGAAAGACCCGTATTGGCGCACTGGCACCGCGGCGTCGCGAACCGAATGCCGGTGAGTGACCGTCTCTTCGGCGATGTTCTGCATCAGACGCAGGCGGACGTTGTAATCGAGCTCGTCCATCCCGGCGGCGTAATCGGCCATCTTCCGGGCGGGACCGCGCTCAAGCACCGCCACCGTAAGGGTGGTACGCGTGGCGATCTCTTTGGCCATGAGGAGCCCGGTCCATCCGCCGCCGGCGATCACGACGTCGACGGGCTTGAGTGTTTTCACCTCTGGCAGTATACAGCCGCCGGATCCCCCGCATCAAGGTGACACACGAGGTTGAGCCGCCTCCCCAGGTGTGCCCGCGGCTCGATCGCCTTGCTGTACTTCGACCGGGCCGCCCGTCTCCGTGCTGTCCATCGCAACCGTCCGGTTTGCGTCTCGCGGGGCGCGTTTCGTGGGACGGCGGCGCCTTGATCTCGACCCTCGAATTCATGCCGCCGCTGATGCTGTTGATGGGCTGCGCGCTCAGACTGGAAGGACGCTCCCGCCCGGCGCGGTGAAACAAGAGCCAGGGAATCAATGTCCTCTGGAGCATAACGGGATGGGCGCACCGAGCGGCGGCCCTTTTCGTCTGCGATCGATAGACCCGGATCGCCTCATCCGCCAGACGGCGCGACCTTTCACTCGTACACCTGGGCGCTGAAGATGAAGATGCGTGACAGCCGGACAGTGAGGACACGGGCAATAGGTTGCGAATCGAGCCGTATCCGGAAATCCTCGCAACCGGTGCTGACTCGCCGGCATTTCGGAGACTTTCCAGGGGTCTCTACCCAGGTGTCGTGATAATCTCGGACCAGGAGGCCACCTGAGTCACATGTCCAGGCGGGCGTTGTTCTGGGCGCCGCGCGCGCTTTCCATCGCTTTCATCGCAGTTCTGAGTTTGCTTGCTCTCGATGTTTTCGACGCGGGCCATGGGCCCTTGAAGACATTGCTCGCGCTCGCTATTCATCTGGTTCCTTCCTTCGTTCTGGGCGTCGTTTTGCTTCTCGCCTGGCGGTGGGAATGGATCGGTGCGGCGCTCTTCGCGGCTGCGGGAGTACTGCACTTCATCCTGATCCGGCAGCGCCCAATGCCTCCGGCTACTGAGATCTCTCAGATGTTGCCGATAGAAGGGATGGCCTTGGTCATTGCTTCACTTTGGCTGGCCAATTGGATTAAACGCGGCGACCTTGATGCCAGCCGATAGGTCCAAAGGACCGGGCCTCCGCCAATTCGCCGGCCATTCGCAACGCCTCCGGAAGGGAGGCGCGGCCGTGCCGGCTTGGCGTCAGCGGCGGCCTCACTGATGTTCGAAGAACTCCCAAAACTGCTCGCGTCACGTGCGTTTTACCAATTCCCGGCTCCCGCCGATCATTGCCTGCGATCCTCGCCACGCCAACGCCAGCGCTGAAACAGTCCATCCCTCTCCCTGTCCCGCCCGACGATCGGGATGCGGCCTCATCCTGGACGAAGCCCGACGCCGGGAGCGCCGGCAGCCGCCAGTTCATCACCATAAGCTCAGTCCACCGGGAGTGAATGGCAGCAACAGGTACAGTCGGCAGTCAGACCGTCCACGAGTTGTTCAAGCGCGGGGCCGATGTGCGCGTGATGACGCGTTCGGGCAACCTGTCGCGCAGGTGATCGTTTTCGGTCCTGCCGTCTTCCGTGGAAATGACAGGTCGCAAACAGCGATGGCCTGCCCACCGCCACCACAATTCCGTGAGCGGATTCGGAACAGTCATTTCCCGACTGACCTCCAGCTCAGTCAGTTGCGTGCTGCTTCCGGGCGAATACCCGGCGCCTGTGAATTCCCCGCTTCACCGATTAGCCTCAGAACTCCTATAGTAGAGGGTCAGTAGATGGAGTGGTTTGGTTAACGTCGAGCAAGCGGAAGGCGAGGATGGGACCGCCGGCCCGCATGCGAGGTCTTTCGTGATTGAGATCGGCGAGCAAACTGGCGAGTGCTGCGGCCACCTTGGGGGAGTCTGGTCGTTGGAGCAGAACCTCAATTTGATCGGGGCCAGTTGCCCGCACGATTCCTGGGAGCTGGAGAAGGC
>SYKU01000227.1 GCA_005808865.1 Acidobacteriota bacterium
CTCGACTTTGGTTTGAGTGAAAATGTCCGCGCCGTTCCGGACGGCCAGCGGCAGATAGTTCATGTAAAGGGTATTCTTCGCGGAGAAATTGCAGCCGGTCACGCAATCGCCGCACTTGATGCATGGCCGTTGAATCATTCCGTACGGATTCAGTCCGTCGATTTGAAAATTGACGGCCACGTCGAGCGGCTCGACTTGCTGACCAAGTTGCCGCGCACGTGTCTCAAGCGCTTGTACTTTGAGGAGACGGGCGGCGTCGGGTACGGGCGCGGCTGCGAGCGTTGCGCGGGCCCGATTGTAATACGGCTGCATTTCCGCATACCGGACTCCAGCGGGCCAACCCGCGCTCTCAAACACTTCGTGATCGGGGACGATGGCTACGTTCGCGTTAATCAGTGAAGTGCCGCCCAGACCAGAGGCCTTGATGACGGAGATATCCCGATAATTCAGAAATTCAAACAGCCCGAGTTTGTTCGCGTCGCTGCGGGTATTTTGGAGAATTCCCGGGACATCGCTCGGAAAATCACCGACCTCCCACTCTTTTCCCCGTTCGAGGATGCAAACCGCATGCGGTTGCCCCAGCGCCCCGGCGATCCGCGCCGCCGTTATTGAACCTCCGTATCCCGAACCGGCAATGATGAACTGATAACTGGTTTTTCGCCGTTCCCAGGGAATGGAAAGCATAATTTCCTCCGTTCGATTACTTTATTTGACAGGGCGGGAAAAAGCAATCAGGGTACAAGCGGGCCTGGGCGGGTCGCGGTCTACACGCAAGACAGAATCCGAAAAAGGCAATGCGCTAGCTGTGCAACGACGAAATTCCGGACCGCCGGCGCCTTACCCGCCTGGAACGATGTAGTCCTCTGGCGCGGGATCGGCGTGTGGAACTCTATTCAGCGCAGTCGCGGCGCCACTGTTTTGCCATCCATTCCAAGCACGCCGAGCGCCCCACCTGCGCCACTTACTTCCTCAGACTACGGACCATCCGGCCCGGTCGAAACGTGTGCGGTTGACGTCGTAGTAAAGTTGTCTGGCTCGCCTGGATACCGGGGCACTAGTGGAAAGCGCCCCTGCGGAAAGCAAAGCGGCAGTCGCGGCGTGGTCTCGGACACAATGAGGGCAACGACTTTCGACCGCCTTACTTCTTCTCGAACACCGCCATGTACTGGCTCCCCTTGATATGCTCGCGCGTCGAAACGAGCTTGAAGCTGTTGGCTTCGATTTCCTTGATCACGTCCGCTTCGTCCAGCCGAATGTGGGTCATCGCACGCCCTCCCGGCATCGCGTCTGGCCGCTTGTAGTACTCCACAATCACCAGACGGCCGCCCGGTTTCAAAGCCCGATGAAGCGCGGCGAGCATCTTCTCCGGGTAGTCGTAGTGATGGTAGGAATCGAGCGCAAGTTCCACATCCACGGCGCCTTCGGGAAGGTTCGGGTCGGTTTCCGTGCCTTTCACGAACGAGACGTTCGCGAGCTTCTCCTTCGCTGCCTTCGCTTTCGCCTTGTCAACGAAGTCGTCCTGGATATCTTCCGCCAGGACCCTGCCGGAGGGGCCCACCGCCTTGCTCAGGAACGGCAGCATGTAGCCGATTCCAGTTCCCACGTCCGCAACAACCTGACCTGCGCGCAGGCCCATCGCGTCCACCAGTTCCTGAGGTTTCTGGCGCGAGTCGCGGTCCGGCGCGTCGAGCGTTGACGCCACGCGTTCGCGGCCTTCCTTTGTCACATATCCTGAATTCGCGTCCTTCGCAACCTGTGCGGGAGCGGAAAACACAATCAGCAAGGCTATAGTAATCGGCTTCATGAACGCGGTCCGTTTCATAAGGGTAGCTCCATGGGCAACGCGAGTGGTGGTTCGAGGAGAAAATCAAGTTCCGACATGGTCTTCACGGCTTCGCGGATGGCCCGCTCTGAGGTCGTCTCGACCGTGATGACAAACGGCAAGTCGTTCTTCGTTTCGCAAGGTTCCTGCAACACGGCTTCGAGGCTGATGCGCTTCTCAGCAAGAATTCCGGCGAGCGCGGCGATGATGCCAGGCCGGTCCTCGACGCGGAATCGAAGGTAATAAGCGCGCCGCTGTTCGGTCACCGCGAGCGGCTTGTACTCGCCGAGGCGGGGGTGAGCGAATGGAGACACGCGCTCGGGACTTCCGGACCGGATCTCGCGCGCCACGCGCATCAGATCGCTCACCACGGCGACGCCCGTCGGCCGCGCCCCCGCTCCGCGTCCATAATAGAAACTGTCCTCGCCATACGCGCCCTTCACCCAAACGGCGTTGTATGCGCCTTTCACGCTGGCGAGAATTGTGGACGATGGGATCAGCGCTGGGCGCACTGATAGGATCAGCCCTTCGGCCGTTTGGCGCGCGCCGCAGATCAACCGGATGGTGTGGCCCAACTGATGCGCGTACTGGAAATCCATCGGCGAAATGCGCCTGATCCCCTCCACGAAAATGTCCTCCGGAGTGATCTTTTCGCCAAACGCGAGCGCAGCGAGGATCGCCAGTTTGGCTCGCGCATCAAAACCGTCGATGTCGGCGCTCGGCTCTGCCTCCGCGTATCCCAGCCGCTGCGCCTCGGCAAGCACTGTGCCGAGAGAAGCGCCGCGCCGTTCGATTTCGGTCAGAATGTAATTGCTCGTCCCGTTGAGAATCCCGTAGAGCGCCACGACGCGGTCGCCGGATATCCCCTCGCGCAATACGGAGTGGATCGGGATGCCTCCCGCGACGCTCGCCTCCATGGCGAGATTGATGCCTGCGGCGATTGCGCGCTCCCAGATTTCGCAGCCGGAGAGCGACATGAGTTCCTTGTTCGCCGTTACGACCGATTTCTTGTGCGCGATGGCGGCGTCAATTATTTCGACTGCGGTTGTGGTTCCACCCACTAGCTCCGCTACGATATCAACCTCCGGATGTGACACCACCTCGCGCCAATCGGCCGTTCTTAGAACCGCACCGAGGGATGATGGAATTTCCCGGTTCGCGACGCCGCGGCTGCATACCGCCGTCACGCGGAGGGGAAATCCGAGCTTTAGCGCAATCTGACTGGCGTTCTCTGCGAGGATCGTAAGCGTACCCGAACCAACGTTACCGAGGCCCACGATCCCGACATTCACAGCTTCCATCTGAGGTCCATTATAGACGGTGGACCTCTTGAATCCGCGCCGCGCAGGCAGCGGCTTTCACGGGCGGCCTGCCGTTTGCTGCGGCGTTGGCCAGCCTAATCGTGAGCCCGGTTCCAACAAGTGGCATCCGCGGCGAAAGCTCCCACGGGCAGAATTCGCCGGAAATTCGGCGTGCGCCGCTCCGGAACCAGTCGGTCCGCGCCGGACAGACGGTCGCCGCTCGGAGACGCACGAGAAGGTCAGGTCTGTTATGAATGGAAATGCTCGAAGTCTTCGTGGGCCAAGTCAACGAATTCATGGAGCAGAAATGACTAGTCGTAGGCTTTGATCACGGCGCTATTATCCGCCCCGCCAAAGCCAGCGGCCTCGGCTTTCTCAAGCAGTAACCGGTGCGCTTCCGAAAGCGGCGTCGAGGCTCCCACGCGGACGGCCGTCTCCAAAATCAACCGGACGTCCTTCAAGTGCTGCGATAGTCTCGCCTCCAACACAAAATCTCCGCTCAGCATTCTCGGTCCCTTCACATCCATCGCACGCGAGTATGCCGGACCGGCGCGTAGTACTTCCAACGCATCGGAGGGAGACACGCCGGATGCTTTCGCGAATGCCAATCCTTCCGCGAGCACGGCGCGATTTAAGCCGAGCACGAGGTTCATCACCAACTTCATCCGCCCGCCACTACCCGGCGGTCCAACATGAAACGTACGGCCTCCCAAGCTGGCGAACAGGTCCGCGCACCGGGCAAAAGCCTCCATGGATGCCCCCACCATCACGATCGCCTCGCCAAGCCTGGCTTGACGGCTCGATCCACCGATCGTTGCGTCCACATACGCGACTCCCATCGCCGCAAGTCGGGCACCAAGTGCCTTGCCAGCGTCGGGATCGCCAGTGGTCGTGTCGATCACGATCCTCCCTGGTGCAAATTCAGCCTCGATATGCCCGATCACGGTTGAAGCGACCCGTGAATCGGGTAGGCTGAGCACGATCCGCTCGCATTGCCCGGCCACATCCGCCGCGGAAACGGCCACCGCGCCGCCCGCCCGTTCTAGTGCCGTAAGGCGCTCCGGATTGGAATCGAAGCCGAGAACACCGAAGCCGGACTCCATGAAACGCTCCGCCAGCGCTGATCCCAGCAGACCCGCACCTATAAGTCCAATTGTCTCGTCCGCCATTTCGCTTCCTCCATCGCCGTAGCAGCATCGCCCGGTATTTGACGGCGTCCGCGGCGCTAACCTTTTGCTACATCCGGACGTCCGCTATAGTAGAAGTATCCTTCAGTCCAGAGAGGCATTTTGAAAGCAAGAGATTTATTGCTTCCTTCCGCCGCCATGCTCGTAGCGGTGTCTGTTCACGCCCAGAACCTGCGGGGCGTCATCGCCGGCCTGATTACCGATTCAGGAAACAAGCCTCTGTCCGGGATCACGGTTGTGGTCACGAAGGAAGACACGAACAAGCGACGGTCGGCCGTATCCACCTCCGATGGAATCTACACCGCCGCGGCGCTCCCTGCCGGTTCCTACCGGATTGACGTCGAATCTCCAGGCTGGAGGAAGCACACACAAACTCTTGTGCTGGAGGTCAATCAGGAAGTCAGGCTCGACATTCCGCTCCTCGAGGGGAATCAACGCGACGAGGTGACGGTCAGAGGCACGCACCCCCTGCTCCGCGCCGATTCCGTGTCCACCGGTGCCGCGATCGACAACCACCACATCGCCGGTCTCCCGCTCGACGGGCGCAATTTCTCGCAACTCGGCCTCCTGGTTCCGGGCGCGGCGCCCAACGCCCAAGGCTCGGCGGGATCGGTGCGCGGCGACTTCGCCTTCAGCGTCAACGGCTCGCGCGAAGATTCGAACGCCTTTCTGCTCGACGGCGTTTACAACGGCGATCCGAAACTCAACTCAGTTAGCGTGACGCCTCCCGTGGACGCCGTGCGCGAGTTCGAAGTTCTCACCAGCACCTACGATGCCTCCTTCGGCCGCGCCGGAGGAGCGCAGATGAACGTCGTCATGAAGTCCGGTGGAAACAACTTCCATGGAACGGCGTATGAATTCTTCCGCAACCGCTCGCTCGACGCTCGGAACTACTTCGCTTCCCCTGCCGAAGAACAGCCGCAGAACGCGCGTAATCAGTTCGGTGGATCGCTCGGCGGACCTTTACGCAGGAACAAGACATTCTTCTTCGGGGACTACGAAGGCCGGCGCGTCCGCGAAGGCATCACACGAACGACCAACGTTCCCACAGCGCTTGAGCGCTTGGGGGATTTCTCACGAAGTTCCGTGCACGCGATCGATCTGTTCACGCAGGCGCCGTTTCCCGGCAACGTGATTCCGAAAAACCGTCTGAGCCCGATCGGAACTGCGATCGCCGCTTTGTATCCTTTGCCGAACCGGTCCACTACAGGTCGAAATTTCGTGTCTTCGCCCTCTCTCCGGGACGCCGAAGATCACTTCGACGCGCGGCTCGACCACTCAATTGGCGGCGCCGGCGAACTGTCGGTCCGCTATAGCTTCGTCGATCGCAATCTCTACGAACCGTTTTCCGGCTCCGGATTCGCGTCGGTTCCCGGCTACGGTACTAACATCCCACGCCGCGCCCAAAACGCCGCGATTTCGGAAACTCACGCGCTCAGTCCGTCGCTGCTCAACGAATTTCGCGCCGGCTTCAACCGCGTCGCCAACGGTTCCTTTCAGGAGAACCAGGGCCGCAACCTCAGCCAGACGCTTGGGATGCCTTCGAATACATCGAATCCACGCGACTTCGGCCTCCCGCTCATCTCCCTCACCGGCTACTCACCTATAGGCGACGAGTACAACAACCCACAGCACGGTGTGACGAACGTCTACCAGTTAGTTGATCAGGCTACCCTGGCGCGGGGACGCCATCTCGTGAAGTTCGGCGGAGATTTCCGCCTGCTGCAGCAGAACGCATACCGCGACGTCTTGTCACGCGGCTTCATCAGTTTTCTTGGCTTTACCGGAAATTCCCTTGCGGAAATGCTGACCGATTTTCCCTCCGTAACCGGCGCCGCGAAGATCGACAATCCGCAGCACCTCCGTTCGCGAGCGGCGAGCATGTTCGTTCAGGACACCTGGCGCGCCCGGCCCGATCTCACGGTAACGGCGGGATTGCGGTATGAGTTGAACGGACCGCCGCGCGACGCGACCGATCGCGCGAACCTGTTCGACGCCGCCACCAGATCGCTCGTTCCCGTTGGAAAGAACGGAATGCCACGAGGCGGGTACGATATCGACAGGAACAACTTCGGACCGCGGATTGGACTTGCATGGAATCCGCGGGCTGCGAACAAACGCATCTTCCGCACCGGGTACGGCGTCTACTACGATCAGTCGTCTCTCGCCACAGGCGAGGGCCTGTACTTTAGTCCGCCCTACTTCGAGAACAAATTATTCTTTACCATACCGGGATTACCGCCCATCAGCCTCGCCGATCCGTTCCCGAAGTTTTTCCCGTTTCCGACCCCTTCTTCGGCGCTCGCCGTTCAGCGCAATCTGCGGACAGCTTATATCCAACAGTGGAATTTCAATCTTCAGGAACAACTTGGGAGTTCGCGCGTTCTCGAAGTGGGGTACGTCGGTTCCAAGGGCACGGGACTGCTCAACGCCCGCGACATCAATCAGCCGCGGCCGAGCGTCAATCCGCGCAATCCGCGCCCACTGCCGCAGTTCGACGATATCAGCCTGCTTGAGTCGCGCGGCAGCTCGATCTATCACTCGCTGCAGGCCAGATTCCAACAGCGCTTGAGTTCCGGCCTTTCGATGCTGTCGTCTTACACATGGTCGAAATCGATTGACGACGCATCGAATTTTTTCCCGAGCGCCGGGGATCCGAACTTCCCACAGGACAGTAACAACGTGAGCGCCGAGCGCGGACGGTCGAACTTC
>SYKU01000228.1 GCA_005808865.1 Acidobacteriota bacterium
ATTCCGTCACGTTGCCGTACACGTCGAGCGTCTGCTCGCTCTTCGACTGCACCCCATCCATCGCCGCCACCACCGACCCCACGTACGCCCGCCCCGTCGCATCCGCCGTCCACGTGAAGTCCTGCTGCCGCCGCACCGTCGTCCCGTCCGTGTCCTTCTCCTTGTATGTCAACACCTGCCCCGGCCCCGAGGCGTCCGTGCGGAACGTCCATTCCTGCCGCGCCCCCGTTGCGTCGATCACCGTTCCCGCCGAATGCACCGATAGCCCCGAAATCCCCGCTCACCCTACTGAAAGCCGTGGGAGCGGCGGAGACCACCGTAACCGCCTCCCACCTACGGGTTGCGACTGCCGCGCGCTGACCGGGATACATGGCGTCCCTTCTCCGTTCCGATCGATTCGCGTGCCGACGCTTCGGAGTCCTCAGCAGCATTGGGCGCGGCCGGCTAAGCTAAGTTCGTGTACGACGTTTCACGGTTCACCGCTATTCGGGCTGCGCCTAATGGTCCACAACAGGGTCGCCAATCATAATAGTCACAATGTTCGGGGGCCGGAAGGAAGACTGGCTTGAACACGGCGAATTACACAGCCCTTCAATCCTAAAGTCGAATATTATGACTGCGGTCTTAGTACTAGACGGCGATTCACAGCCTACTTGTCGCATGTTCCAAGTCCTTGAATTTGGAGGGCTTTGATCTCCCACGCAGTTCTGTGTATAGTGTTGGTTGTGCGTGCCTGCCCTGGCTTCGAAACTAGGCGGCCGGGAGTTCGAGTCTCGGGCGCACCATCTCACTTCGACTCTTTCGACTGGTTCGCGCAGAAAGCGCCCGGTCTTCCAAACGTCGCAGATTAAGCCTGACGCCCAGCATGCATGTCCCTCGGTGTTAGTAGCAGCGGGCGCTGTTCGGACGGAAGTTGTTGTAATGCTCTACGTGGCGCGCCGGGCGTCGCGGGTCTTCCAGCGACAGCGGCGTTCAAGGCCGGATGCACACTCCCTTGAGCCATTTGTCCCCGAGTTCGATTTCCTGTTCGATTTGGGATTCCCCGGCGAAGTTCTGAAGTGCGTCATGCCGGAGATCCGAAGGAACTCCTTGCTTTGAAGTGCTTGGCGATGAACTGGTGCCGAATACTCCGGCAGGGGTGCCCGACAGTCTCCCACCGTTAACGGGCGATGGTCAGGGGGCCGAATACGGGTGCGGCCATGTCCGCGTCGTCGCGCAGGTTGCAATACGGATCTTTGCCCGCGCCGTAGTGCAGAACGGCCCCTTCAGGGAGCTTTCCGCCGATCGAGAGCAGCACCGCCGAGCGGTCGTTGGGATCGACCCTCGCCTTGTAAATAGCCGGAAGCGCAGCGCCCGCTGCGGAATGGATGCTGAACCCCCCGATACGCCCTTGCGCCCGCAAGCTCCCGTTCACCTCCGAGAAGACCACCCGCACGACGCCATCCGCGAACTGTGCCCTGATCGGTCTCGGCCCACGCTTGGTCTGCCCGAACGCGAGATTCGCCATCCGCTTGCCGAGTCGCTTGTGATCCTGTGTACCGACGTGGATGCCGTCGTCGAGCGACGTGTCCACAGCGGCAATCATGCCGGAATTCGGAATGTTTGATTCGGCTTTAAGCTGGGCGTCCTGTACGAGGTTCCATTCCGCGGCATTGCTGTCGTTGATGTGCCGGCCGATCTGAACGTAGTAGAAGGGGATCTCAGGCTGGCCAAAATCGGATCTGATCGCAGCGACGAGCCGCTCGAACTTCTGCTGAAATACCGGCGCGGCCTTAGGGTTCGCGTCGGACTCGCCCTGATACCAAAGCACGCCTTTGACCTTGCCGCCAGCGGCCTGGACCCGGCGAAGCATCGATCCGTATAGCGAATCCCCGCCTTTGCTCTTCAAGTCCGGGTCCCACTGGTCCATCGAGGTACCGCCATGGGCGCAGGAGAGCAAACCGATGGGGACGCCGTTGCGGCGGACCATCTCCACGGCGTACGGCAGGCCCAGGCTCGCGCCCTTCTTCCGCTCGGCGTTGAATTTCGCCAGCCGCGCTCCCTCCAGTTTCTCCGGCTGTTTCTGAGCGTTTAGCGGCCAGTGGACGCGATCCGTCGCGCTCCCGAGCGTGTGCAGCGGTTCTTCGGCGACCATCCACTTATCCGCCATGTCTAAATTGTGGACGAGTTCATGCGGCATCTCGACGTCGATCAGGTCTCCCACGCCCTGCATGTTGGATTGTCCGGCAAGAACCCACAGGTCCCCGACGAGGACATTATTGATCGACGACGTCGATGAGCCGCCAGCAACGCGCAATTCGATACGGTAGGGCCCGCCCGCGGGAACGTTCTTTATAGCGCCGCTCCAGCGTTTGGCGCTCACCGGGGCTATCGGCGTCCAGTCCGAAACCGGCTGATGCTTTCGCGTGACACGGGCTTCGACAGACTTGCCGTCGGCCGCATCCGCCGAACCGCTGATGGAGATGTCGGCGGACCCGGTAGCGTTCCGCTGAAAAACCTGGTCGTCGACCGCACCACCGGTAACCCGAAGTTCCTGCGACCAGGCGGACGCCGACGCAACAAGGGCCAGTAGGAAAGTCGATTTCGTCATAACGTCAAGTTTACAACGGCTGAGACCCACAGGCGCGCTACCATGGAGTTGAACATTAATGACAGCCTTCAAACACGCAGTTGTTCTGCTGCCCATGCTTGCCGGACCCATTCTTGCACAGAAGACAATCGGGCTCGACGCGTTTCACAACAACGAAGCGAAAGCACCAGGCCACTATGCTTGGGATGCTGCGTATCCCGGCGGGTTTTCCGAACTCGGCAAACTGATCCGGGGCATGGGCGGTGAACTTCGCACGGTCAGGGATCGCGTCAGTGCGAAGACCCTGGCGGGTCTCGACGTTTTCCTTGCCGTCGATCCCGATACGCCCGCCGAGACCGCCGAGCCGAAGTATTTCGAAAAAGCCGAGATTCGCGCTATCGAGAAATGGGTCCGCACGGGCGGTCAACTGGTGCTGCTCGGCAACAACAAGGGGAACGCCGAATTCGAGCGCTTCAACCAATTGAGCTCGCGCTTTGGAATCGAATTCGTGGAAACGAAGTACGTGGATCCGCAAGGGGCTTCGAAGATCACGCTACGAAGCGAGGGAGCGATCTTGGGCAAGAGTCTTCGCGCTTACTTCGTGGACGTTGCGCCCCTTCGGATTTCAGCAAAGGAGTCCGAAACGCTGCTTTCGGCGGGAGGCACTCCCGTCATGTCGCTAGTGAAACACGGAAAGGGATCGGTAGTCGCATTGGGCGATCCCTGGATCTATAACGAGTACATCGACCGTGCCGACAACCGGCAGATGGCCTCGAACCTGTTGCGCCACCTCCTGCGCGTGCCACCGGGGCCGCCGGTGCGGTTGGTTTTTGACAACGACATGGGAAACGACATCGACGACGCGCTCGCGCTTGCGATGCTGCACGCGCTCGAAAGCCGGGGGGAAGCGAAGATTCTGGCCGTCACGATCACAAAGGATAACCGTTTCGCCGCGCCCTACGTAGACCTCGTAAACCATTTCTATGGACGCCCCGCGATTCCGATCGGCATGGTACACGGCGGGAAGACTCCGGAAGACGGCAAATACATCCGTCCGGTCGCCGAGCGGCCTGCTTACCCGCGCCGCCTTAAGAGCGGCTCCGAAGCGCCGGACGCGACCGGGTTGCTTCGGAACGTTCTTTCGGGCGAGGCGGATGGGAGTGTGGTCCTGGTGCAGGTTGGATTCAGCACGAATCTGGCCCGGTTGCTGGATTCGCCTGCCGGAGCCGAACTGGTTGCACGCAAAGTTCGCTTCATTTGCGCGATGGCAGGGGCGTTTCCCTCCGGCAAGAGAGAGTACAACGTATACACGGATATCGCGGCCGCCCGTAAACTGTTCGCGGAAAGCCCCGTGCCGATCGTGTTCAGCGGCTACGAAATCGGCGAGAACATCCGCTACCCCGCGGCGAGCATTGAGAAGGATTACGCGTACGTGGCCGATCACCCGGTAGCCGAAGCCTACCGCGCCTACAAGATGATGCCTTATGACAGGCAGACCTGGGATCTCACGGCCGCTCTGTACGCGGTTCGGCCGGCTGCGGGATATTTCTCGCTTTCAGAGCCGGGGAGGGTTACGGTTGACGATGAAGGCAAGACAGTATTCACACCTGATGCGAACGGCAATCATCGCTACCTGATCACGTCCGCGGAGCAGCGTAGAAGAACTCTCGAAACTCTGATCGAGCTGTGTTCACGACCTCCCGACGGGTTGTCGCGTTAACGCCGGGCTTTCGTCAAGACAGGAACGGTCGTGACAATCTGTGTGTCGGCGGTATAGCGGTCCCGCGTCGAGCGTTTGGGCCATGGTCCCCACAAAACTGGGTGTGAGCCTGACTCAGGTTTCGATGCCCTTCGGCTTCTCGACGTTGACATCGCCCGACTTTCCGGCAGAGTGGTATCCGAGGTCGAACGACTTGATTCTCGAAACCGAGAACCCGCTGTGAAAAAAGGGATCGAGATTGTGAAAACTGCGGGATCAAGCGCTCCGGATGCGCCCGAGATTCGGGACCCTCCAGATAGGGCACCACACCCGGTCCAGCTCGCTTTCGGGGCCGCTTGTGTTCCACTAGACCGAAGTTCCCCCTGACTCCGGAGAGAGAATGGAGACAACCCAGGTGGAATGAATGAAGTAGCGACACGGAACGAAATCAGTTACTGGGCACAATTGTGGCGGAACCGGGCTGGGGCGCTTATCGGGAATGGGGAACTTTG
>SYKU01000229.1 GCA_005808865.1 Acidobacteriota bacterium
CCAAAGTCCATTGTTAACTGCCGGGTGATCTTCCAGTTATCCTGGACGAAGAGCGAACCCGATGGCTTACGCGATGGGGGATCCGGAGGGTGGGAGATGCTGCCGTTATTCCCCAGCCCAAGCAGAAAACTGGCATATGGCAATCCCAAGTCCCCGCCCGACAAAGCCTGACCTTGGGTCGACGGAAGGCCCGTCTGCGTGGGGCTAAACGTCCATGAGCCGAACATTCCGCTGATTGCCTTCACCGTCAACGTATCGATACGCCACTCTCCCCCCGCTTTGTAGGTGTGACTGTTCTTCACAAAGGTGGCGCTCAGGACGGCTGTAGGTTTGTCGGCGAATACGAGGCCGCCGTTCGAACCCATGCCCAGGGACATGCCTCCGCCAGTCGCGGAGTTCAGCCCGGATATTCTCGGAAAGCCCTTTCCAAATAGCGCCCCCGTCAGGCCAATCCCGGCGACCGGGTCGTAATCAAGTACCTCAGGAATGCTCTGGTCAGGGTTCACGTGTCGCAGGAACCCAAGGCCCGCGTGAACCAGAAGAGTTGGTGAGACCGGAACATCGTAGTTAACTCTGAAGGTATGACTGTTTGTCCGGATGCGTCGAACCTGGGTCAGCGGAATTGGCAATCCGTCCGATCCGTTGTAGTGCGGGCCCCAGTACCGGGACCAATAGAAAGACACTTTACCGAGCGTGTTGAAGTTGTGATCCACCTTGACGCTTGCGATGTTCTTGTCGGTGGCTGCGTCGAATGACTGGTCCCAGTTATTGATCCGGCCAGGTCGTGTCGCCCTCGGAATCAGCGCTTGTATTTTCAGAGACACCGGGTCGAACCGGCTTACGGGAAGGATGTTGCGTGCAAAGGGATCCCGGACTACTTGCCCGTTCACCTGTCTGGTGGTCTGCGGATCGTAAACTACGTTTTCGAGAATGGAGCGGCCGAGCGGGTCCAGTTGCGTTGTCAGGGCGCGGTTCGTCAGAGCCTCGCTGAAGTCGCCTCCGCGCATCGCGTCGGTGGGCATGGTCGCGAGCGTCCCGCCGACAAGTTGCTGCTGATGGAACTTCTCGAGGGCGAAGAAAAAGAAGGTCTTATTCCGGCCGTCGTAGACTTTTGGCAACCAGACCGGACCGCCGATACTGCCGCCATAGTTGTGTCTCCGGTTGACCGGGCGCACCAGGCCGCCCCGTCGATTGTTGGTGTAAGGGAGGCCCGCGTTCAGAGACTCGTTTACGAAGTACTCAAACGCGCTTCCGTGGATTTGATTCGTGCCGGACTTGACGGTGAGATTGAACATCCCGCCAGTGACCTGTCCGTACTCCGCCGAGAAGTTGTTGCTCTGCACGGACATTTCCTCTAGCGATTCCACCGAGGGCTGCACCTGGTCCTGGCGGATCATCAGCCTCTGGTTGTTCGCCTCCTGCCCCTCCACGCGAACCTGGTAGGTGTTTAGCGGAGCGCCGTTAAGCTTGATCGAACTGTAAGACGTGATGCTGCCGCCGGGCACAAGCGTGACAAAGCTGTAGGGATTGCGAATGCTGGCAGCGGAGGTGTTGCCCCGCGCTCCGAAGTTGAGCGGCAGTTCGTTCAGCTTTTCCCTGCTGACGGTGGAACTTTGTTCCGCGCTCTCAGTCTTCAACAGCGGGGCATCGGCGGTTACGGAAATCACCTCGGCGGTGCCGCCCACTCGCAGGGCTACGTCAATGCGGGCTGTCTGCGTGGCGAAGATCCGGATGCCTCTCTGAACGAACGTGTTGAAGCCGGCCATCTCCACGCTGACGTCGTAGATTCCCGCCGGGACCTGTGCAATCGTGTAGTTGCCGGTTTGCGTCGTAACTGCGGCATATTTGGCGCCGGTGTCGGTGTGCGTCGCTGTGACAGCGGCTGCGGGCACGACGGCGTCCGCGGGGTCGGTTACGGTTCCAGTGATCGTGCCGCGGTCCGTTTGCGCCAACGCTGCGCCAAGAAAGAGACAAAAGAGAATAATAGCTCGCAAGGATCTCACCTTTAACCTTTCAGGAGTTTTCGAACAACAACCGTCCTACCATCACTGAAGTCAGCCGCAGTCGGAGCTGGGCCCGAAATCTCCCAACCCCGGGCATCACACCAGGCATGACGTGATTGCGATCAGACCTCGCAGGACGCGCACCGAATATGACACCACCGATCAACTGTGCCCCAATTTGCTCGGCGAGTCAAGTGAAAGTGATCAGTCAATCAGACAACCATCCCATCCAATGGAGTATACGCAGCAGACAATCACGACGGGCCAGGGTTGGGTCAGCGGGGAGAATACGGAATACGGCATGGATGCCTTCCTTGCCAAGGCGTCCGGAAACGCCGGCAAGCGGGAACTGAGCTTTCAGAATATACGCGGCCGGGCGAGGCGCCGGGGTCGTATGAAAGTCCACATTGCAATCGGCTGCGGCACTATGAGAGGAGATCGCGGATCACGCGGCCATGCACATCCGACAACCGGTAGTCGCGGCCGCTGAACCGGTAGGTGAGCCGTTCATGGTCGAGGCCAAGCAAATGCAGCACTGTGGCCCAGAGGTCATACACGGTCATGGTGTTTTCCACGGCGTAGTAGCCAAACTCGTCTGTCTGTCCGTAGATGAACCCCCGCTTCACGCCGCCGCCGGCTAACCAGATGCTGAAACCGAAAGGATTGTGATCGCGGCCGTTAACCCCCTGCGCGAACGGAGTGCGGCCGAACTCGCCCGCCCAGACGATAAGCGTTTGTTCGAACAATCCGCGCGCCTTCAGATCCTTGATCAGACCGGCGATCGGCTGATCCACTTGCAGCGCCATTTCGGTGTGGCCTTCTTTCAGGAGCGTATGCTGATCCCATGGGTTGCCAATCTGGCCAGGAACGGAAGGCCGCATCAGGCAGGTCAATTCCACGAATCGCACGCCGCGTTCAACGAGCCTCCGCGCCAACAGACACTGTCTGCCGTAGGCCGCCGTGGCTGCGTTACTCGAGTCAATCCCGTACAGCCGCCGGGTGGCCTCCGTTTCGCCCTTCAGGTCCATCAACTCCGGCACAGCGGTCTGCATCCGATAGGCTGTCTCGTAGTTGCGAATCGCGGTCTCCACCTGAGGGTCCGCGCTGCTCCGGCTGGTATACTGCTGGTCCATCGCGGCCACAAACGAAAGTCTGCGCTGCTGTTCGCGGTCCTCCTCCTTCGGCTTGATGTTGTTCAGTGCCTCGACTGCCTCGGGATACAGCAAAGAAGCCTGGTGCTCGGCCGGGAGAAAACCGCTTCCGTACATGCCGATGCCGCCCAGCGGAACACCTCCGCTCGCGAGGACAACGAAGCCGGGTAGATTCTGATTCTCGCTGCCAAGGCCGTAGTTGATCCACGCGCCAGCATTCGGAAACCCGAGAAACGGCTGCCCGGTGTGAATGTAGAAATTGCCTTGCGCATGCTCATTGGCCGTGCTGGTCATCGAACGGATCAGGCACAGATCGTCGGCACAAGCGCCCATGTGCGGAAACAACTCGCTCACCGGCATGCCGCACTGACCGTAGTTTCGAAAACTCCACGGGCTTGGCATGATGCCTTTGACGTCGTTGAACATCGTTGGCTTGACCGGCATGGGCATTGGCTTGCCGGCATCGCGCTCAAGGCGCGGTTTCGGGTCGAAACTATCCACGTGTGATACGCCGCCGGACATGAAGCAAAAAATGACGCTTGTCAGTTTGGGGTTAAAGTGCGGTTTCTTCGCGCCCTGCCCGGCGGCTAGGCCGGCAAAGGCGGTGAGGCCGAAGCCGGTAGACGCGCGCCGGAGCATTTCGCGGCGGGATATGAGTTTGTTCAACATAGGCACGCCAGGCACGCTATCTGGCATAGAGGAACTCCTTGAAATTGAAGATCGAGTGCGCAAAGTCCTGCCAGGCTCTCTGGTTGGATAGTAACTCCGCTTCGTCTCCTCCACCGCGTGTGAGGTAATCGAGGCTCGCGGTGATCTCGGCTTCCGTGGCACGGCGGCCGAGCGCGCGCCGGAACATGCGCTCCACGCGATCCCGCGCCGACGTGCCTCCATCGGCAACAATCCGGCTGGCCCATTTTGAGGCCTGGTCGATGACAAACGGATCATTGAGCATAGCCAGCGATTGCGCCGGAACATTGGTCGAGTCCCGCTGGCCCCTCGTGCTGGCAGGCTTGGGAGCGTCAAAGACTTCGAGAAACTGATTCTGCGCGTTGCGTTTGATTCTTTGATAGACGCTTCGCCGGCGTGCCCCGTCGAGCGGACCCACTTTGCCGCCGCTTTCGGTCTTTCCCGTGTAATAGACGTCGATTCCCGGCCCATAGAGCTTCGGGTCGAGGTCACCGCTGACCGAGAGGATAGCGTCGCGAATCGACTCGGCCGGCAGCCGTCGCCCGCGCGCGTGTTGCAGGAGGTCGTTTGCCGAATCAAGGCGGGCTGCGTCCGCCGAAGGCGTTGAGCTCATTTGGTAAACGCTCGAGGTGACCAGGAGCCGTATCATCGCTTTGACCGACCAGCCCTCCTCGACAAACCTTGCTGCAAGATAATCGAGCAACTCAGGGTGCGAAGGCTTTTCGCCGTTCTTGCCGAAGTTATCGACGGTTCGAACGATCCCGCGTCCGAAAAGATGATGCCAGAGCCGGTTCACGATCACGCGGGAGGTGAGCGGATTCGCGGGACTCGCAATCGAGTTCCCCAGTTCGAGCCGGCCGCTTTGATCGCTGCTACAGGAAGGACTTCCCAGAGCCTCCAGGTAGCGGCGCGGAACCGGCGGACCCGGGTTCATGTGATTGCCTCGCACAAACAGTGGCTGATCGAACGAAGTGCCTGTCATGGCTGCCGGTACGCGCCGTGGAACGGGGACCTCGGCTTCGAGTACCCGATATTTGTCCACGAGCGCAGCCGCGGATTCCGGTACCTGCTTCTTCGAATTCGGCAAGAGATCGTTTCTCACGAAGAAGTCGAGGAATGCCGCCTGCGCGTCGCTCAACGAACCATCTATCCAGGCTTCGACGCAACCGTGGAGAACCGCGTTATACCGCTCGGAGAGTTGGGCGGGTGATGCCGGCGCAGGCCCTTCCAGCAAGAGGGCGGCAGTCAGTTCATCTTTCGGTGGCTGATCTCCATCGTGAAACACCACCTCCGCCACTCCGAAATGAGAGCGGCCATCGGCATGTGCTCCGGTCGCCGAACGTGCCCGATCCTCAAGCGCCGCCAGTTCGATATAGGCATGGGAGCCGCGCCGGTACTTGGTGTCGAAACGGATCCACCGCATCGTATCATCATTGAGATCGGTGGCTGGGTAGATGCCGCCGTTTCCCAGTGCATAATTTTCCACGACGACCCGAGCCCAGGCGAAATTCCCGCCGAGTGCGCGCAGGCTGATTGAGTCCGAGTCGATCTTGAAGCGTGGTGATTGAAATACACCGCTGTGCTTCCGCGAGAGCAAGTGCTGGTAGACGCCCGCCGGATAGACGCCATTTATCAGGCGATCGCCCTCGGTCAATACATAGAATTCGCCTGGCCTGAACGGCTCGTCCGGAAGACCGTTGCCTGTGCGGAACCAGGTTTTGAAATCGTCCCCGCTGTCGAAATTCCATCCGCGGCTGAAGCCCTTTGCGTTAAATTCGCGCCGCTCATCTATGTCCTTCCTTAGATTCCCGCCGGCTCGCTCCCATCCCGCGCGGAATGCGTCGCCCGGGGTCAAGTCCTTCAGTTCGCGCCAAAGTGCCAGCGGGCCGTAGTCGGGTTTCGGAGGGTCAGCGGGCTTCTTGCCGGCAGGGGCGGGGGCGAGTGGTGGAGCGGGCAACTCCGCGGATAGGTTTGGTTTGGCTGCGAGCCAGGTTCGCCCGAGCTCGCGGCGAAGGCTGCCGCGGAACTTAGCCAACTCGGCGCGATGCAAGTTAACGTGTTCAGGCGTGTCAATCACCCGCTGGCCATGCCGCGAACTGGCAAGAATTCCATAGAGCGCATAGAAATCCTTCTGACCGATCGGATCGAATTTGTGATCGTGACAGCGCGCGCACGAGACGGTGAGCCCCTGAAAAGCCTTCGAGATCACGTCGATCTGGTTGTCCACTACCTTGAACTGGTCGTCCAGCGCATCGACAGGAATGTAGCCGTACTCCACCATACGCAAATGCGCCGTCCCGATCACAGATTCATTGATACTCTCTCCAGCGTTGATGCGAGGACTGGCGAGAAGATCTCCCGCCAAGTGCTCGCGGACCAGTTGATCGTACGGCACGTCCTGATTGAGCGCGCGGATCAGGTAGTCGCGATAACGCCACGCATAGGGCAAATCGAAGTCACCCTGGCTGCCATGCGATTCGGCATAGCGCACCAGGTCCATCCAATGACGGGCCCAATGCTCGCCAAAGCGGGCCGACTTGAGCAACCGGTCCACCACTTTGGAATAGGCTTCAGGCGACGGATCGTTCATGAAAGCAACGGTCTCTTCAGGCTTCGGAGGCAGCCCGGTCAGATCGAACGTGACACGGCGGATTAGAGTCGCGCGATCGGCGGGAGGCGACGGAGTGAGCTTGGCTCCCTCGAGGGCCGCCAGGATAAACGTATCGACCGGCGTGCGGCCCCAGTCGCGTCGGCTGACGGCGGATGGTATTGGCTTGATGACGGGTTGAAACGCCCAATACTCACGGGCTCTTTCCGGGATTGACTTGGCCCTGACTGCCGTCGCGGCTTCATTCGGCCACAACGCGCCTTGCCGAACCCATGTCTCGATCGCCTCGATTTCCTCGAATTTCAGCTTGCCGCCAAGGGGCATCTTCAACCCTTCGTGGCGCACCGCCTTTACAACGAGGCTGGCGTCCGGATCGCCCGGTGTGACTGCGGGTCCTCGCGTCCCGCCCTTCAGAAGTGCCTCCCGTGAATCGAGCCGGAGCCCGGCCTGCTCGACCTTCGGCCCGTGGCATCCCTGGCAACTGCGCACCAACACCGGCCGGACCTTGTTCTCGAAGAAGTCGAGACGGGATGTCTGGGCCGAGACGGTCACGGCCAGGCAAAGTGGCATGAGTCGCGCCGCGAGTTGCATGTTTCGACTGTCCCACATCCACCTTCCCAACATCAAGTCACGCGGGGACTCGGCGCGGCAGCGGCAGGACCCCACGGCCATCGGGCTTTACGCGCAGCCGCATCCCTAAATCGGCATCGACGCGGCATCCCTGGTTGTGTCCGGATCACAGGCGCATGGGCGCCACCTCTTGATCCTCCAGTCGAGTTCACTGTCGCGGCCAGGTAGAAGTTCCTCTTGACAACCGCGAGGTGAGGGATGCAACGAATCGCGATGAGCAAAGGAGAACGAGATGATCTGCACTGGCTGAAGCGAGTTGAGGCGTGTAGCATGAGGCAGCGCGACACCGCCCTGAAGATGGGCGTGACGGCTCGGTGGGTTCGCAAATTGTCAAGCGGTTGAAGGAGTAAGGCAAGGCAATGGCGATCCACGGGTTGCGGGGGCGGCCGTCGAACCTGCAGTTCTCGCCGACGACGCAGCGGTCCGCGGTGGCGATTCCGAAGCCACCGGAGTGGGCCGACTTTGGGCCGGCCTTCGCGGCCGCGCAGTCGGCTAAACTAAACGGCGCCCGATCCATGTCTGGCGGCCGCGGCGACCGGGGTTCGGCGTACTGGTGATGGATCGCCCCGTGGCGCGGGGCTCTATCACTATGGGCCACGCACCGGAATCGCTGGTCGGAGCAGTTTTCTCGAAGGCGGCGCCTTGCCTATTCGCCTCTCCCTTACCTCACGCCAAAACTTCCTTCACCACCCGCGCCGGGAACTGGTCGGTGAGCCGTTCTTTAAGCCCGTGCCTTTCGTAAACCAAGTCGCGGAACTCAAGCCCGAGCAGATGCAGAACCGTCGCATGAAAGTCATGAACGGAAACGCGGTTCTCCACGGCCTTGTGTCCAAAATCGTCGGTCGCGCCGTAGATAGTCCCAGGCTTCACGCCGCCGCCCGCCATCCACGTCGTGAAGCCGGAAGGGCCATGATCGCGGCCGTTCGTGCTCTGGGCAAGCGGCAGACGTCCGAACTCGCCTCCCCAAATCACAAGAGTCGAGTCAAGAAGCCCACGCTGCTTCAAGTCCGTCAGTAACGCCGCCACCGGCTTGTCCGTCTTGCCGCACGCGTAGCGCAATCCCGTGTCGAGGTTCTCGTGGTTGTCCCAGATCTGTCCTTCGATGTAAAGTTGCACGAATCGGACTCCCCGCTCCACCATGCGGCGGGCCATCAGACAACGTTTCCCGTACGACGCCGTTTGCGGATCGTTCAGTCCGTAAGCTTCGCGCACCGCCTCCGTTTCCTTCGAGACATCGAGTACATCGCTTGCGGCGACCTGCATCCGCGCGGCCAGTTCATAACTGGAGATGCGCGCGTCCAGGTCGGGCTGATGGGGACGCTCGCGCCGATGTGCATCATCAATGCGCCTGAGCAGGTCTCGCTGTGCCGCGGCGAGCGGCGTAGGCCACTCGGGGTTCGGGGCGAGATTCAGTACCGGCGGACCTTCGGTTCTGACTCGCGTCCCTTGATAAAGCGGCGGCAGCCACGCCGACTGCCAGTTCGAGATGCCGTTAATCGGCAGTCCCTTCGGATCGTCCAGGACGATATAGGCCGGCAGGTTTTGATTCTCCGTGCCCAACCCGTATGACACCCACGATCCCATCGACGGCCTGCTCGGAATCGTGCGCCCGGAATGCATCAGGAACAGCGCCGGTTCGTGGTTGAAGTGCTCGCCGAACATCGAACGGATGAAGGCGATGTCATCGACATGTTTCGCCAGATGCGGAAGAACTTCCGCCAGTTCCATGCCGCATTGGCCGTGCTTGTTGAACTTGAACGGAGATGGTAGCAGGCCTCCCATCGAGATTGGAGATGAAACATCCGTCTTCAGGTCAAGCAGCGGAATCTGGCCCGCGTACTTCTGTAATCCCGGCTTGGGATCGAACAGGTCCACCTGGCTCGGACCGCCGTTTTGAAATAGATGGATTACGGCCTTAGCCTTTGCCTTGAAGTGCGGCTGCTTCGCGAGCAGGTTCGGCGCCTCGTGTGTGGACGCAACGGCGCGGGCGCCGAAGATCGACGCGAGCGCCGCGCCGTGAATGCCGTCGGAGATACGGTTGAAAAAGTCGCGGCGGGACGGGTTGTTCATGTTCTGTCCTCAATCGATGAAAGCGAACTCGGCGGAGTTCAATAGCGTGTGGCACAGGCTCGCGAGCGATTGCCAGCGGGCCGTCGCAAGAACGGGAGCATCCGGATTCCCGGAAGCCAGCTTCTCCCGCCACAGCCGCGCGAACTGATCGAGCGATTCGACGCCGGCGTGAATTTCTTCAGCCGATGGAGGGCGGGAGAGAATTCGAAGGTACGCTTGCCGCACCTGCGCGCCGCGGTCTTGCTCGAACTCGTCAATCAGCCGGCCGGCAAGGTAGCGCGATTGATCCCAAATCATCGTGCCGTTTGTCATCTGCAACGCCTGTGTGGCCACGTTCGACAGGCGGCGCTCGATACAGTTTGGAGTCATCGGGGGCTGGTCGAACACCTCGAACATCGTTACCGGCGTCTGGCGGCGATGCAGAACGTAGATAGCGCGCCTGTAGCCATCGTGTCCCGCCTTCACCACCACTTCCTTGTCAGTCTTCACTTCGATGTCGGCGGGCGGCCCGAACATCTTCGCGTCCAGCCGTCCGGTCGCCGCGAGCGCGGCATCGTACAGCGCCTCTGCCTCCAGGCGCCGCAAAGGCATGCGGCTCAACAGGAGGTTCTCCGGATCGGCGGAAGGCGCCTCACGAAGAGACGAGGACTGCCGGTATGCTGAAGAAGTCATCATCAGCCGATGCATCGCCTTCTGACTCCACCCGCGAGACACGAACTCGACCGCGAGCCAGTCCAGCAATTCAGGATGCGACGGCACGCTGCCCGCGCGGCCGAAGTTCGATGGGCTTGCAACGATGCCGCGGCCGAAATGGCGCATCCACATCTGGTTCATCGCGACACGTCCGGTAAGCGGATGGTTCGGTTGGGTGAGCCACCGCGCGAGCGCCAGGCGCCGTCCGGAACTTGTACTTCCTTCCCACGGCGGCGTCACGCGGTATGGCTCAATCGCTCCACTGAGAACGGACGGAACTCCGGGTGTGACACGTTCGCCGGGAGTGAGCGGGTCGCCGCGGCGTAAGAGATAGAAAGCCGAAGGTTCGCCTCCGTTGTCCATCAGTACGCGCACGTGCGGCTTCGGCAGCAACTTCCGTTTCAGGGCATCCAGTTCCTTCTGAACCGGTTCGCCACGCTGCTTCAATTTTGGAAACTTCGCGAACAATTTATCGAGGGGAATCTTCGCCGGATCCTCGAAGGTCTCGGTCTTGACGTCACGCTGGTATTCCTCGCGATACGAAGCCGTAAGTTCCGCAAGACTCTTTTCGAGCTTGCCAATCTCGGCGTTGAGCGGCTGGTTGTGAGTCTCGTATTCGGCCACCTCCCGTGGCAGCGCCGCGTCGAATTCCCTTCTTTTCGGAGGCAGCCAGTCATAGGGATCGTAGGCCGATTGGAGGATTGCCGACAAACGATAGTAGTCGCGCTGCGGGATCGGGTCGTACTTGTGATTGTGGCAGCGCGCGCAGCCCACCGTGAGGCCGATCATGGATGAAGTCAGTACTTCCACTTCATCCGCGACGATGTTCAACCTTTCCGCGATGAACCCCCGCTCAGGAGCGTTCGTCGGATCTGGCGTGGTTCGCAGAAAACCTGTTGCAGCGAGCCGGTCGAGATTCTCCTGGTTCATCGGACCGGGCTTCGCGTCACCGGCAAGCTCGTCACCGGCGATCTGCTCGCGCACAAATTCCGAATAGGGTTTGTCGCTGTTCAGCGATCGGATCACGTAATCGCGATAGCGCCAGGCGAAGCGGCGCACACCGTCATCCTGGCCGAAACCCTCCGAATCCGAATACCCGGCAAGATCCAGC
>SYKU01000230.1 GCA_005808865.1 Acidobacteriota bacterium
CACTCAGGTTAAGGGCAAAGCCTATACGGTGAACGGGGGAAGAAAGGACCTTCGCGATAAGGAGTATCTGCCCGACGTGATGCACGATCACCTGATCGATTTCATCACGCGGCGCCGGGCTCAACCGTTCTATGTTTACTACTCGATGTCTCACGTGCACGGGGAGATCCTGCCCACGCCGGATAGCGCGGCAGACAGCAAGGATCACTACGGCGACAACATTCGCTACATGGACAAGCTTGTCGGCCGCCTGGTTGCTGACCTCGACCGCCTGAAAATGCGTGACAACACTCTGATCGTTTTCACCGGCGACAACGGCACCTCTGGCGGCCGCGCGGCCGGGTCGACGGTGCGCGGCCGGCGCCTGTCGGGCGAGAAGGGATCCATGCTCGAAGGCGGCGCTCTCGTTCCGATGATTGCTAATTGGCCCGGCAAGACACCAGCGGGAAAGGTTTCGGCGGACCTGGTGGATTCGACCGATTTCCTTCCGACGTTCGCGGAGTTGGCGGGTGCAAAAAGGCATGTAAACATGGTCATCGACGGCCGCAGCTTTGCCCCACAACTGCACGGCCAGAAGGGGCAGCCCCGCGACTGGATATTCATACAGCTTGCCCGGCAGTGGTATGTGCGGGACGCGAAGTGGAAGTTGAACCAGGCGGAGGCTCTTTTCAACATGACCCATGCGCCGTTCGAAGAGCCGCTCGTGCCTGCCGGGACAAGAGATCCGGATGCGATCGCCGCGCGCACACGACTACAGGCTGTGCTCAACACGCTGAATCCCGCCGGAGGCATCCTGGACGACGGAGACGGCACCGGGCGGCACGCAAACCGGGAATCGAATCGGAAGAAGAAAAAAGGCCGCTGACAAGGACGGCAGCCTTAGAATCGAGCGGTTACTTCATCGAACTCGTCACCCGATCAGATCCTGCCGAGTAGGGGTCTTTCGAGCGCGGTGTCGCGCGTGAAGAATGCGCACTACATCTCCGGACAATGCGTAGTAGACAAGACAGCGATTCCGATTCCGCCCGAAGACGAGTTGGCGGACCGTGTCTTCAGACGTCGAGAGGCTACTCACGGCAGGGCCGCGTTCGGGGCGATTCCCCAGCGAAAGGATGGCGCCCCCGAACGCTCAAACCAAAGAGGACCACGGTACGGCGCGTTCGCCGTCACCCATTTGTGACTTCGTCAAGGTCACTGATTGCCCGCGGAGTGAACTCAACGCGATATGCCGTGTTTTGCGCGGAGTTCAGCGACACGTCTTCCGCGGGACGGGTCTCTCCGCGCTGGGCTTGCTCCAAGCCCTCCATCACCGCCGCCTTTACGTCAGCGAATTCCGGATCATGCGGGGTGATCGGCGCTTTTGACTACCACCCGATGTGGCAAGCGGATTTGGCGCTTCAGTGACCCTAAGCATTGGCGATGCGAGCAGCCCACAACTCATTACGATCTCGCTTCAGTAGTATCCAGCGTAAGGGCGGGCGCACGGACTTTGCGCCGGTCGTGGTTGGATCTCGGCTTCGGGCATTCTGTTGCTTTCTGTTGCTTTAATGTTGCTTTGGACAGCAAGAACCAAAATCGTATCGAAGCGGGCGGTTACCGTGCGGCTCATTTTCAGCAGCCCGGAACTCGGCGCCGGGCGACTCCATAAGTGAGCCAAAACCGTGAATGCTGCGCTCGGGAAGTACATGTTGAATCGCCGGCCGATTGACTGATTTCGCAGATCGATCTATACTGATCGCGGTCGTGGGAGAAGACGAAGCTATGAACAATCGCATCGAACGGCGAGGTTTTCTAGCGCGGACGGCTGGAATCGCTGCCCTTTCCGCCTTTGCGGGGAATCCCCGCCCGGCCCCTGCTAAGGGTGAGGTGAAGCGCCGCCGCGGCGCCAGAATCAAAATCGCGCTCAATGCCTACTCTTTCAATGCGCCGCTGATGGCTGGCAAGATGACGCTTAACGACGTGATCGACTACTGCGCCGCGCATGACATTGATGGTGTCGACACCACGGGCTACTACTTCCCGGGCTATCCGAAGGTTCCGAGCGACGAAGTGATCTTCGGCCTCAAGCGGAAAGCCTATCTGAACGGTGTCACAATCAACGGCACCGGCGTTCGAAACGATTTTACTCTCGCGGACCCCGCGAAACTCAAGAGCGAGATTCAGTTGGTCCGGGACTGGATCGGCGTGGCCGGAAAACTCGGCGCGAACGTCGTGCGCGTTTTCTCAGGTAAAGCTGCGCCGGCGGGTCACACCTTCGATCAGGTTCTCGCATGGATGGTCCCAGCCTTCAAGGAATGCGCTGAGTATGGAAAAGCGCACGGCGTCATCGTCGGACTGCAACACCACGACGATTTTCTGAAAACCGCGGACGAGACGATTCGCGTTGTGCAGGCGGTAGGCTCGGACTGGTTCAGCGTCATTCTGGATGTCGGAAGTCTCCGTCAAGGCGATCCATACGATGAGATCGAGAAGCTTCTGCCTTACGCATGCACCTGGCAAGTCAAGGAGAACGTCTGGTACGGAAAGAAATCAGTGCCAATCGATCTGGTTAGGGTGAGGGCGATAATCGAGAAGGTCGGATTCCGGGGCTTCCTGCCGATCGAGGCGCTTGGCAGGGGCGATCCCGACGTAGTGGTCACGAGTTTCCTCGAAAAAGTGCGTAAGGCCATGGCGTGATCCGGCGCAGCGGGAAATGCGAGGAATGGGCGCATGAGCGCATGAAACCGGCTTGGCCCTCAACTCGTCCGGCTCGGCTGTACAATACTGATGTCGGGGCATGCTGAACTTCCTTCTTTGGTGCATTCTGTTGTTTCTGTGCTGGCCGCTGGCGCTGATTGCCTTGGTGCTCTATCCGGTGGTCTGGATTCTTCTGCTGCCGTTCAAGATCGTCGGGATCGCCGTGGGCGGCGTGCTGGAGTTGGTCTGGGCAGTCGTGACTTTGCCTGCGCGAGTGTTGCAAGGAAGCAAGCGGTGAAACTACTTCTGCCAGCACTCCTCCTGTCTGTTCTTGCGCCCGCCCAGGACTTTACTCCCCTCTACCGCGCCTTTGAAGCCGCGCAGTGCCGCCTGTGCCATAACGACAATGGCGTCGCCTCCGCCACTCGCATCCATTTCCCTCCCGACCAGCCGTCGAAGGAAGCGGTGGATGCGTTCGGTCTGCGCCTTTCGCGTTTGGTCGATCGCGACCGGCCCGGACAGTCGCTGCTTTTGCTAAAGCCGATGAACCGCGTTCAGCACACCGGCGGCGAGCGCATTCACCCGGGGGGTCCCGAGGAAAAATTGCTCCGCGCGTGGGTGGAGTATCTGGCTTCGCTGTCCCCGGAAAAGCTCGCGAGCGCCTCCGGAGTGCGGCGTCGCACGCCCGGTTCCCGCGGCGTCCGGCGGCTCACCCACAGCCAATACAATCACACGGTCCGCGATTTGCTCGGCGACCAGACCTCTATCGCGAATCAGTTTCCAAAGGAAGATTATTCGAACGGATTCACGAATCAGGCTGAGGCCCAGGGCATCCCGCCACTCCTCGCGGAAGCCTACAGCCGCGCGGCCGCGAAGCTAGCGCGCAACGCTTTTCTTGGAGGCGACCGCAACAAGCTGATTCCTTGCGATCCAACCGCGAAGGGCTGTCGCGCGCGATTCGTCGCCGAATACGGACGCCGGTCCTTCCGCCGTCCGCTAACGAAAGACGAAGTTGCACGCTACGAGAACCTCTTCTCGATGGAAGCCGATTTTCTGAAGGGCGCTCAACTCACGGTGGAAGCGATGCTGCAATCACCGAATTTCCTCTTCCACGCCGAGCGGCCCGACGGAGGCAGGGATCCATTCCAAACCGCGAGCCGGCTGTCCTACTTCTTTTGGGACACCATGCCTGACGAAACCCTTTTCCATGCCGCGGCGAAGGGTGAGTTGAACACGGACGCCGGTATCGAGCGCATCTCCCGTCGAATGCTCGCCGATCCGCGGGCGCGCCTGGCCATGGACGAATTCCTCGCCCAGTGGCTCCGCTTCGACCGCCTGCGAAGCGCCGTCCGGGACCGGCGTGTCTATCCTGAGTTTACCGACGAACTCGTTTCCGCCATGACTGAAGAGACGCGTCGCTTTTTTCAGCATCTGGTGTGGGGCGACGGCGACTTTCGTGAGTTCTTTACAGCCGGGTACGGATTTCCGAACAGCAGCCTCGCTCAGGTCTATGGCATGCCTGCGCCAAAGGAGGAGTTCGCGATGGTTCACTATCCCGAGAATTCGCTTCGCTCGGGGGTACTCGGCCAGGCAACGTTTCTTGCCGTTACGGGAAAGCCCTCCGACAGTTCGCCCACAGAGCGCGGAATCTTCGTTCGCGAGCACTTTCTGTGCCAGGTGATGCCGCCGCCGCCGCCGGGCGTGAGCGCGACCCTGCCTCCGGTAACGGATGAAAAGCCGATGACGAACCGTGAGCGGCTGGCCGCCCACCTTACCGACAAGTCCTGCGCCTCCTGTCACGGACTTGTGGACGCCGTGGGCTTCGGATTCGAGCATTTCGACGCGGCCGGGAAGTTCCGCGAGAAGCAACTTGTTACTATCTACCCTACATTCGATGAGACGAAGCAGAAACGAAAGACGAAGCCGACCGAGTACCAGCTTCCCATCGATTCGAGCGCATTCGTCCGCGGGATTGCGAATTCGGACTTCTCCTCGCCGAAAGGGCTCGGCCGGATTTTGGCCTCCGATCCAGGTTGCCAGAAGTGCGTCGTGAAGCAGTTATTCCGTTACGCCACCGGCCGCCTGGAGGTCTTGGACGATCAGTCGGAGATTGACGCTGCGCTCGAAGAATTCAGGCGGTCGCAATTTCGTTTCAGGAACCTTATAATCTCAATAGCCGGTTCAAAAGCGTTTCTGGGAGGGCAGAATTAACATGGCCGTGGCGACTTCACTTTCGCGACGCACTTTTCTGAGAGGCGTCGGGCTTGCGGGCTCGGCGGTTCGCGTTGGTCTGCCGGCGCTTGACGCCATGTTCAATTCCAACGGAAACGCCTATGCCGCCGGCCCTGGCAGGACGGGCATCGAGCCCCGTTTCGTCCTCTGGTTTAACGGCAATGGAATCGGCGAGAAGTATTGGGTGCCGCGCGAAACCGGCGCCGAGTTCGAATTTACTCCCTGCCTGCGTCCGCTTGCGGCGCTGCGCAACGATATTCACGTCGTTACGGGACTCGACAGTCCCGCCGCGCGCCTGCCCGGCCCTGGAAACAGCCACTATCCTTCGATGAGCGCCCTCGTTTCCGGCCAGGTATTCACAGGCAGGGGAGCGGGTGGACCCTCCATCGATCAGGTGATCGCGAAGAAGGTCGGGCAGAATTCACGCTTCCGTTCGCTGCAGATCGGTGTCTGCCAGGAATCGTTCGGCGAAAGTATTCAACGTAACCTTAGTTGGGCGGACCGCGACCGTCCTTTGCCGCCGGAGATGATTCCGCACAACCTGTTCGACCGGTTATTCGGCAGGAAAGAAGCTTCCTGGGCGAACCGGCAGAAGAGCATCCTCGATGCCGTGCTGGAAGATACGTCGTCCCTCAAATCGAAGCTCGGCCGCCGCGACCAGGATCGTGTTGACGAATACCTCACTTCGGTGCGGGATCTGGAGCGGTCGATCGCGAGTCTGCCGCCGGAGTATGAGCGGGTCGTGGAACGTCCGGCCGAGGGCGGCGACCTGAGGGACTGGCCTCGCATCGCGAAGCTTCAGAGCGACCTTCTTGTGCACGCGTTTGCTTCGGGACAAACGCGCGTGGCATCGTACATGTTGACCAAGTGCCAGGGCCTTTCGCGGTTCCCGTGGCTTGGACACACGTCTCAACGGCACCATGAATATACGCACAATGGAGTAGAGACTCCGCGCGGCATGCGCATTCTGCGCGACATTTGCCGCTGGCATGTGGAGGAATTTGCGTACCTCGTCGCAAAGCTGAAGGCCACGCCCGAGGGCGCCGGCACGTTGCTCGACCATACGGCGCTGGTTTTCGTCCATGAGCACGCGGAGGCGAACGCTCACAAGAACAATAATCTGGCGCTGATTGTCGCAGGGCACGCGGGCGGTCTGAAGATGGGCACGCACACGCGGACAACGGGCACGCTCGGCGACCTTTACTTGACGCTCGCAGACGAAGTGATCAAGGCGGATATCGGCGCGTTCCCGACTGCGGAACGGAAGCTCGGCGAACTGGTCTAAATTCAATTCCTCAGGCTCCTGCCGATTGCCGGGGGAGCCGGACTTTCGCGACAGAAATGGTCGTGACGGTCTTTCGCTCCCCGCGAGCCTCTTAGGGCTCGTCAGGAATGAGTGTTCCAAGTCCGCACACGGAATAGTGGTGGCGGTAAGGCAGGCCATCGTTGTTTCGCATGCCCAACCAGCCTCCAATTGCAACAGTTTTTTTCACATGACGCGCGCTGAAACTGCCTAGCCTCAGACCAGCGGCAAGGATGCGATCTCGTGTTCCGTGCACCGCGCCTCAACTAGGCCTACTAAACCTGAAATCCGAAGTTGCAATCATTTCAAAGACTATCCGACGTATTTTGAATGGTTTACGCTGTGGAAAGCCAACTTCGGAGAAGTTGGCTTTCCAGCCTGCAAGCCGCTGAAAAGAATTGGTTTAAGTGTTAAACTTCGGATTTCAGGCTAAACTAAACATTAACGCGCGGACACTACGCTTGATGGTCATCGTGTAACTGACCGCGATCTGCCCTGTTGATCGTGTCACGTAGACGACCTGCGATCGGTCACGGTCTCTCCCACATCGCAGATGATCGCCTTCAACGCCCGGAGCGGTCAAGTCAAAGGCCTGCCAGCAGGCACGGCAAGGCCGGTGCTTCCTGGGCACCTGCGGGGGAACTGGCAAGTCCAGAAAAATCCCGTCCTGGGGATGCTCTCGACGGCGGTAACACCCGTGAACGATTCAGCTTGACCGTGTGGAAACTACCTCCAGATCATTAGCTTAGAGCATTTTCATATAAAGTAGGTTCGCAGTCTTATTGCCGACAATAGTCGATGAACTTCGGAGCAGCCTCAATTTATATGAAAATGCTCTAGCGTCGCGTTGGCAGCCGGGGCGGCCACACAGCCTTCGGCAGCATGGCATCGCCAGCATACGCCAGGTATCCAGATATGGGAAAGATCAGACGCGCCGCGCGATAACCAGCGTCAAATCGTCGGCGAACGGCGCGTTGGAGGTCCATTCCGCGAGCGCCGTGGTGACGTGATTAGCCATTTCCTTTGCTCCGTCCGCGTAGTGGTCTTGAAGGATCGCACCCAGCCGGTCTTCGCCGAGCTCCTCGTCATCCGCGTTCGCCGCTTCGGTGACGCCGTCGCTGAACAAGACTAATACGTCTCCTATGTTCATTTGAATCGTTCGCTGTTCGTATTCGAAGCTCCCAAGAATCGCCAGGGGCGGGCCGTTCCCTTCGAGCATTTCAACCGCCCCGCCTTCCCTAATGAGCAGCGGCGGGCTGTGACCGGCGTTCGAGTAAGTCAGCTCACCGGTTGCCGGGTCAAGCAGGCAGATAAAAAAAGTAATGAACCGGTTGCCTGGGCAGTTCTTCCTGGTCAACTTGTTGAGCCGCGTCACCAGTTGAGCCAGGTTCGCAGGATCGTCGGCCAACACCTGCACGCGAGCCTGAAGACTCGACATCAGCAACGACGCCGGCATTCCCTTGCCGGAGACGTCGGCAACGACCATCGCCACTTTTCCGTCGGCATAAGAGAAGAAATCGTAGTAGTCGCCGCCAACCGTCCGGCACGGCACGTTGTACCCCATCACGTCGGCGCCGGCTACAGCAGGCGCGCCGGCTGGCAGCAGACGGCCCTGAATATCGGCAGCCTGCTCCAGTTCACGTTTGTGCAAGCGCTCGGTGTGCTCCACTTCAACCAACCGGGCGTGATCAATCCGAATGGCCGCCACGTTCGCCATTACGGTCAGAAGGTTCAGGTCCTCGCGCGTGAATTCGCGGTTAGCAGAGGGGGAATCCAGATAGATTAGGCCGATAACCTTGTCCGTGGTTTGCAGCGGCACGGCGATCATGGACCGGACCTGGTGCTGCACGATGCTGTCCCGGTTACTGAACGCCCTGTCCTGCAACGCGTCCCGCACGAGGAGAGACGACTTGGCTTCAATCACGTGATCGCGAACCGCCGCGCTGATGCGGAAGCCCTCGCCGCGGAGTGCCCTGACCACAAGGCGGTCGCCTTCAAGGCCCATCAGGACCCCTCGGTTCGCGCTTACGGCTTCAAGCGACAGGTCCAGAATCACGCCGTACAGGTCGTCGAGCGGCCTGTGTCCCACGAGTTCGCGGCCGGCCCGGATCAGCGCCTTCATGCGCGTGACCATCTCAATTGTGCCGCTTACGGGCGCTTCTCTGGACGAAGTTCGCTCTTGCGCCAGCAGTTCTTTTAGGCTCGTGATAACGGTGGAGGAAGACGGGGTCCCGGAAGTCAGGTCGGCTTCTTCCGCGCCGCCTTCGTAAAAAACGACTTCCGAGCTCTCACGCTCGTCCCCAGTACTGAATTTCAGAACAAGATGACCGGCGGTTATGAGGTCGCCCGGCTGAAGTGTCCGTGGAGCGGCCAGCCGAGCACCATTGACCTGCGTGCCGTTCTTGCTGCCGAGGTCGCGAACCACCCATGCCTCACCGGAGCGCTCCACCACGAGGTGCTCGCGGGACAAACCGCCATCGTCCGGGTACGAACGGTCGTTCATTGGTGACCTGCCCATCGACAGCCGGTCGAAGGTCATGCTGAGAGTCTCGGTGCTGCCATCACCCGATCGGATAATCAGGTCAGGGGTTTTCATGAGCTGAAGTTGTGGTTGAGCCGACAAAACTAACCTATCCCTCGTCGCCTTGCTAGTACCTAGTTGCATAAGTCAGAGTACTTGGCTTTGGGGCCGGAAGGGAACACGACTGCCTTCTTCCATTCAAACGGCGCTGCCTTTTCGTTGTAGACTTCAACAAAGTCGTCGATCGCTTGCCGCACTTGCCGC
>SYKU01000231.1 GCA_005808865.1 Acidobacteriota bacterium
GCGACCACGCGGAGTATGGAGCGGGTGGCGGCGGCGATGGGACAATTGCAGCAAGCGCCGATCCGGTTTGAAGCAGCGCAAGACGTAACCGGAGGCGGGGTGTTGCTGGCGCTGCCTGCGCTGCTGGTGATGGGGCTGCTGGCCCGGTAGTTCTACTTCGCCAAGGCGAGGTCGAAAACGCGGAAGTTGAGAACGCGCGGATCGGTGGCTGCTCTAATGCCGCCGTTCCGCGCTTTCAGTTTGATTGGGACAGCAAGGCCCGCCGCCTGCGGCAGGTTCGCCATTACGGCTGTCCTGTAGGCAACGGTTTTCTCGAGAATCACCCGGCCTTCGGCATCAAGAATGCCAAGCTCGAGCGGCCTGCCGCACGTACCTGGGCCAGGTCCCACTTCCAGGAGCAACTTCCGAGCCGCCCCGGTGGGAGCCGTAACCACAATTTCCGCGTCGGCTCCCGCCCAGCGGAACGTGCGTCCATCGCTAGCTTCCAAGGGAAACCAGCCGTCTCCAAGAAAGACTCCATCCGGCGGCAGTTCGCCTGAGTACAGGTGTTCCACGTGCCTGGTACGGGCCAGGTCAGGCGGGTAGTTATGCTCGAGCAACCGCGCAATAAGGCTTTCGGGAACTCGCGGGCAATCGTACTTCAGCTCCCGCATCGTGTCCCCGTGAAGTTTGGCAAACAGCGTGGCGAGGCCGTGCGGCATCTCCTGTTTCCACGAACCGACCAAGCCTTTGCGGAACCACTTTGGGCCGGACTTATGCAATGCCTCAAACTCTGGCGCAGTCGCGGACTTCAGAACCGGCAGTTTACAATCTAATGCCCTGATCGCCCTTCGAAAAGTTGCTTCGGGATTGCGAATCAACTCTTCGAAGCGGATGACGTGAGTTGGCGCGGCTCTCGCGCACCAGGCACGGATGTTGGCGCTCCACCCCCCGAACCGCGGCGCGGTTGCGACCAGTCCATGCAGGACATTGTTGAAGACGGCATTTTCGCCGCCCCCGATGCAGGTGTGCCCCGATTCGTCCGCCAGAGTGTAGTGAGTGTGCGAAACCAGGGAATCACGGCCGTCGCGGACCAGATATATCGCCGGGTACTTGTCGGCTCCCGGTAATTCGTGGGTCTTCAGAAAATAGAGGTGCTTCGATCTCGCGGCCGCGGCAATGGTCTTATCGAAAGGAAGCTCGCCCAACTCTTCCATGTTGGGCACGGGCTGCGGGTACACCGTGTATGTATTGACGCCCAGCATACGGCGCAACAATACGCGGAAAAATGTATTTCCGGAGCGCGGATAGGAAGCAACCCAGATGATCATCCAGTGAAGTCGGCCCTGGTGAGGACTTGCAGCAATCCGCTAACCAAGCAGCCGTACGAGACCTTACATCCCTATTATAAGCGTGACCAGGGTTCACTTTTTCGAATATCCGCAAAATTGTGACGAATTTCCGATGCGAAAAAGTTCTAGTAGTACCGTACTCACTGCGCGGCGGCGGGTGGCGGAGTTGGCCTTGTCGCCTGCCGCGAAACGAGCTGCCAGCCCCGCGGCCCCTTAACCAGCACGTGAACGACCAGCAGGGGACTGGGCCCCATGTTCGCACGGCCGGGGGCGTTCGCGCTGCCCGGATTTGCTGCCGGTTGACCTGGATTCCTGGGCCGGTTACGTATGATGGCCATGCTTTTCACATGTGCCATGTCGCCATAGATCCGGACCCTCGTATCGGAAAGCTCGATTCCCACCGGTCCACGGCCCTCCTGGATATCCTTAATCACCTCAACCTTGGTTTGAAAGGTGGCCGCCGAATGCGAATACCACAGTTCGTCGTGCAATATTCTCCCAAGTCCGGCGACATCCTGTTTTGCTGTCGCTTGAATCCAGGCATCCATCACCGCCATCACTTCCTTTTCCTGTGCCGGCGTTGGCGTGGCCCCGAATGCGGCGGCCGCTGAAAACAGCGCCAGAATCCATTTCTTCATGTTTTTCCTTCCTTACACCTTTAGCTTCAAGACGCGTTCCAGATATTCTTTGTTGACCGTGCAACTTCCTTTTGCGGTGGTGATGGTGCTGTCCAACTCGACGGTGAACCAACCCTTCCAACTGGCATCGTTGAGGACTTGAAGGATGGCCGGAAAGTCCACGCCGCCTCTGCCCATCTCGAAGAAATAACGATCCCGAAACCTCACCGAGGCAGGCAGGTCCGCCTGATCCTCCTGCCGCGGTCCGCGCCCGCCCGCGCCACGGCCAGCCCTGCTAAGACGTCCCATCGGCGGACCCTTGTAGCCGCCCTTGTTTTCGGGAGCCACATCCTTCAGGTGGAACTCGATCAGCCTGGAGATGTAGTCGCGCACCAGCTTGACCGGGTCCATGCCGGCCATCGTTACATGGCCCGTGTCGCAGATCAGGTAGACGTTTCTGGGGTTGGTGGACTCCATGATCGCGTCCACATCCTGGCGGGTCTCGAAACTGGAGTTCAGATGCGCGTGGACTCCGAACTTCATCCCCATATCCGTCATCCGCTTGCCGATTTCGTTAAAAGTCGTGGCCATTTCCTTGTACGCTACCGTCTCGTCGCCCGGAATGCGAACGCCGCCACAGTTGATCTTGAGATGGTCGCATCCGAATCCGTGTATGAAGCGGACCAGTCTCATGTGGTCCTCGATCACGCCCTGCCGCTGGCGCGGGTCGACGAAATCGGTTCTCATCGGCGCGCTATTCGATACGGTTTCGAGCTTCAGGTTCAGCTTTCCGAGGATGTCTTTCAGTTCATCAGGCTTGTTCTCCCAACGGGAGACATAGGGCCAGAAAGTCTCGATCCAGTGATATCCCACCGAGGACGCCTCCTCGATTGAGCGGATGAAATTCGGCGCTCCGCTCCAGTCCGGGCGCGTGTCCACGGTAATTCCGACCGTGATGTCAGCCTTGCTCGCGGTTAGTCCGCGCGACGCGAACCAGGCTGGAAACGTGAGAGCGGCGGATTGAAAAGCGCGCCTGGACATCGAAGCATGCATGGTTTCTCCTTTATGCTGAATGTGGAAAATCCGGTCAGAAAACGTATTTCAGCGAAAACTGAAGCTCTCGCATCGGAGTGTTCGTCGAAGTAATCTGCGCGAACGTCGCGCTTGTCACGGCCGACGTGGGAAGGCCGAAATTCGGCCGGTTCAGCAAATTGAAGGCTTCAAAGCGGAACTGAAGCTCATGCCGTTCGACCGGTATCGGGAATTTCTTCATCGCCGAAAAGTCCCACGAGAATGCTTCCGGTCCCCGCATGGAGTTGCGTCCGACGTCGCCATACGTGAACGGGGCGATGCGTGCGAACGCCGCGGGATTGAAATATCTTACCGGGTCCCTGGGGCCGGAGGGATTCAAAGAAGCGGTCGTACGGTTGGGATACTGGGCGCCCGGGCCGCCGACGTTCGCGTCGTCGATCCCGTTCGTCACCGTGTAGGGAAGTCCAGTCCGGTAGGTGACGATATTGCCCAACTGCCAATTGCCCACGACGTACGCGAGCGGGCCGCCGGTCAACCACCGCTGTCCTTTGCCAAACGGAATCTCCCACAACTGGGACATCACGAACCGTTGTTGCTGGTCGAAATTCGAGACAGCCCTTGCGGTCTTCTTGATGTCGTAATTGTCCTGGGGGAAATCAGTATCTCCGCCGTGAGTTCGAATTGCGCTGCCTGTGTCGATCGCTTTCGACCAGGTGTAACTCACCATGGTGGTCAGATGGGATCCCATTCGTTGCTGGAACCGCGCGGCGAGCGCATGGTAGTTGGAACTCACGACGCCGTCGGTCATTTGGATAACGCCCAACTCGGGGTACGGACGGCGCGCCTGCACATCTCCGCGTCCCGGCAACGGCATGTTGTAGTTACGGAACCTCTCCAATTTGTGTCCCTGGTTACCGGTGTACCCGGCTTCGAGCACAGCGCCCTTGCTCAATTCGCGTTGGACATTCAGGAGATATTGAGTGACGTAAGGAGTCCGCCTTCCCACGTTGTTGGAAAGAATCAGAGGAGCGTTGATCACGACCGTCCCGAGGCTCGCGAACGGAGCGTCCAGCGTCAGATTCGGAAATTCGCTGTTCGAAATGTCATTCCGGCGCGCGGACAAATTCCGCGACATATCATATCGCGCGTTGCCGATATCCTGGACGTAGAATACCCCGACACCGGCGCGAAGAGACCAGTTCGGCGACGGACTATACGCCAGACCGGCGCGGGGACCGAAATCGTTGTAGTCCTTGCGCACAAGCGCGTCGCCAAGCCGGCCGTCGCGGGCGGTGCGAACGTTGGCGGGATACCGGAAAGGGATCCCCTCGTAGAAATCGCCCGAGCCTGGACGCATGATGGTGGGCCGCCGGTTCTGATCGAACGGGTCGAGAATTTCGACGTTGAGGAGCCCATCGTGTTTGTGCTTGTAGGGGGGTGAATATTCGTACCGCAGCCCGAGGCTGAGCGTGAGCTTCGAGGTGATTTTCCAGGAATCGTCGACATAGTAATACTGGCGCGGCGCGCGCAGTTGCGCGACCGCGAGGCCCAGCGATCCCGACGCCTCACGATTCAGCCCCAGAAGATAATCCGCGAAACCGTTCCCGGTATTGGCTGGAGCCGCCGGGTTCTGAGTGGCCGCGCCGGTGAACGAAAAGGAGCCTCGCGGAAACTGGTTTCCAATCTGGTTGACACGGTCGCGGCGGAACTCTCCGCCGAACCGGATCGAATGCCGCCCCTTGACGATGGAGAGGTTGTCGATCCACTGGAAAGTGTGATTCCTGGTGATGTTAGGCGCCGTGCTGGTGTCCCCAAAGCCGGAGTAGCCGGTAATTCCTATGGAGGGCGCGCCGTAGATCACGGGCTCCGGCGCGGCGATGCCGAGGATCCCGCCTATCTCGCCGACGATGTTCCGGCCGAAAGCGTTCTCTTGAGTATTGGTGTTGTAGAAGCGGTTGTATCCGAAGCGGAACTCGTTCACAACCGTGGGTCTGATCACTCTCGTATTCGAGAGCATGGCCTGCTGGACTTTCGTGTCCAGCTTGGTTCCTCCGGAGCCGATGAAGTTACTGGGCTGCGCTTCGGATTCCGCTCCCCAACTCCACCGGCCAAACCATGTTGAGTTGGCGTTCTCCGCGAAATCGGCGCGCGAGGTAAACTGGTCGGCGTCCTGCTGACGCACTCGCTGAACCTGGTAATTCCGCGCCAGGGTGGTTGCCTGCACATTGGGTGCGGGATAGAGGTCGAGCAATTTCAGAGCTTTGGCGTTGAACCGTGAGGCGGGAATCGAATTGCCGGGGAACGGCTGCGCGGCGATGGTGGCGCCTTGTCGTACGCGCGTGGTGGGATCGTAGATGGTCTGCGCGACTCCATTCGCATTCGTTACGCCCAGGAAACTGCCGGCCCGCATTGCAGGACTTGGCACGTCCGAGACTCTAAAACTGCCCCTGCGATCGCGCAGAGCCTCGTAGTTGGTCATGAAGAACAGCCGGTTTTTCCCGCTGAAGACTTTGGGGATCGACAGTGGGCCTCCCAGCGTGTATCCGTACTGATTTCTCACGTAAGGATTCCTGCGCTGTTCGGCCGTGACGAAACGGAAGTCTCTGGCATCGAGCTTCGCGTTTCTCAGAAACTCGAACGCCGCGCCGTGATAGGCGTTCGTCCCCGGTTTGGTGGATACGTTGACCTGGCTGGTGGCTCTACCGAACTCGGCTGGATACACTCCTGTCTGGACCTTGAACTCGTCGAGGGCGTCGACCGAGGGGAGAAAGACGTAGCTGTTGAAGTTCTGATCGGTGTTCTCGATGCCGTCCAGGCTGAAGCGGTTGAACTCGCTCCGCTGTCCCGCGACGCTTATATTCTGCTGCGATCTTTGCCCGCCTTGCATGCTGACTTGTTGCCCCGCGGATCCGAATCCGTAGGTCACGTTCGGCGCGAGAGCGACGAGTTGTAGAAAGTTCCTGCCATTTAACGGTAACTCGACAATTCGCCGGTTCTCGATCACGGTACCGGTGGTGGCGGTCTCGGTGGTAAGCAGGCCAGCCTCGCCCGTTACGCTGATTACTTCGCTGGTCTGCCCGACCTGCATGCGGAAATCGACACGGGCCACCTGCTGGACCCGTAGTTCGATGCCGGCTCGCACCATCGATTGGAAGCCTGGCTTTTCCGCCCGGATCCCGTACGTTCCAGGTTGGAGAGCGGGGAAGCTATAAATCCCATTGTCGTTGGTTGTCACCCTTCGACCAACATTCGTGTTCTCATTGGTGACTGCGACGGTGACGCCGGGCATCACGGCGCCGGAGCTATCGGCTATTTCGCCGGTGATTTCTCCCTGGGTCTGCGCGCGGCCGAGTGAGGCGCAGAAGACGCCGAGAAGTGATAAGGACATCGCACAAACTTTGAGGCTTGCCATTTTGCCCACCTTTCTGTAAATCAGCCAACGCCATTCTTTCGTCATCCGGCCTCGGCCGCCGTCACCCTCCGAGTCCGCCCCGAGTTTACCACAACCAGGAAACAGCTCGCTAACCGACGAAAGTGAGGAGGTGAGGACAGTTTAGTGTTAAGTCAGCCGGCCGCACGAGAACCGGGAGAATCGCTGATTCCGGATACCGGATACGCGAGGAAGAGTTTCCGCGGAGGTTGCGACGAGGGGCCCAGATGCCTGTTCCAGGCACGGAAACGCACCGGTCTCCGAGAGCGGCATCGCGGTTCGGAGCCGCAGTCCTTCTCCCTGATCAGAAGCGTAACAGGACGTGCAGGTCGCGCGAGGGCCGCCGCCGGACACCCGGAGGGTTGGATTCAAGCGGCTGCAAGGGGACGCCGAAGCTCAAAGGGATACGGTCAAGCATGCGTTCGACAACGCGCGGGACATGTCGCGACATTTCATCGGAAAGACCTCAAGAGAAAAGGGATGGACGGGTCCGGAAGAAGTTCTCGATCCGTAACGCGACAGGCGCAATCGCGCGGGCCGCACGCACGGCAGCACCGGCAAGCACCACTACAATCGCAGAATGCCAGAGTCCACACGGTTTGGAAAGAGGGTAGGCCTTCACTCTGTCGTTTTGCCGAAGTGCGATGTGGAGAGTGCGGGACTTGTCGCTCTTCAAGACGCGAAAATAGGCAAAATCACGCTCGAACTGCGAAAGTCAGGTTAATGATCACCCGCGCCCCTACCACTGGACCAAGCCGCTTTAATATAGCGATACTAATGCCTCAGACCACTAGAAATCGAGACGAAGCCCCATGGTGATCAAGCGCGCGCCGACCTGCGGGCCCGTGGGGCGTCCGAAGTTGGGGTTGCCGACCACGCCGACGATGCCGCCGAACGCGGTCCGGTTGAACATGTTAAACGCGTCCACGCGATAGATCAAATCGATGGAGCGATCGGCGCTGACCGGGAACTTCACGCGCTTCTGGATGGCCAGCCGTTCATCGAGCACGGGCGGGTTGCGCATGTCGCCGTAATACTGCGCGGCGTTGCCCAACTCATATTGTCCGGGAGCCGTGAACGCTGCGGAATTTAACCAGCGCGTGCTCGGATTGTTGGGGTCCAGCGTACCGCGATCGATACCGGTCTGGATGGGACCCGAACCGACGTTCGCTTTCTTGAAGAACGAGAACAGCACACCAGTGCCAAGCGTATTCGCTGGCGCCTGCACAAGAAGCAGCGGGCCCGCCTGGTAGCGGGCGATGCCGCTGATGTTCCAGCCGCCGAAGGCCAGGTTGGTCAGGAAGTTATTGGAGTTCAGGAAGCGCTTGCCCTTGCCGAAGGGCAGATCGTAAGCCATCAGCCCGTTGAACACGTGAGGCAGATCGAACGGCTGGTAGGCCTTCATCTCGGCATAGTTGTAGTTGTCCTGCGCGGCGACGTTGAAGCCGGAGGTGCCAAACGCCTGGTTGAAGACCTGGCGGAAGTGGCCGACTCCGAGCGTCTTGGAGAACGTGTAGCCGGTCATCATCTGGAAACTGCCGAAGCGGCGTTCGACTTTCAACTGGAGCGAGTCGTACCAACTCCGCCCGATGCCCGCGTTGTATTCGGTCACATCGAAAAACTGGGGGAAGGGCCGCAGAGCCTGGGCGACCGTTTGGTTGTTGGGGAAAGCGGCGAACGGCTTCACGAACCCGGCGGCAGCCGCGGCCGGTGAATCAATGCGCTGCTGCAATAGCGAACCAAGAGCCAGGCGGCTGGTAGGAAGCTGGTTCAGCAACAGGGTCGAGTTGAGGCGGCGTCCACGGTTGCCCTGATACGAAACATCGATCAGGTACTTGCCGATCTCGCGCTGGATGGTCGCGCTCCAGGTGTGGATGCGCGGCGCAAAGCCGTAATTGTCGGAGAAAACCTCGACGTTGTTGAAATTGCCGACCGTCGGATCGAGCAGCGGGGGCGGGCGGAATCCGGGAGGCGCGGCGATGCCTCTGTCCCAATTCAACGCGCCGTTCAGACCGTCGGAAACAACCGTGATGGGATTAGCGAAACCGACGCGGCATCCGCAACCGGCGCCGCCGAGCGTCTGGTAGTACATGCCGTATCCGCCGCGGAACACCGTCTTGTTGGTGATGCGGTAGGCGAAGCCGAGGCGCGGGCCGATTTCACTCAGGTCGGTGCGGTAGGGGCGCTTCTGGCCGGTTCGCCCCGCGCCGCGTCCGTAGAATTCATAGGCGCCCGGCAGATTCCCAGCGGCCGCATTGGGAAGCCGCCGGTTCATTCCAGAATAATCCCCGTTTAGGTCGTGAAGACCGATCGGCACATCGTAACGTAAGCCTAGATTCACCGTGAGGCGCGAGTTCACCTTCCAGGTGTCCTGAAAAAACGCCGCTTGATAGCCGTACCGGATATTGCCAATGATCACGGGAGTTGCGACCCGGTCCGCGATGTCGGGCAGTCCGAGCAGCAGGCTGGCAAAGGCATGGCCCGTGCCGGTGAGGTTCGTCGGCAGCGCCGTCTGCGCGCGGGCGAACTGGTAGCGGCCGTTGGTGCCAGCGAGATCGATCGGATTTGAGGTCGTGTGCAAACGGCGCACATCGCCGCCTATCTTGAACTCGTGTTTGCCGAAGTTGATGCTCACCGCCGAGTTGAGATGGTACGTGATGTTGATCTGGCTGCCGTTACCGACTTTGCCGTCCTGCACGCCGTACGGCGACAGCCCGTCCGGCCCGCTGAAGATGATCCGTGGCGTCGCGTCGGAGTCGCCGCTGATGCCGGGGAACCCGAACTTCGAGGCGCCACCCTTTTGATACGGGTTGTCCCAGAACTGGCGAGTGCGCGAGTAGCCGAAGGTGGTGTGCACCAGCATCGTCGGCTTGATCACGTAATCGTGATTCCAACGCCAGTTATCGGGCCGCTGGGTGGTCTTCAGGTTCTGGCTGATCGGCCCCGGAAACGCCTGGAGTATGTCGCTGGGGTTGTCCTCTTTCGTGACCGTGAACGAAACGCGGTTGTTTGACGTGATCGCGTGGTCGAACTTGAAGTTGTAGATCTCGCGATTGAACACCGTGGTGTTGATGAAGTCGTAGTTGCTGATCAGGGACGCGCGGGTGGGGTCGGGAATCACGCCCGCGAGATTGGCGGCGATGGTGGAAAAGCGGTTGCGCGGGATGAGGTTGCCGGCGAACGGCGTACGTACGTTGCCCGCGGTGGTGGCGGGGTCGTAGATCAACTGCGCGGCTTGCGAGAAGTTACCCTGCCTCATCAAGGCGGTGGGGACCGTATTGAGCGCGGCCCCTGTGCTGATGGGGCGCTTGTCGCGCGAGTAGGTGAAGAAGAAGAACGACTTGTTGCGGCCGTCGTAGACCTTTGGAATCCAGATCGGACCGCCGACGCCAGCGCCGTATTCATTGAAGCGATCCTTGGGCCGCGCCAGGCCGCGGGCGTTGTTGGCCCAGGCGTTGGCGTTCCAGATGTCGCGCCGCATGTTGTGGAACAGCGTTCCGTGCAGGTCGTTGGTGCCGGACTTGGTGACGTAAATCTCCACCCCACCGCCGAAGCGCCCATACTCGGCGTCGAACGTTCCAGTCAGCAACTTGAACTCGCCGAACATTTCCGCGGCGGGGAAGGTGAAGTTGGTGCCGCCCGATTCGGGAATGGTCGCTGACGCGCCATCGATCAGAATCTCCTGGCCGCGCGCGCCCGAGCCCGCGATCGTGATCTCGCCGACGACATTGTTCACGCCGGGCATGTAGGCCACAAAGCTGCGCGGATTGCGGATGCCGCCGGAGAAAAACGGCAGGTTGTTGAACATTTGCGCAGAGAGGTTCTGGCCGCGCATCGGGCTGCTGGTTTCCAGCAGCGGCGCATCGGCCGTCACTTCCACCGACTGCTGCACGTCGCCGACCTCGAGCGACAGCGCCAACTCCTGGCGTTGCGCGATGCGGATTTCAATGCCGCTGCGCGTCAGTTTCTTGAAGCCGGTCTTTTCAACCGTCACCGAGTAGGGACCCACCGCCAAGCTGCCAAACAGGTACAAGCCGGCCTCGGTCGTCGTGCCGGTCGTCTCCTGTCCGGTGTTCAATTGCCGGGCGACCACCTTTGCGTCAGGGATCACCGCGCCGTTGGGGTCGGTGACCACGCCGTTCATCGAACCCGTACTTTGCTGCGCGCCCAGTTCCGTCGCGGTCTGAACCACCAACAGGCACGCGAGGACGGTCTGCAATCGCTTCGTCATGGAATCGAGCCTCCTGAAAACCTAAGAATCAACCGGCTGCTTTGCACAACCCGGGCGAGGACGGACTGATATGCGGCCCACACCGCTGCGCTTCGCGCGTGGTGACCTACGATCGCTCGGCATTCCGGTAATTGTTCCGACAGTAACCGGTGGAATTATCGACACAACAACGGTTGTCCGCATCAAGCCCCTAAGCAAAACTTCGCTGAGAAGAATGGTAACACAGTGTTGCGGTTGGCGGTCTTCCATACAGTTAGCATGTGTCGCGGCAAAGTGAGAAGTTCCTATATGGGCAAAGTAGAACGTTCCTCTTGACGACCGATTAGCTGGGGGATGAAACGGATCGCGATGAACCAAGTTGAGTGCTGGCGTGTATGGAATCAGTGTTGAGAAGACCGGGTTCAAACGCGTCGACATCGAGATCCGCATTGCCCAGCGCCTGGATCTCGACATCAAGCTCGAAGTCGGGACGGTTCAGGAAACCATCAGAGAACGATAAGAATCCGATCGTGCTCGTCTACCGCGCAGACGCGTTTAATCTGTTCAACCGCACCAACTTCGGCCTCGTCGTCGGGACCGTGGGCAACGCCAACTTTGGGCGCCCGACAGGACCGCAGAATGGTGCGCGGCTCATCACCATGGGTCTTCGTCTGGAATTCTAAGAGAGGCGCCGCTGAAGTACGAAGGGGCGGGCTTCGGCCCGCCCCTTCCTGATGTAGTGTGCTACGCGATCCTGCGCGCCACCCATGGCGCGGAGCCATCTTCCCAACCCAGAGCGACCTTTCCTTCCATCTTGCCGTAGTGAGCGGTTCCCGTGAAGACATAGCTCATCGGCATGCCTTCGTACCGGCCCTGCGACCGGATTTCGACCCGATCCCCACTGATGCTGCCGGCTAACCTGCCTTGTGGAACAACCGGGCTGCTGTAGCTGCCGGCAAGTTCGTGTCCGTTGTGATCGAGGTGGATGCGCCACCTGGTTGCACTCGCGAGAAATGAGATGTCGATCTCCCACTGTCCGGTGAGGTTGGCGGCCGGCGCCTTCATTTCCGGCTTCGGTTTCGGGCCGGGAGCTTTGCGAAACTCTTCGTACAAACGATCGGCGACGATCTTGTATTCGCCGGGATACATGGCGGCCGGGCGGAGGACGAAACCGTGACCCTCGCCTTCGGCATGCGTCATGATTCGCGGTTTGCCATCGAGGAGGCGCTTGCCCAACTCCCAGTTTTCAAGACCGATGCGGTTCGGGTCCCAGTCGATCTGGAGCGTAGGATAGTAGCTCCTGGCCTTGGGCATCACAATCTTCGCCGTGACTGCGGGGATCTGGTCGAGTTTTGCCTTGACGTATTCGAACCAGCTCAGCCACTCCTTGTCCTCCGCGTCGCGGAGACGGGTTGAGAAAAGCGCTTCAACGGCCATGGCCACTCCGACGATTTCCTCCTTACTCACTTTGATGGAACGGCCGAAGGTGATATGCGGCGAACTTGCCTGCCAGGCGGCAAGCACCAGATTCCTGCGTCCGAAAAGGATGCCGGAGGTCTGAGGGCCACGCAGGATCTTGCCGCCGCTGGTCGCAACCAGGTCGGCGCCGGCGTCGATGTACGGATTCGGCCTGAGCGGCAGGTCAGCCGCCGCATCGATGAGCACTGGCACGCCACGCTTTCGGCACGCGTCTGTAAACTGCCGCAGGGAAAACGAGTTGCCACCGTCGAGCATGTTGGCTTGCCCATGCCCGAGCGCCGTTCGCGGTCCGAAAGCGTCGTCGAGATCTCGCAGTGTTTCGACCTCGATCATTCTTATGCCCACGGCGCGGACGGCATGATCGTAATAGCTGCGTGACCATTTCGGAACGACGCATTCGTTTTTCATTCCGGAGGTGTCTGGAAGCTTCTGCATCTTCTCCGGGTCGCCCCCGGCGACACACGCCGCGGCACCACAGGTAACGGCGCCTGCGGCGCCGGAGCTGACCATTGCGGCCTCTCCACCCAGCAGTCCGGCGAGCCGCGGCCCAACCTTGGCCATCAGTTCATCGATGTTTACGTGATAGTGGCTGGCTTGCTCCACGGCGGCGATTACCTCCGGCAACTGACGCGATCCGCCGTTGATCGTATAGGTGGAAGTGCAGTTGATGAACGGCTCGACGCCGAATCGACGATAGACGCCCGGACCCGCGCCGCGCTCGGACCTGGCAGCAACTGCCGCGGCAGGCAAGCCCAGCAGGCTCGCGGCGCGTGCAAGCACTCCGGCGCGGAAAAGTGAGCGCCGGCTTGCGCCGGACTGAGAATCATTCATCGGTTCACCTCGTGAGCGGTCTGCCATAGTTTCGCACGGCTTCCGTCTCGTTGACCAATTCTCCCGCCTGGCGCCGCGGCTGGATTCACGAAGGCGGTGATTGGCAGCCCGGCCTCCGCAACCGTCAGCGCATTCTCAAGGCTGGGCCGCCGGCGGGCCACCGTGAAACAAGTCACGCAATTGGCAGCCTGTTGGCAGGCGGAGCGCCTAATACCGCCTGCATCGTGCCGCGAAGGCGGCGGGACAAACGACGATGGCATGACGCATTGACCGCGCGCGTGCCACGCAGGGACTTGAGACTTTTGCCTCGGGCGCGCAGACTTGGGCTGCTTGCGACTGTGCCAGACGGGATCCAAAACGCTCCGGCAGCCTGCGCCGGACGGACCTCTCTGCCGGTGACGCGAGCCGAAGCCTGTGAGGCGCGCCGCTGCAAATCGCTCTACGAGGGCATCTTCATTCCGAACTGGATCACGCGAGAGCTGTTGAACTGCCCGCCGCGGAAGCCGCAATCGACACCGCTGCAAGAGACGCAGACAGAAATAGAGGAGCCCCCAAGCCCTTGGCATGACTCATCTCAATGGTCGTCAGGCTCGTGCTAGCATGAACGCAGATGAAACCGAACGATCCAGCCACGAAAAATGTCGAAACGGCGATCCGACCGGCAAGAGACGAGCTCCTGGAGGCGATGCACGGCATCGAAACCGAACTTCTTTCCATGTTCGACGGGTATGCCAGGAGTAATGATAAGCGTGTGTATCAGGCGGAAGCAAACGATGAGGCGCCCCACACCCGCATGTTCACTCTCGAATCAGGTCTTGGGGAAGTTGAGCGACGGCTCAATACCCTGTCGCAGTAGAGTTGGCGCAGGGGTCCAGATCGAATGTTCCTCGCTCTTCTGCTAACGCTCGCCGCTCCCGCCGATTGGGTGCCCGCTCGCTGGAAATCGACCGAACTCCCGACCCTCGAACTCACCGCCGGAACGCCTGTCAACTGCCTGCTTCTCGACTGGACTTCCGAAGCGAGTGAAAAAATCGCTACGTTCGCGGCGAAGGCAAATGAAAAGGGAATCGTCTCGCTCGCCGTCCTGCGGCCCGGCGGCGATACGGCGAAACAGGCGCGCGAAATCTTCCTTGCGAAGCTGAACGGCGTCGTTCTGGAAGGCGATTTTCCGGAAGGGACCGCCGGCCGCGTCCGCGATGCCATGGCCGATTCGAAGTCGCTCGTGGTCGAGATCACCTCGCGCGGCAGGATGAAGCTCGGCGAAGGCACTGCGCCCATCATCGGAACCTACCAGGGCGTTTGGCCCGGCATCCAGGTTCAGGAAGACGGCCACTCGAAGGCCGGTCCCACGGGTGGCGCGTGGATCGACACCAATTCCGGTTTCATTCGCTCGGTGCGATCGTACGGCGAAGCAGCCATCTGGCTCGGGAACCTGCCGCCTCCAGGAGAAGCCGTCACCTCCGAGCGGTATCTCCAGGTGCTCTCCGATGCGGCGATCGCCGGCGCGCGCTGGATATTGGCTCTGGACGACGGCTTCAGCGCCCGGTTGTATTCCCGCGATCCCAAGACTCTCGAAGCGTGGAAGGACATCGCACGCCACTTGAAATTTTACGAACAGCACCCGGAATGGCGTTCCTTTAAGCCGCACGGGAAGCTCGCGATCGTGCAGGATACCTCCAGCGGCGCGCTACTCTCAGGCGGGATTCTGGACATGATCGCCGTCAAGCACACGCCAGTGCGCCCGGTACCTCCGCAAAGGCTCAGCCCGGAAGCCCTCAAGGGGGCAAGCCTCGCCGTCAATCTCGACATCGATGCGCTCGATGCCCGCCAAAAGGAAGTTCTGCGGGACTTCACGCGAGCCGGCAACACCGTCCTGACAGCACCGAAAGGCTGGAAGGACAAGTCGAGCATCGGGGCCGGCGCCGTCAGTTTGGAAAAAGCGGAACTCGAGCGGATCTATGAAGTCTTCAAGGAGGTCTCCGGCCTGATCGGCCGCAACAACCTGGGTGCGCGACTCTTCAACGTCTCGACAATGCTGTCGAACCTGATGTCGAGCGCCGACGGAAAGCAAGTGTTAGCGCATCTGGTAAATTACTCGGGCTTCCCGGTAGAGAACGTGTCCGTGCATTTCCTGGGCGATTTCAAACGCGCGCGCCTGTTTACGCCGGATGGCCGTGAGCGCGACCTCGAAGTCTACAAGCACGAGGAAGGCACGGGCGTCGACATCGACCTGGTTTCCGTCTGCGCGAGTTTGAGACTAGAATAAAGCCAGATTGAGTATTAGCTTGAGACTGGAGTGAATCATGAGATTCGAATCAGGCCTGACACGGCGGGAGTGGCTGGCGCTAGCCAGTTCGGCGCCACTGTTACAAGCGGCTCCGGACGCCGCTTCGACTGCCCCGGCCGCTCCGGCCGCCGTTGCCAAATGCCCCGCGTACGACGGTGACGTGACCGCCGCCCTCAATACAATGTTCGAGCAACTGGGCGGACTCGCGCGCATCGTCAGAAACAAGACCGTCACCGTGAAGCTCAATCTTACCGGCAGCCCCGGACAGCGCTTCATGGGGCGTCCGCTCGGCGTCACGCACTACACGCATCCGAAACTCGCGGGAGCGGTGGCGTACCTGATGGGCAAGGCCGGCGCGAAACGCATCCGCTTCGTCGAGAGCGCGTGGGCCACCGCCGGACCTCTCGAAGAAGTGATGCTCGATTCCGGCTGGAACGTGCGCCAGTTGCTATCCGCCGCTCCCGGCGTGGAATTCGAAAACACGAACGGTCTCGGCAAAGGCAGGAAGTACTCGCGGTTCAAGGTTCCTTCGGGCGGATACATCTACCCGGCCTACGATCTGAATCACGCGTTCGAAGACACCGACGTTTTCGTCAGCATGGCGAAATTGAAGAACCACGAAACCTGCGGCGTCACACTCTCCCTTAAAAATTGCTTCGGCAACGCGCCCGCCTCCATCTACGGCGACGACGCGAAGGAGAACGAACCGAACGAATCACCCACCAAGGGCCGGTTGGAAGTGTTCCATCTGGGGCGTCGCGGACCCGCGAAAAGCGCACCTCAGGAAATCGACCCGGCTTCAAACCGTCAGGCCGGATTTCGCGTTCCACGCATTGTGGCCGATCTGTGCGCCGCGCGTCCGATCGATCTTGCCATCATCGACGGCATCGAATCGGTCTCGGGCGGGGAAGGGCCGTGGATCAAGGGGTTGAAACTGGTGAAGCCCGGCGTGCTGGTCGCGGGGACGAATCCCGTTACGACCGATGCAGTCGCCACTGCGATCATGGGCTACGATCCGCGGGCGCCACGCGGCTCGGGGCCTTTCCGCAAGTGCGACAACACGATGCTGCTGGCCGAGGCGCATGGCCTTGGCACAACCGATTTGAAGCGCATCGAGGTGCGCGGCGTCTCCATCGCGGACGCACTCTACAAATATGAAGCCTAGCCTTTTGCTACTGACACTCGGACTCGCCGCGGCGGAGTTGTTCGCGCAGTCGCGTCCCACGATGTTCCCACCCGTTCGCGGTACACGCGAGATGGTGGGCGCGGCGAACAACTTCGAAGTCGAGGCCGGTTACCGTATCCTTCAACAAGGCGGCAACGCATTCGACGCCGGAGTCGCGGCGGTGTTGGCCGCTTCGGTCACCGAGCAGGCGCGCTTCGGCATCGGCGGAGAAATGCCGCTGCTCGTGAAACCTGTTGGAAAGCCTGTCTCCGTCATTGCCGGCGTCGGATACGCGCCCACGAAGGCCACTGTTGAGTTTTACAAGAACCGCAAGCCCGAGCCGTGGGAGGAAGCCGGCCGGATGCCGCCTATTCCGTCGCAGGGCATTCTCGCGACCACGATTCCAGGCGTCTTCGACGGGCTGATTCTCGCGCTCGATCAATTCGGGACCATGTCTTTTTCGCAGGTCGTGGCGCCCGCCATCGAATATTCTCAGGGCTTCCCGATGGGCGAGGAATTCGCGGCGTTCATCCGCAACAACCAGCCGGTACTCGAACTGTGGCCAACGTCGAAGGCCTTCTTTCTGCCGAACGGCGTTGCGCCGAAGCGCGGCGAGGTTTTCCGCGAGCCCGATTTGGAGCGCACGTATCGCGAACTTGCCGCCGTCGAAGCGAAGACCAGGGGGAAACGCTCCGCCAAGCTCAAAGCGGTGCGTGATCTTTTCTATAAGGGTTCGCTCGCGAAACGCATGGCGGATTTCTCGGAGAAGAACGGCGGCTTGATTTCCTACACCGACCTCGCCGAGTATCGCGCCGAGATCGACACCCCGCGAAAGGGCACCTACCGCGGTTACGAAATCTACAAGCCCGGCTTCTGGACCCAGGGACCGGTGATGATCGAAGCTCTGAACCTGCTCGAAGGCTATGATCTGAAGGCGCTGGGCCACAATAGCCCCGAGTATCTCCACGTTGTGGTGGAAGCGGCGAAACTCGCTTTTGCGGACCGCGACCGCTATTACGGTGACCCGAAATTTTCCGAGATCCCCGAACAAATACTGCTTTCGAAGGAGTACGCGGCGGACCGCCGGAAGCTGATCGATCCGCAACACGCGTCGATGGATCATCGTCCCGGGACGATCGGCGCGCCGCTGAAGATGCCGAGCGGCGGCGGTGCGACCGGCAACGTCCAGGACACCACTTGCGTGAACGTAGTGGATAAGCACGGGAACGTATTCTCCGCCACGCCCAGCGGCGCATGGCTGCCATCCGTGATTGCGGGCGACACCGGCATTCCATTCGGCTCGCGGTTGCAAACGCTGCTGCTGACTCCAGGCCACCCGAATCAACTGATGCCGCGCAAGCGTCCGCGCGTGACGCTGAGCCCGACCATCATCCTTAAGGACGGACAGCCTTTCCTCGCTCTGTCGACGCCGGGCGGCGACAATCAGGATCAGGCGATGCTGCAAGTGGTGCTGAATATCATTGATTTCGGCATGGGACCGCAGGAAGCGGTGGAAGCGCCGAGGTTCCAAACGGAGCATTTCTACGCGTCGTTCGCATTTCACGAATTCGCGGCCGGCGGATTGAACCTCGAAGCGAGAATCCCAAAGGCCACCGCGGAGAAACTGGGTTCGCTTGGACACAAGGTGAGGGTGACCGGCGACTGGAGCAACGGCTCCGCGCCGACGGTGATACAGACTTCGAACGGTGTGTTGCAGGGCGGCGCGGACCCGCGGAGAGGGCGGTTTATTTTCGGGCGTTGAGAACGTCGAGGGACGCGTTTCGTGGCTTGTCGACGGGAGTTTATGGAATAGACTCGGGTGCTGTTCGCTTCCGAACTGCGTCGCGGAGATTCAAAGGCGGAACCACTGAACGAGAGAGCCTGGATTTGTGCCCGTAAGCCGCCATTCTCGTGCAGGTTAATCGCGTCAAGCCGCCCCGATGTGCTGGCGGCAGAATTGCGCGGAAAGTTTTCAGGTATAATTATTTTTGATCGGCCGCAAGGCTTTAGAATCATAAGCGTCTGGCGTAGGCCACGGCGGCAGGAAACAAGCCACCCTAGCTCAGTTGGTAGAGCGGCTGATTCGTAATCAGCAGGTCGCCGGTTCGATCCCGGCGGGTGGCTCCAGAAAACCTCAGTAAACTTGGGGTTCCGCGATGGGAGCGGTTCCCCGATCCTCTCCCGTAGGCCCTCCTAAAAAGGTTACAAAAAGGTTTTCCGGGCGATTGTTCAAAACCGGATGATACTAGGTCGCCGAACATCCGATCCTCTAAAAAGTACGTGCCCGGCTCGAAAGAGGATGCGTCTATAATAGGGACTCGGATGTAAACTTGTGCCCTCGATACGCGCAATCGTAAGACCGGCGTTGCTTGTGTGGGCTCGTGAATCGATGAACTTCACCATCGATAGCGCAGCCCAGAAGATCGGTGTGTCGAGCGACCGGCTGGCGGAGTGGGAGGCTGGCGATAGTGCCCCTACGATAGCCCAGCTACGGAAGGCCGCAGAGGTTTACAAAAGGCCGCTAGCCGTCTTCTTCTTGGCTGAACCCCCGAAGAAATTCGATGCCCTTCGGGACTACCGCCGTCTCCCGGCAACAACCAAGCCCACTCAATCGCCGGACTTGAGCCTAGTACCTAGTTGCATAAGTCAGAGTACTTGGCTTTGGGGCCGGAAGGGAACACGACTGCCTTCTTCCATTCAAACGGCGCTGCCTTTTCGTTGTAGACTTCAACAAAGTCGTCGATCGCTTGCCGCACTTGCC
>SYKU01000232.1 GCA_005808865.1 Acidobacteriota bacterium
GATCGTTGAACTTCACATCGCCGGAAAGCAGGCGGTGCGTGCCGATGGCGATATCGACTTTGCCTTCCGAGATGTCCGCGAGCGACTCCTTGATCTCTTTCGACGACCGAAAGCGGCTCAGCATGTCCACGCGAACGGGAAAGGATTGGAAGCGCCTCTTGAACGTCTCGAAGTGCTGGAAACACAGCACTATCGTGGGCGCAAGGACCGCCACCTGTTTCCCGTCGCCCAACGCCTTGAATGCCGCCCGCATTACGACCTCGGTCTTTCCGAAACCGACGTCGCCGCATAGGAGGCGATCCATGGGTTGCGAGCTTTCCATGTCGCGCTTGATTTCGTTCGTGGCGCTGAGCTGATCCTTTGTCGCATCGTACTCGAACGCGTCTTCGAACTCGCGCTGCCAGTTGCTGCCCGGCGAGAATGCGAATCCCTGGGCGAGCCGCCGCTGCGCGTAGAGCTTGAGCAACTCCTCCGCCATGTCGCGCATCTTCGCCTTGACGCGCGTCTTGGTTCGGCCCCAGGTGATGCCGCCCATGCGGTCGAGCGTGGGTGCGCTCTCGCCGGCCCCGCGGAACCGCTGCACCAAGTCCATGCGCGCGAGCGGCAGATAGAGCTTGCTCCCCCCTGAGTACTCAATGAGCATGAAATCGCCCTTGGTATCGCCGTGCTCAAGTTCACGAAGACCGAGAAACTTCCCGACGCCATGTTCGGCGTGGACCACGTAATCGCCCGGCTTGAAATCGAGCAAGTCGGCGCTGAATGTGGCGAGATGGGATTTCGACGATGGGCGCGCAACCAGGTCCGACGTGTCGAACAGGTCTTCCGATCCAAAGATCGAGAGCCGCGAATCGGCCAGATGGACGCCTTTCGCGACAGGCCCTTTTAGCAGAAAGACGCTTGCGGCGACGCCCGCCGAGTAGTGGTTGGCAAGATACTCGGGAGTTTGTCCCGAGCCTTGAACGCCAATCTGATAGCCGACGCCGTACTCGTGAAAGATGTCGCCAAGCCGCTCCAGTTCGCCCGCGGTCTCCGCGAAGAACACAACGCGCGCGCCGGATTCCACAAGCGTGCGGCTCTCCGCCACCGCCACCTGAAGATTTCCGCGGAAGGCGAGCGAAGGGCGGCTCGAAATGTGAGCCCGGGCCGTCGCAGCGGCGCCCGCACCTTCGATTTCAAGTTCGCGCAACAAGACCTGCTGAAGCGGGGCGGCCTGGGCTTCGAACTGCTCCCACCGGAAGTAAATCTTCTCGGGCAGGCTGAGACTGGTCTGCGGGCCTTCCAACAGCCGCTTCCAAAACCGTTCCGCCGCGGAGCGGATCTGGTCCGGCTCGTCTTGCAGAACGATCGGGTCGCGAAGAAGCGAGAGGATGGATCCTTCTCGCGGCGTGACAAGCGGCGCGAGGAATTCCCATCCCGAAATTCCGCCCTCAAGGTCGTTGGGAATCGACACGTCCAGATCGAATTCAAACAGCCGCTCGCGAATCCGGGCTTCGAGACCCGGCGTGTTTGGCCACTCTGTCAAGGGAAGCAGTGTGCAGGACTCGAGCTTAAGAACCGAACGCTGCGACTCGACTTCGAATCTTCGAATCGATTCAATCTGGTCTCCAAACAACTCGACGCGCACTGGTTGCGGCGCTTCAGGCGAGAATACGTCCAGAATTCCGCCGCGAACCGAGTATTCTCCTACCATTTCCACGGGTTCGCGCTTCCGGTACCCCATGCTCTCCAGATGGACGACGAGATCGTCGAGCGGAACCTCTTCGCCAACCGTCAGGGTTTGCGCAAGCTGCTTGTAAAATTCAGCCGGCTGGATGCGCAGCAGCGCCGACGCGATCGGGGCCACGGTAATGGGAACGCGGCCCGAGGCAGCCATGCGCCACAAGCCGATAGCGCGCTGTTCGCAGATTTCCGCGTGCGGCGACAGCGACTGGGACGGAAGCACATCCAGTGCGGGCAGCAACTGCGGCCCCGCGCCGCGCTCCGGCGCGAGCAGATAAAAAAAGGCCTGGATGGTTTCGAACAGCGTCTCGGCTTCGCGGTTGCCGTCTACCAGAATGACGAGCGGCCGTTCCGTGAGGCGCCATAGCAGGACCGAGTAGATCGCCTTGGCGGTGAGATTCAGGCCCGACAACGAAAACGAGACCGGCGGCCGAGGCGTTCGGACGGCGTGAAGCAATTCCTCAAAGCCCTGTTGCCGGCTGAGGCCAATAAAAAGGTCCTTTATGGCGGGAAGCAACATGCCGGAGCGGTCAGGGATGGCGCGTCAGGATCTCTTCCACGATACCCGTCGTTGAATAGCCCGGTTCGAGCGAAAGTGCCATGACCGTTCCGCCCGCCGCCTCCACTTCTTCACGGCCCGCGATGAAGTGCGCCCAGTCGGCCCCCTTGATCAGCACATCGGGCAGAACGGCGGCTATCAATTCGCGCGGTGTGTCCTCGTCAAAAAGCGTCACGGCGTCCACCGCGGCGAGGGCACAAGCGACCTCCGCCCGGTCCCTCTCGGAAATGAGAGGGCGCGTAGGCCCTTTGAGACGGCGAACGCTGTCGTCGGAGTTCAGAGCGAGTATGAGAACATCCCCAAGCGACCGAGCGCGCTCGAGCAACCGGATGTGGCCGGGATGCAACAGGTCATAACAGCCGTTAGTGAAAACGACGGTCTTGGCAGCCGCCTTCCATTCCGCCCGCTTCGCTATCAACTCGGCGCGCGTGAAGAACTTGTTCAAGTTTCGAGTCTACCAAAAACGCCGATGAAGTCAGGAATCCCGGCGAGCGCGGCGAGGGGGTCAGCTCGCACTCGGAGTTCGCCCCACTCCTTTGGCACGCGCATATCCATAACAGCGCCGGGACAAGAGCGATTCGCCGTGTCCGGACCCAAATTCCCACTGCCGCCGGCCAATACGCCCCCCTCGGGCCGTAGTATCCTGCGACTATGCCTGCTGTGATCGTGTTGCTTCGGCGAGTCGCGCTTTCGTTACTGATTTTTTCACGCCTGCCGCTTGGCGCCGAGAACTGGCCGCAGTGGCGCGGCCCGGCGCAAAATGGAATCAGTGGCGAGACGAATCTGCCGCTGAGTTGGACCACGGAAAAGAACATTGCCTGGAAGTTGCCCGTCCCGGATCGGAGCGGCGCGACGCCCATTATTTGGGAAGACCGGATTTTCCTCAATGTCGCCGATGGCGGCAATTTGGAACTGTGGTGCGTGGCAAGGAAAGACGGCGCGATCTTATGGAAGAAGCCGGTTGCCGCCGGTAATTATAAGATCAACAAACAGAACATGTCGTCGCCCTCGCCTGTGACCGACGGCGCGCGGGTGTACGTCATGACCGGCGTGGGGATCTTCAAGGCGTTCGACTTCGACGGCCGCGAAATCTGGACGCGCGATATTCAGAAGGACTACGGTAAATTCGGTCTCTACTGGGGCTACGCTTCTTCGCCGCTTCTCCATGAAGACGCGCTGTACGTCCAAGTGCTGCACGGGATGAAGACCGACGATCCGTCGTACCTCCTTCGAATAGACAAGGAGACCGGAAAAACGAAGTGGCGCGTGGAACGGCCCACTGACGCCGTGCATGAATCCCCGGATTCCTACACCACACCGGCACTATTAGAAAATCATGGCGCAAAGCAGATTGTAATTACCGGGGGCGATTATGTGACCGGGCACGATCCTGAAACCGGAAAGGAATTGTGGCGTGGGGGTGGCTTCAACACCGGGAAGGACCAGGCATACAGAATCATCGCCTCACCGGTGGTCTATAACGGCATGATCTACGCTCCGACGAGAGTGAAACCTTTGATAGCGTTCCGCGCGGGCGGCGAAGGAGACATTACGGAATCGCACAAGGTGTGGTTGACGAGTAACGGACCCGACGTGCCGACGCCCGTGACCGACGGAAAGTACTTTTACATCGTGAACGACCGCGGCATTCTCTGGTGCCTGGACGCGAAGACGGGAGAAGAAGTGTGGGGTGGCAAGCGGATCAAACCAGCGATCTACAGCGCCTCTCCCATTCTCGCCGACGGAAGGATCTACGTCACGAACGAAGAAGGCCTGACCACGGTGTATAGAGCAGGTCCCAAGTTCGAGGTGCTGGCGGAGAATGATTTCAGCGAGTACACGCTGAGTTCCCCTGCAGTTTCAGACGGCCGGATCTTCATCCGAACCGCCGGACATTTGTACTGCATTGGAGAGAAGCAGTAGGGCCGGATACACCAGGCATTTTCGGCCGCCCGTGCGATGAGCGCCGTATTACGCCGGACACCGAAAGCGCCGATGAGAGCGTATGTCGACGCCGCTCTGTCCTACATTGCGGAGTCACGGACGGGTCTTGTCTATGAGTTGAGTCAGGAAGCCTGGCCCGACCGGCGCCGGAGCCAGGCCTTGAGCGGGCAGGAAAGACTTCGCCGTCCAGGGCGGAAGACCGGAAATCGACTTCGGCGGTGTATCTGAAGGACCGGGCCCCTTCCTCAACTTCCGTTCGCGGGCCAGTGGCGCCGCACCTCGGAGCGATTGACAAGAGCCTTCCAGCGCTTGTTGAAGCGGTCCGCGATGTCCGGGCGCGCGCCAAGAGCAGCGCCAAGGCCAAGCTGTATATGCGGCTCCTTGACAACTTCCTCGAACGTAAGACGGCTCTCGATTTCCGCCCAATCGTCGGTCAGGCCGCCCGCATCAATGAGAACGATTCGATTCTCATGAACACCGAAGTTCTTGAGGTGCGAGTCTATCGAGAAGACGCCCCGGCGCCAGCCTTCCGGACGAAGCTCAAGAAACCGGTCGAGCCACGATTCCAGTTCCTCGAAGCGCCTGGCGCGAGCGAGGTCGAGCAACCGCTGGTGGAGCGTTGCTTCGACGCGTTCAGTTGCCTCGGACACCGTCAGCCATCCGGGCCATCCGCCAACCTTGACTCGAACCGGAGGAAACTGGATGCGCTCCGGCGTGAGGAACTCGCCCGCCAGCCGCGAGCGGGCCAGGATTTCCCCGCGCTCATCGCGCGAGCGATGCACTCTCCACATCTCGCCGATGTGAGAGGCGAACCACACGCCCCGGGGAACAACCAGCGTGAAGCCCTGGACCAGCACGCGCAGCAGTCGAATCTGGCGCGATGGCTTTTCGAGCAATCGCTCTCCGAGGCGGCCGGGAAGGAGGTGCTCAATCTTCCTTATGGACTTCCAGAGCGCGATCAACGCGAGGATTTCCGAGGGCGACCGGTCACGCTTCACTACCCAGTTTTGCGACGCATAGACGACTTTACCGACGCCCTCGCCAAGCCGGACCAGACGTCCATGGGTCAGTTCGCCGGGGGCATGGGAAAGGAAACGAGATGCTGGTGAGTTTTCAGCGGCCGCAAGATCATGTTTCATGATTGACCTCCATGCTTCTGCGTCCTTTCATCTTCGATTCTCGCCTATCGGCAACCGTTCCACCAGCGAGGATGCGCCTCCGGCCGCGCTTTCCCCTGTGAGGTTAGGCGTCTAGCAATAATAAGTTGAACGATTGAGGCGTTTGTGGTATGCCTAGGGAGTGGCCCGCCTTGGCGTATCGCTCGCGGAGAAATTTGAGCGGATCCGTCCTCATTTGAATGAGGCGAGCCTGCGGCTTTGGGCGGC
>SYKU01000233.1 GCA_005808865.1 Acidobacteriota bacterium
CAGGAAAAGGGGAGACAGAGATGTTCGTGACTTACTAAAAAGAGACGATCAGAGCAGCTTCAGCCCAGTCAATCGGCACCCGCGCCACCGCTCACCATACCGGTGCGCCGAGTCGCGTTCCCATGCATAATCCAGGTACAACGGCTCTGATCCCAGTCTCTGTAGCGATATGCGCGGACACGAACGCTGCGGTATTGAAGCCAGCTTGAAACAGGTTCCTTGCATCGGATAGCGCGCGGAGAGGGCCTGCGGCCAGCGTTGGATTGGCCAAGAAGTATGAATGCATCCGCGCCTTGGTGAATTCGGAGATGGCCTCTGCCTTCTGTTCCTTGTAAAGCTCTTCCACCCATTGATCGCGTGCTGCATCGTATTCGTCGTAAGACATGATATCGTTCTCGGCATCTGAAGGTTAAACTTGGTTCACAGCCACACTGTCGAAACGCGGCACGGATTCTCTCATTCTTGGAACGGCTGCCACAAGTTGATCTCTTGCTCAGTCTCATCCGGCATCTTGACCTTGGACGTGACCATTTGCCAAGTCTTGCCCGTGTCGCCGTCAATGAGGAAGGTGTAGCGCGCTGCGAGACCGGAAGTGAACAACTGGAATCTCGGGCGAGTGGCCGCAATACTGGAAGGCGGCCACGAACGATCATTTCTTCCCACGCGTTGTCGTCGTCCTTGGTTCTCACCAGTTGATAGATTCGCCCGGTGTAGCGATCTAGTCGGAACGTCCACTTGGCGGCGAGTTGGGACTGAAGGATCTCGAACCGAACTCCCGGGGTGCTGTTGTTGCTCGATGAATATCGCTTGGGGGGGGTGGGAAAGGGCCGGGGCGGCCCACATCGGCATGGCCAGCAAAATCGGTAGTAACGCGCGCATGTCTCGAGCCTCCGCAGACGTGCTTGCCGAGGAGCTTGCCGAGGAGCTTGCCGAGGTGTCTCCCCCTTGTCGGGGCTCGGCGAGGTCTAAGGTCGCTTTGCATCCGCAGGCCGCCACGATGCGACACCAGCGTGTGGACCATTGTACGCTCCTTTTGCCACTCAGAATCACAGCGCCGGCGGCACGGATGCGGTGTGTCATGCTGGCGTCTTATCGGTCAGCACAAGAATGACGCGCACGCCCACGGCGGCCTGCGCGTCGGCGGAGAGCGCGAAGAGGCAAAGAAGCGCAGTTTTCATACCTGATACTTTACTACTTTCGCCAGGAAGCATCTTTCGCCCCAAGCGAAACGAGATTCGCGAAGATCCGGGTGGCTCCCGGGACCGCATACGGCAACTGCCGATACCAGGCATAGGCGCAATAAATGTACAAGCCTTCGCCATGGCGCGCTGCCAGCCAACCGCCGCGCTGCGGTTTTTGGCCCGTGTCGTTACTCGCGAGCAGAGCCTTGAAGCGCGGGTCCCACGTGGTCATGAACTTCGATCCGCGCTGCTCCACCCAACCGTCGAAATCCTTCGACGTGATCCGATTTGGCGACTGGAACACAGGATCGTTGGGGTCGAGCATTTCGACCGGCGCGTCTTCCTCGCTGATCTCCTCGGCCGAGCGCGTCATCGAATAAGGATAAGGGCCGTAGTTCTTGTCGTACTCCTGCGTGTTGTATTGCACCACGAGCACGCCGCCCCGTTTGACGTAATCGAGCAGGCGGGGATTGTACGTTTTCACGTCCTGCCGGGCGGCGTAGGCGCGGATGCCAAGCAGGATCGTCGAATATTTCGAAAGGTCGCCGGAAGCCAGCGCTGCGCTATCGAGCATATCAACGGGAATACCGAGCTGCCGCAGTCCTTCGGGTACCTCATCGCCGGTGCCCATGACGTATCCGGCGCGCAGTCCGGGCGCGACCTTCACATCGATCGAGCGGATCTGCCGGGTAGCGGGGTGCGAGAGGTAGACGGTCTCGAGACCCGGCTGCGTGTAGGCTTCGAAACTCTCCCGGTATTCGCGGCCCTGCCATGTGGCCATCGCCCGAAGGGGGAAGGGGCGCGTACCGGTGAGCGCGGGAGCGATCGCCTTGAAGCTCACGATGGCTTCTTCGTTTTCCTTCGAAAACGAGTAGGGGAGGGCGGCGGGATCGGTGCGCCACCCCTGCGGAGCTTCCAGACGGATGCTGCCCTCGCTCGGGCCGTTAACGTGATTCCGAACCGTAACCGTGAGCGCGGATTCCGTGCGTCCCAACGGCAGCATGCCCCATTCAGCGCCGGTCCGCAGTGAGACGGGCGGGCCAGTGACGAGCGTGCGGCGATGCTGTACGCCGATCGAATCGATGAAGCTGGTTTCGGCCGCGCTTTCGACCACGGCCTCGGTCCCATCGACCAGATAGGTGGCTTTCGCCACGACGGGCGCGGGCGGGAGAGGCATTGAGAATAGCTCCGGGACAACGATCTGGTAGGACGTTTCCTGTACCGATCCGCGCTTCCAATAGGCTTTGCCGGGCACCGCGTCGATGGGGACGGATACTTCGAACCGATGATCCGGCAGGGGCTTCACTGTCCAGCCTTTGGGGACGCTGAGTTCGATCTTTCGCAGAGCGACTTTGCCCGCGCCCTGTTCATGCAGGGCTGCCTTCACCCAAAAAGTCTGTCCCGGCGTCGCGACGCCGAAAGTTTGGTAGCCGCGGAAATCAGCGAAAGGGCCGGTGGGCGGATTCTCCGGTTCGACCAGCGCTTCAAGGGAAATCCCCAACGCTTGTTGCAACGCTGTCTCGAACTGACGCGCTTTGGCAATCAGTCCACTTGCGCGGGCAGCGGCGAGTCCTGCTTCCAAATGGGGCACGCTTAGTGCGGGGGCGTTCGCGGAGAAGACCCGGCGCGCCGCGGCAGCGTGACGCGCGATTTCGGGATGCGATTCGGTGGTTACGCGTTCAAAGAAGTCGGTTTCCTTCGCGACGTCACCCACTCTCGACGCGAGCAACTTGTAATAGCTGACGGACGGACCTGGCCGGGAGATCGACGAGCCCGCGCCCTGGGAACGCTGGTTGCGAAGTCCGTCGCGGGCAATTTGGGCGTAGCTGCGGCCAATCACCGGATCGTAGACGCCTGAATCCACGCGGATAGTCCAGTCGTCGCCTTCACGCCGATTGTCCGAATACAGCTTCTGCGGCTGCCATGCGGCGAGGCCCTGAGCGATCTGCTCCGGAAAGCGCTTCGGGTCGCCGGCGGCATGGAAGGCGAGTTGCGCTATCGCGCCCGCCGCTTCGTGGTTGCCGTGCCCGTCGCGCGGCGTGCCCTGCCAGCGCGAGATAAGCACGTGGGGCTTCTCCGTGCGGATGATGCGGACCGCGTCTCCAAGCACCTCCTCGCGATTCCAGTTGCGAAAAGTTTCATTGACGTTCTTCGAGAATCCGTAGTCGATAAAACGGGTGAATCGCACCTTGACGCCGTAATACTCGGAGGCCTTCAACAACTCGACGGTTCGAAGCGCACCGAGACCGTCGAAAAAATCGCCGGTAACGAGGTTCGCCCCGGATTCCCCGCGATTGAGGCACAGAAGGGTCATCTCGACACCCATGCCGCGGCTCAGGAGAGTGATCGTGCCGCCATCTTCGTCGTCCGGATGCGCGGTGATGTGCATGGCTCTGACGTTATTGTTGAGCCGCTTGAGGGATTGCCACAGACCCGCCGCGCCGCGGTCCTCCGGGATCGGTTCACGCGCATGAAGACAGAGACCAACAAGAAGGAGAAAAACCAGCGCTCGCACGAATCGAGCATAGTTCACCGGACTCACTCGATACAAGCCGGCGGCGGTTCGTGTTACTTTGGAAATTCATGCACAATGTTGTGATCGTAGGCTCCGGCTGCGCCGGAAACACAGCGGCGATCTATGCCGCGCGGGCGAATCTGAAACCCCTTGTCATAGCGGGAAAGGAAGCGGGTGGGCAGCTTTCGCTCACAACTCTGGTTGAGAATTTCCCGGGATTTCCCGAAGGAATCCAGGGGCCGGAACTTGTCGAGAACATGAAAAAGCAGGCGCAGGGCTTCGGCGCCGAATACGTCAGCGGGGACCTGCTCGATGCGGATCTCTCGGCGCGGCCATTCAAACTCAATATTGAAGGCGAAACCGTTGAAACGCGATCGCTGATTGTGGCGTCGGGCGCGTCGGCGCGATGGATCGGCCTTGAATCTGAACAGAAGCTGATCGGCCACGGAGTCAGCTCCTGCGCAACCTGCGACGGCTTCTTTTACAGAGGCCGGAAGATCATGGTGATCGGCGGTGGCGACTCAGCGATGGAGGAGGCGAATTTCCTATCGCGCTTCGGTTCGGAAGTTGTTCTCATTCACCGCCGGGAGCAGTTTCGCGCATCGAAGATCATGCTCGATCGCGCGCACGCCAATCCGAAGATCAAGTTCCTGACCAACACGGTGGTCGAGGAAATTTTCGACGTCTCGAAGAACACGGTGACCGGAGCAAGGCTGAAGAACATCGTGACGGGTGAAGTCTGGAACCAGGAAGTGGACGGATTCTTCGTCGCAATCGGACACATTCCAAACACGGCGGTATTCAAAGGTCAGATTGAGACCGACCCAGACGGCTATATCCTGTCGAAGGGCGGGGCGCGCACGACCGTGAAGGGCGTTTTTCACGCCGGCGACGTCCAGGACCGGACTTACAGGCAGGCGATTACGGCGTCAGGCGCGGGATGCATGGCCGCGATAGAAGCGGAAAGATTTCTGGAAGCGGAAGGACACTAATCATGATCGAGAGAATTCATCCCGCGGGTACGCCGAAACCGCGCGGCCCTTACTCACCGGCAGTTCGCGCGGGCGATTTTATCTTCGTGGCGGGGCAGGGACCGAACGATCCGGCGACGAATCAGATGTCGTTCGGAACGATCGAGCATGAGACGCGCCTCGTGATGAATAACATCAAGGCGATTCTCGAAGCCTGCGGAGCCACCATGCAGGATGTCGTGAAGTGTTCGGTGTTTCTGAAGGATGGCGGCGATTTCGCGGCGATGAACGAAGTTTATGCGGAATTCTTCGGCGATGCGAAGCCGGCGAGAACGACGGTGGAAGCGAAGTTCGCCGTGCCGCAGATGAAGGTGGAAATTGACTGTATAGCGTATAAGCCGAAGGGGTAGCCGGCAAGGGATCAGGCGTGCGCAGCGCAGTCTCTGCCGAAGCGCCGTGCGCGGCGCATCCTGAAGCCGCTGGTGCCTTTGCAACCAGCGAAGCTCCGCGCAACGCTACCATCGATATTCACCGCGCCCTTCGAGGAAGACTTTCGCGATCTGGCGAGGATGATGGTGGCGCAAAAGCGCCAGCTTGGGGGCCTACCCCGCCATACGCTCGTATTCGGCGTTGAACGCACAACCGATCAGTGCGATAGCCGCGATCAGGTACATCCATACCAGCATTGCTATGCCGGTCCACAGGCTTCCGTAGAGAACGTTGTAGCTCGCCAAATTCCGGACATACCAGGCGAATCCTCCCGTCGCGAGGAGCCAGAGCACGGTGGCGAAAACGGCACCCCGCCAGACGTAGGTCCAGCGCTGCGTGCGGTAGGGTCCGAAGTAGTACAGCACGGCCGTGATGATCACCGTGGCCCCGAAAGCCAGCAGGTAGCGCGCGGTCTGGCTCAGGATACGCCACCAGAACGCTGGCGCGCCAACGAGACGGCTATCGATCCACTGTCCGAAGACGATGAGCAGGCTCGCGGCGAGCAAGGGCAGTATCGTCCACAGCACCAGGAGAATCGCGACGCCGGACTCGCGCCAGAAGGAGCGGCTGCGCGGCACGCGATAGGTCGTATTGAAGCCGTTTATCAAGCTCTTGATGACACCCGCGGCGGCCCAAAGAGCCAGTGCCGCGGCGATCGAAATAAGAAGCCCGGGACGCGAGGTCCGCATCTCAAAAGGCCGGCGGACGAGGTCCTCGGTTCCGGGCGGGACCACATCGAAGAGGAACTGCGCAATAGCCCCGGACACAAACTCGGCGCGCGTCTGCACCAGTACGGTGGCGATCGAAGTAAGCACGGGGAAGAACGCAAGCAAAGCCGAGTATGCGGCTCCCTTTGCGGCGGCGAAGCACCCGTCGTTGACGGCGGAGAGCAGCGTCTGCTTCAGCAGGTACGCGAGGGTCTTCGCATTAAGCCGCAGCCGGGGCACTTGTCCGCTACTTTCCCGATCTCATCGAGTGCTTGTTGAGCGCGGCGATCAGCTTGGCCGCCGCCTGCGGCGTCTTCACGTCCTTGCCTATCACTTCCCGGTTTTCAAGCGGCTTGCCGTAGATCTCCTTGTTCTCGTCAACGTCCTGTCGAAGCGTGGAGCCGTCGAGCGAAACTCCGGCAAAGGCGCCTCGCGAGCGGGACCACGATAGAATCTCGGCCGAAAGCATCGCGTCGGTTGCGGCCGTAGCCGCACGGCCCACCGGACCGGCCGCTGCCTGGGCGTCCGCGCCAATGGTGAATTTGCTGCCGAGGAGCTTTTCCATTCCCCGCTTGTTCATGACAAGCATGACGACATCGGAGGACGAGACGCCGATCTGGAAACCGGCGCTGCCGCCTTCGACGCGAATAGCCGCGGGAGCCCCCCAGCCGGCCCCGGACCTGCGGCAGACAACGAAACCCTTACCGAACCTGCCGCCAAAACCGAGGGCGGCCTTCTTGAGACCGGGTACAATAACAACGCAATGGGCTCTGTCGATCAGATCCTGGGGGATCGACCGATCCGGCGCGCCCATGATTTCGGTAAAGACAGTGGCCGCATCGGCGAGACGCTGGGAGCTTTTCGTGGGCGCCGCGCCGGCATTTAATAGGCCCGCGCCAAGAACTAGAGGGACTAGCAATTTCTTCATCTTCCCATTGTCCCTCATGCGGCGGATTATGATTCCCGGCATTTCCGCAGTGTTATGATAAAAAAGGAATCTCTTCCGAGGTGAATCCCGATTGGCTTTTCTAGAAGGTTGTAAGCACGCTCTCGAAGTCTCCGTTCCCGTCGCGGAAGTGGAGGCCGAGACCGGCCGCGCGATCGAGTCCATTCAGAAACGCGCAAGGCTTCCCGGTTTCCGCCCGGGCAAAGCGCCCGTCAGTATTATCCGCGGACAGTTCGCCACCGAGATCCGCAAGCAGGTGGTCGAGGCCCTTGTGCCGCGGTTCTTCGATAAGGAACTGAAGCAGGAAGAACTGCGGATGGTAGGCGACCCAACTATCACCGACATCCACTTTCACGAAGGCGAGCCTTTGCACTTCAAGGCGGAGTTCGAGGTTGCGCCTGAAATCGAGATGAAGGAATACCGAGGGCTGACGGTGGCATACAGCGAGCCCTCTGTCGCCGAGACCGATATCGACGGCCGTATTGAGCAACTTCGAGAGCAGAAGGCGAATTTCGCAAATGTGGACCCGCGTCCTCTGGAGAATGGCGATTACGCCGTGATTTCGCTCGAGAGCACTGGCGGGACAGGCGGCGAACCGGTGAAGCAGGAGGAGATGACGCTGCAACTGGGCGACACTGGAACGCTGCCAGAGTTCTCCGAGAATTTGGCTGGCCTGACGCCGGGCGAGGGAAAATCGTTCGACGTCACTTACCCCGAAAATTACGTTTCGGAAAAGCTCGCGGGCAAGACCGTCAGTTTTCGCGCTTCCGTAAAAGGCATAAGGCGCAAGGAATTGCCGGATCTGAACGACGAATTCGCTCAGGATTTGGGCGACTTCCGCGACCTTGGGGAATTGCGGGAGGCGATTCGAAAGTCGATCTACGCCGAGCGCGAGCACGAAAACCAGCGGAGAGCGAAGAACTCACTGGTGGAATCGCTTGTCGACCTGCATGAGTTTCCAGTTCCTGAAGTCTTTATCGAGCATCAGGTTCGCAACCGGGTGGAGCAGACGCTTCAGGGGATGGTGGCGCAGGGAGTGGACGTCAGCAAGCTCTCGCTTGACTGGTCAAAGGTGCTGAAGGACGAGCAGGAGCGGGGCCGGGCGGTTCGTGAGGTGAAAGCGTCGCTTCTGCTAAGCAAGGTGTCGGAGCGCGAGTCGATTCACGCGATGCGGGATGAAGTGGACCGCGAAGTGGATCGCCTCGCCCGTCAGCAGCGCGAACCGGTAGCGGCGCTGAAGATCCGGTTCGAGAAGGACGGCACGCTGGGACGGATCGCCTCGCATATCCAGACCGAGAAGACACTCAATTTCCTGTTCGAGCACGCGACGAAGACGGCTGAAGAGCCGTCCGCCGCGTCCGCCGAGACCGCATAAGGAGACTCCATGGCATTGGTTCCGATGGTAGTGGAGCAGACCAGCCGGGGCGAGCGCGCCTACGACATCTATTCGCGCCTGCTGAAAGACAATATCATTTTTATTGGCACGCCGATCGACGATATGGTGGCCAATCTGGTGACCGCTCAGATGTTATTTCTGGAAGCCGAAGACCCGGAAAAGGACATTTCGCTTTACATCAATTCGCCGGGAGGATCGATCACGGCCGGCCTGGCGATTTACGACACGATGCAGTTCATACGCCCCGACGTGAGCACGATTTGCGTAGGGCAGGCGGCATCGATGGGCGCATTGCTGCTTACCGCGGGGACCAAGGGGAAACGGTTTGCGCTCCCGAACGCGCGGATACTGATTCACCAGCCGTCACTGAGCGGGCTTTCCGGGCAGGCGACAGACATCGATATTCAGGCGCGCGAGATTTTGAGGATGCGCGAGATCACGAACGAAATACTGGCGAAACACACGGGACAGCCGATCGAGCGTCTGCAGCGTGACGTGGAACGGGATTTCATCATGGAAGCGCCCCAGGCGTGCGAGTACGGGATCATCGACAAGATTATCGAGAAGCATCTGTAGGGCCAGACTGCCTGCCAAGCTGTCCTGAAAGGCGCGATCCGCGGGTGCGGCCTTACGTCTGGCGTGCGCTTTACCAGAACCGGTCCAGCCCGACGACTCGCGGGGAGCCGCCGTGCCGCACAAACACATCGATCGTATGCGATGGCTTCCGCCGGTCTTGAATCGTCAGGCAGGAGTATTCGCCGGCAACTGACGGGAGCCGCTTCGAAGTCGAACCGAAAATGGGCGCCCTGGCGCCGGTGGCGTTGTCGAAGGAAGACCATTGCAGACTAACGTCCGCGGCCGGGAGGTAGTTTAGCCTGGCTCCCAAATCCTCCCACTCGATCTCTCCATTCGCGACGGCGAACTTGTCGAGCGGGAGCAGTTTTGAAAAGTAAGCGCGGCCAATCTTATCGCGCCGCTTCACGAGACACTCGACCAGCCAGTCTTCCGCTTTCTTGTCCGACAACTGTCCCATTGAGACGATCTCGCGAATCTCCTGGTCTGTAAACGCGGTTACCAGTTTCGCGCCCCAGAATTCGTCGTCCGGAAGCCGGTTCAGGAACGCGGGATTCGGATACTCCGGCAACCAGCGCTCGGGATGGAAAACCTTCCACTCAATCATTCCGATGGACGGAAAATGCGGGTATTCCGCGAACGCCCAATAAGGCGGCAAGAGTCCGAGGGAAAAGAGCTGCCGGGCGGAACCGCGCCAACCGAATGAGTAAGCTCCGGAGCGCGGGCTGTTCGCCCGCTGCGTGCCGCTTCCGAGCGTGGAGCCGAAATCGAGTTGATAGTGCCGGATGAAGGTACGGCCCTCCTCCGTGACCACGGTATCGAGATTGTTGATCGCGCGGGAGTCGTCGTGCGCGATCCAGGCATCCACGACATGGAGCGCCCTCTGATCCCGGCGGTGCTCGTGGGGGACAATGTCGTTGGGGTCGTCGGTGCGGGTGCCTGAGTAGCGCGGTGGACCCACTACGTTGCCCGGCAGCGTCAAGGACGCGGTCGCGCGGTATCGTCCATCGGGCCGCCGCGGAACCTTGAGGAGAATCTCGAGAACGTCGCGCCGCGTCATTTCTCGCGGCCTGCCGTTCCTGCCGGCGACGGTCACATCCTCCCCGAGCGCCAACTGGTCCGCGCCGAAGTAGACGATGTTGTTGTCCGGAACATGGTAACCCATGGCGCGGAAGAATCTCGAGGAGATGGCGTCGGCGGACGTAGCCATCTCCGGATGCGAGAGCGGGTCGAACTTGAGGAAGAATCGCCGGTTGTTCCGGTCCACTATTACGAATCCAGGAGTTACGCCCTCGTTTTTGGCAGACACCACGGTCCACTTACCGTCCGTCGAGGGCAGAGTCTCAGATCCAGGAAGGCGCTTTAGGTCGACGGCCGTCATCTTTCCGTAGTAATGCCGCTTCATCCACCACGCTCCCTGCAACGGTTCGCCGATCGTATTCACTCCTCTTGCCCGGATTGGAGGACCCGTCTCCGGCTGACGCTCGCCCGCGCGCCTGAACTGATTGTTCAGCAAATCGAAATAGTCGCTGAGCTTACGGTTCCTGATGTCTTTGACCGGACGGGGAGCAGGCTCGAATTCCAGCGGGTCGTCCGGATAAAAACGCTGAGCGTTAGCGGCGGCCACAACCGAAAGCAACAAAGCAAATTTTCCGGGGATTCTCATTCTAATAGACCGGCTGGCCCGTGGTAGTCCCGAAACGACGCGAACTGAAAGCGGGTCTGAACTTGAACCAAACCTGGAAACCTTCGTGGCTGAACCCGGCGTCGACCCGGATGAATGTGGCGTTTCTGACGTTGAAACGCAAGCCGAAGCCCGCGCTGGTTTCAAGCTGCGAGAACGCGAGTAGAGAACGGCGCGGCATTACCTTGCCAGCGTCGAAAAACAACGCGGCGTCCAAACCGGCGAAAACTTCCCATTGGTACTCCGCGTTGTAGACGACCTTACTGCGGTCGCTGAAGCGAAATTGGCGAAAGCCCCGCAGATCATCCGATCCGCCGAGAACGGGCTGCAAGTAGAACGGCGTGGTCTGTTGCCCGTCGGACTCGGTGAAGGTCGCGAGTCCTCGCAGCGCGATGCGATGAGTCTTGACCAGGAAGGGGATGTACTGTTGGACATCGATGTCCATGCGGCGGAACCCGAAAATCCTAAGCCCGCGGTCTGTATACCAGGAATACTGAAGGACGTAGTTCCCTCCCGCTTTTGGACCGTCCGGATTATCGCGGTAGTCGAACTGGCCAAACACGCCGGTCCTGAGATGGTTGGTCTGCCGGTCGAGGCCGGGTAAACTCGCCGGCGCGAAAACCCGTTCGGTTGAAGCGAAGCGGGAGTCGTTTCCGGCGCCAACGTTGACCCAAAGGCCCCCGACGGATCCACCCAACTTCACGTAACGAGCGGGACTGAGAACGCCAATGCCATCAACGGAGGTATCCTCCAGGCGGTAGTTGGTGCGATTACGGCGCAAGGACCCGGGTCCGGGTCCAAAGTAGTTGAGTCCGGCGTAATTCCGATGCGCCCCGGCCAGGGTGAAAGCCAGGCGATTGCCCCAGACCTTGGGGAGCGCCGCTTCGGCTTCGTACTTGGTGAAGGCCCGGCTGGATACCTGAGCGGACGCACGAAACGTCATGTTCCCGCCGAGGAGATCTTCACGCGAATATGCGGGTCCGATGGCGAATCCGCCGCCGGTTACCATGTTTCCGACCTTCATCTGGAATCCGTTGTACCCTCCGGTCAGACGTTCCAGCCATTTCTTCTGCTTCAAGTCGCGAAGAAAACGCTCGCCCTTCGAGACCTCGTCCGGGCGCAACGACGCGGCCTTGACGGTGCGCGCCCGCTCGATTTCCTCCGCCCGGGTCGACGGCGGCGTCCCGGGACCCTCGGCCGCGGAGATCCCCGCGAACACTAAGCCGGTAAACATCAACGCGAAAATTCGGACTGTCGGTGGCACGACTCTCCAGGGAAAGATACGTGACATCATCACGAGCCGGATTCACGCATACCGATAGTGTATCTCAGCCGCCCAAGGGGCGATACTAACAGAATGAAGCTCGCCGCAGTGGTTGCGATTCTCATTTCCTTCAGTTTCGGGGCCTGGGCTCAGGAGCTTCCGAATCGGGAGGGCTCTTTTCGCTTCGCCGTCGTCGGGGACAGCGGGACTGGCGGAAAGCGGCAACACCAGATCGGCGCTCTGCTCGGCCAGTATCACAAAACCCTTGGCTTCATGACCGTTTTGATGTTGGGAGATAACATTTATGGCAGGCATAAACCGAAGGATTTCCAGAAGAAGTTCGAGTTGCCCTACAAGGCATTGCTCGACTCTGGAGTGAAGTTTCGCGCTGCGCTCGGCAATCACGACTCTCCCACTCAGATTTCCTACAAGCCGTTTAACATGGACGGCCTCCGTTACTACACATTCAAGCCGAGCGAAGGGATCCGCTTTTTCGCCCTCGACAGCACCGCGGTGGACAAACGGCAACTGGAATGGATCGAGAGGGAGCTCTCCGGCTCGGCGGGCGACTGGAAGATCGTCTATTTTCACCACCCGATTTACTCCTCCGGGGCGCGGCATGGCTCCGATCTGGCGCTGCGAGCGGTGCTGGAGCCGTTGTTCGTCAAGTATGGCGTGTCGGTGGTCCTTTCCGGCCACGACCACTTCTACGAACGCATCGAACCGCAGCGAGGCATTCACTATTTCGTGATCGGCGGCTCCGCGAAACTGCGAAAAAAAAACATCCGCAAGACAGGTCTGACGGCAAAGGCATTCGACCGGGACAATTCCTTCGCGGTAATGGAAATCGATCGGGATGTGCTTCACTTCCAAGCCATCAGCCGAACGGGCGAGACCGTCGACATCGGCTCGATCAGTCGCAATTCCGCTTCAGTTGACGGTCTCCGGAAGGGTCGCGATTCCGCCCCGCTGAAGTGAGGCTCCCTGAAAATGGAGTTTCTCCTGCGCCTTCAAGACGTGCTCGATCAGCTTGTACACTGATTCCCGCACCGGTCCGGTACAATGGACGTGCTGGTGCGTCTCGAGGAACGATTCCATCCCGGCTAGCTTGAGCCGTTCTAACGTCTCCATTCGTGAGGTTATTCATCCGCGGCATACTCGCTTTGGTATCAGGCTCACTCCGCATTGCAAACGAACTCCTCCTCAGACTCATTTCGCATTGGACAATTTTCGCTCTTGCATCCCGGGCGTTCTGCTGCAACAATGTGGCCTTGGTAGCATTTGAAATAACACCCTCGACACTATGAGACTTCGCGTGCTTGGCCTCGTGCTCGCCGGAGGTAAAGGAACCCGGCTTTATCCGTTGACGAAGGAGCGCGCGAAGCCGGCGGTTCCGTTCGGCGGGAAGTACCGGATTGTGGACTTCGTTCTGAGCAACTTCATCAACTCCGGGATCTATTCCGTATACGTGCTCACCCAGTTCAAGAGCCAGTCCCTCCTGCAGCACCTGAGCGAAGGCTGGCGCTTCGGGAGCATGCTGAAGAGTCACTTCATCATTCCCGTTCCCGCCCAGATGCGGTCCGCAGGCGAAACCTGGTACCAGGGAACGGCAGATGCGATTTTTCAGAACGTCAACCTGATCGAACAGTCGGATCCGCACGTCGTCGCTATATTCGGCGCCGATCATATCTACCGCATGAACATCGCGAGCATGATCGAGTATCACGAGCACAAACGCGCGCAGATCACGATCGCCGCCATCCCCGTGCCGAAGGAACTAGTGTCTAGTTGCATTAGTTCTGGTACTACTGTATGTTGAGTCATGCGCCGAAAGTCCGCGAAATTTCAGCTCAGCGACGAAGAGATGAAGACCTTAGAGGGATGGACCCGCCAAGGCAAGACGGAGCACCGTTTGG